>NZ_JBHSZV010000038.1:0-58517 GCF_042663045.1 Halobacillus seohaensis | reverse complement strand
CTGATAGAGCAAAAGTGTAAAATCTTATCAAGCGAAAACTGTCAACTTTATTCTAGCGTTTACAGCATACCAATTTGTTAGGGAACAATAGCCATTGTACTACATTTTGACCTGCAACTTCGCATGCAAATTAGCATACATAAATTCAATTGGAAATGATTAGTTTTCGCTTGAGTTCACAACACATTCTGAATATGTTGTGAACGATTAAACTTAAACAAACGGGCAGGATTGTTGAAGATTAGCTTCCGAGATGATGGTGTGGAGAAAGTAGGCGGTGGGGAAGGAGTCGCTTTCCGTGGGCGTGCGCTGAGCCTCCTCAGGCTGGCGCGAGGCCACTGAAAAAGTCCTTTTCTATTAATAATGAACTTTTTGAAAAACACTATCCCAAAATCTAACGGGTTCAGTTTTCGAGTACAAAACATGAAATAACCTACGAACGAAGAGACCAAATTGCATATGATTTGGTCTCTTATTATTGCTTGTTATATCAACGATTATCGGTATTTAACATATAAATTAGCATACAAAATACCAAAAGGAATATTGGGAATTATGTTAAAATATATATAGAGATTCTTGAATTCGAGATGTTTGTGTGAATGTAGGGGCTGCGGGAAACGGCTCGCTTTCCATGGGGCGGGCGCTGAGCCTCCTCGGACTTCGTCCTGTGGGGTCTCAGCTGTCCCGCACATCCCATAGGAGTCTCCCCGTTTCCCTCCGCCCCTTTACCATATAAGTGTCTCGATACCACTTCAACGAATGGTGGGAGGCTTGGGAATCTCCCCGTTTCCTAGCCACCCATCCTTTGCTTTTAATGAAAAGCCCTACTCCATGAGTCGTCTTCTGTGTTCGCTACACCATAGGGAACAAGTGTGCAGTTGCAAACTCCCATCTATGAATAGCCTACAATTTGAAGAACCCATTACTGAGGTTTCCGTCTGCCTCACAATTGTCGTGTGGGGTGTGGCTTCATTCTATAGCATAGATAAGACGCATTCTCCTATGTTGGGGGTTCGTTCACTTCCATGTCGAATGGGGTGGCTTTGCTTTCCCGTTGGAGTCTCGAGGTCTCCCCTCCCCCAAGACTATGAAGAGTGGAACGGAACGCTTTTTATGAAAATCGGGGGTGCTGTGTGTATATTGCCATTGAAATGATCCACTTCTGCCATTAATAGATCCTGTACTATTGATCTGTAATATAAATTCAGAATTGGTCTTCACAAAGAGAGGTGTAACGGAAACCACCGGAATGTCTTGAAGTTGAGAATTCCATAATCAGGGGCTTTAGTTGAAGAAGCAATCGAAAATAAGAATACTACTAAAATACATTGCAATTAGTCATACAAGTTTAGGTGCATTTTATAGTTTGATTTCGAGTTTTGTGATAGGAAACGGAACCCGTTATTGGATTTCCAAGCTTTTTTTAACTACAATCATCTTATTTCTTATTCAACTAAGGCCCCATTAGATAGAATAATAATAAGTAACGGTTCCTTAGTTTTTGGGGGATGTGGGAGTGACGTGTGGAAGGTCCTGAATTTTCACGATGTTGGCGTGTTTAGGTGTGAACAGGCTCGCGTCCATTTCATAATTTATTTATACTAAGTTTGAGTTGGATTACTATTTTCTTTTTCCAACTGAGCCACACCTAAGGCCAAATTTTCCCATAGGATACCTTCTACTAAATCAGCCTGCTCATTGTGACAATACACGATTAAAATGAGTTCAGATGTTTTTCTTTTTAATTTGTTGTCCCTTTTACGTTTGTTTGCATTGAACCATAAATCAATCAAAAATCCTAAAGCAAAGCCGATGATGGCTCCTATAATTCCCCAAATAATAGGGCCCCATTCTAAGCGGAATCCAATACTCGCTCCTATGACTGAAAAAACAGTCGCAAAGGCCGCTCCAAGGTCAAACAAACTAATGCCATCAGAACGGTGAATTGTGTCAAAAAGTTTTCTTTTTACTTTTCGATTATTAAGAGGAACAGCTAGTATATTTTCTTTCGGGATGTTTTCCATTTCCAATGCAGATAAAGCTAATTCCAAGTAAGTGGTATGTTCAAAGGTTGACATCACATACAAATTATTCACCTAGTTTCTCTTCTTAAGGTTTATAGGTAAATCAAAGTTTGAACCTTTATATCTTTTGGTTAAATAAGTTCTTTGTTCATTATCAAACAGTTTATTATTTTCGACTGTATTTACATAAGCATCGTACATTGCAAAAAAGTAAACTGAAGGTATGAACAACAACCATTCTCCATTAATCACTGCTTTTGCCTGATTTAAATCCCCTAAAAATAGAAAGTAGATCCCTTCATTAAAATGTGAAAAATAAACGATAACTATGGTCCAGATCATGATAAAGAATGCCCCTACAATTCTATGGATGTAAAGTTGGCCAGTTCCAGGCATGAAAATTGACCACATTACTGCAACCCAAGGAACTCTTTTATCTAAGTAATTTATTTCTAAAGCTGTAATTTGGAAACTGACAAATTCAGCATTTTCTCTTTCAGCTAATAAATAAACTTTATTCATATCAACCGATGTCCGGTAGCTATCCCAAATCGCATAAATATAGGTGGGAATGTAGAGCAGCATCCACCTTGGTTCTAATATTTGCTTTGCTAGATCAAATTCTCCACCAAATGAATAGATCATGGCCAAATTTATATTAGCATTTACATTTATAAAAATTTCCCATATGAACAGTACGAACCCACGAAGGTATTTGGAGAGAAGGAGATGACCAAATCCTGGGAATGCTGCTGACCACCAGGCAATTATTGCTGGATTTCGTAAGTGGAGCTGAGTAGTGCCAACTGAACTAACGTATGCTTTATAACGTCTCGCATCCGTATGTTGAGAATTTTTCAAAGATATCCCTTCATTCACATAGAAGTTATTTCCCATTATGTTACAATTTATTGGCTGATATACGGTTAATTTGCAGGAGTAGAATTACTATGCAAAATATTACCGTTACTTATCGTAAGCTTGGTTCGCTTTTAGTTTTTCAACAAGCCCTTTAAAAATAATCGCCAGTGCAATATAAATAGGGAACGAATAATAAATTTCCCATTCATGCAAGATATAGATTCCTAGCCAAATAAATAAAGGTTCGGCCACGAAGGAACCGAGTGCGGCTAGAATGGTTTGGCTAATGATATAGGCTTTCCAAGTTGTGAACCATTGGTATAAAAGCATAAATAAGACGGGGAGTAAGGATAGATCAATGGGATAGAGTGGTGAAATCATTTGGACAAGTTTGTACCCATATGACCATAATTGAAGCGATGTACCTATCGTATCTAAGATAATTGCTGTAGTTGCTACGATAGCTCCGATAAAGGAAATCTCTAATAGTCTATTTCTATCCACTAACCGAAACCAAATGATCCATGGAACAATAGTCAAAGCTAAAAGAAACCACCAATTGAATGTGAATAAGACATGCTCGATCCAATAATGATAATTGGACTCCAATAGTATTCTCTCCGCTAGGTAGACTTCTTCTAGAGGTTCTGGAAATTTTTCTTCACTCATAGACCCTCCTCCTTATGCAAAGGAATACCAAATAAGAATAGTAAAGAAGTAATAACGATTATAGATACAACATAAGCAACTATTGGCTTTTTATAGTGTAATCGGAGCATGGGAAACATTAGGAAAAGAAATAGAAAAGATGCTCCTAAGTTCCAACCATGAGCATAATTGATGCGTCCAAATATCCATCCGATTCCTTCCACTCCGATATAAATAACAATCCATTTACCAATATAAAGACATTGTTTAGAAAAAACATTAGGATAACGTGATAAAAAAATGATAACGGTGCAAGGGAAAATTATGAAGGTATAAAGAATTTGTATGAGGCCGTCACTCATACCTAAGTCAGGCTGAAGGCGCCATAAAGGGTAATCTATGGTTAGGTAGAAATATAATAAATCCATTGTGGACAAGTAAATCATTGTTGCGTGGTATTTATGAAAGTTCTCCCATTTTCCCCAACGCCAGGCTGCTAAAACGGCCCAAATGGTGATGGCTAGGTGCATTTTGTTCCCGCCTTTAAAATTTCAAATAATTCTGCTATAGTAACTAGCTTCTCCAAAGAGATCATTAATATAATGATAATCGTTGTAAAACCTGTTAATGCGTGATATGTCGAATAATTTGAAGGGATATAGGGGAAAATAGCTATATAGAAATTATTTTGGAGGTTAAAATTATGCAGACCCAGAGGTTAACCTCGGCTGAGATTTCCCAACTTTGGTCAATGTACATGAATGATAGTATGTCCGTTTGCACATTTAAGCATTCATTAAAAACGGTTGAAGATAGTGAAGTTCGTGCCGTCATAGAATATGGATTAAGTTTGTCTCAAGACCATGTTGAGAAACTTAAAACACTGTTTCAATCGGAAAATATTCCAGTGCCCATTGGACTTAATGAACAAGACGTTGATTTAACAGCTCCAAGTTTATATACAGATGAATTTTGGATAAATAATGTAAAACAGACTGGACAAATGGGGCTGACATTGTATTCCCAAGCTTTGTCTTTAGCGGCACGACCTGATATTCAGTACTTATTTTCTGAATGTTTGCGTGAGTCTATAAAACTTCGCGAGCAGGCAATGGATGTTTTGTTAACAAAAGGTATATACGTACGCGCCCCCTATATTACTACTCCAAACAAAGTCGACTTTGTAACCAATCAGAATTTCCTTGCTGGTTTTTTTGGTGAAAAAAGGCCATTACTTTCATTGGAAGTGGCCAATCTTTATGACAATATTCAACGAAACGCACTCGGGCAACAATTATTGACTGGATTTCAACAAGTAGCTAGGTCGAAAAAGGTTCGTCAATATATAGAAAGAGGAAAAGAAATAGCTGGGAAACATACGAATTTATTTAGCAATGTGTTACAAAAGGAGGAACTACCTGCTTCAGTCATGTGGGATACAGGTGTTAAGGAGTCAACAGTTCCGCCGTTTTCCGATAAACTTATGATGTTTCAAACTTCAGCCATGAACGCTGCCGGCATCGCATATTACGGTACGTCTATGTCTACTTGTTTAAGGCGGGACTTATCTACCCATTATGCTCGTCTGATGGTAGAAATCGGTTTGTTTGCTGAAGACGGAATTAATCTCATGATTGAAAATGGTTGGTTTGAGGAGCCACCCCGAACGATTAATCATAATGAACTGGCTAAAGGTAACGATTAGTATTGCACTAACCGATTAACAAGAAAGTAAATGGAAGGGGGATGAGTGTGTTTGGTTTATTAGTCGCAATCCTTCTTTTTAATTCCGCAGCTTTCTTACTGAATACAAAACTTACTAAGAGCCAAAGTGTTCATATCTGGACTTTCACCATTGCGGTACAGGTATTGGTTGATTTTTTTCTTATGGGTAAGTATCAAGCGTACTGGTATTTTTCACAAGAATTAAATGCGAAGGATCTACTTGTAATGACATTGGTTATTCCGGCAGTAAATATAATCTTTTTAAATAAGTATCCGTTTAAAAGGTCCCTACTTAGACGTGTTTTTTATGTTTTGTGTTTTGGCACAGCCATTACACTTTATGAAGCAGTTATTTTATTGCCGGACCCTTGGGGCTATTTCAATCATGGATGGTGGCGTTTATGGTATTCCCTATTGTTGTATCCTTTATTGTTGTTTATAGTTTTAGGATTCTATAAATGGATTAAGGCATTGGAAAACAAGTGAATAATTCAATGTAAACTACTTGAACATTTTAGCTCGACGATATGCCCTTGTATATCGTCTTTTCTAATTTTTAATTTAGAAAGTATGGATGAACACGTGTAGTGGAAAAGTAAGTAAAAACGAAAAGGAAGTTATGTTTATGAATTATGACTGTATTATTATCGGTGGAGGAATAGCCGGACTTCAAGCCTCAATTCAATTAGGTCGATATAATAGAAACGTTCTGATCATTGATTCGGAAGATGGACGCTCATCATTGTGTAGGAAATATAATAACATTCTTGGGTTTCCGGAAGGGGTTAGTGGTAAAGTGTTACGTCAAGCAGGCCGTCAACAAGCGGGAAGGTTGGGGGTTGTATTTGTTGATGATGAAGTGATTAGATTACATAAAAGTAACGAGGGATTTTTGGTTGACTCAGCAGGTGGTCAAACGTTTGAAGGGAAAAATTTATTACTATCGACGGGCGTAAAAGATAATATTCCTGCTATTCCTGGGGTTAAGCCTTGCCTTGGACTCTCGATATACGTATGTCCAGATTGTGATGGATATGAAATTACTAACAAAAAGACCATTGTCATGGGGCAGGGAGATGTAGGTGCATCGATGGCCTTAACCCTTTTATATTGGAGTTCTGATATTACCTATATTAATCATGGGGGAGGAGAGGTCTCACGCGAACTCCAACATAAATTAAAAACTCATAATGTGTTTAGCGAATCTATAGAAATTGAAGAAGTGTTTCAGGATCAAGGAACCTTTCAGGGAATAAAAACCAAAGACGGTCGAAATTTAAATGCTGAGAAGGGATTTGTGGCGTTTGGAGGAAATAAGGTGCGTTCTGACTTAGCAATCGAGCTAGGTGCTGATACGCTTGAAAATAAGCATCTAGTCGTGGATCCAAAAACAAAAATGACTAGCGTAGAGAACCTATGGGCCGCGGGGGATACAGTAGCACATTCTGAATTTGTTACGGCAGCTATGGGTGAAGGATCGCTAGCCGCGATTTGGATACAGAAAGAGTTAATGCGGCGAAAAACTTGATGAGTAATCACGGCAAGGCAATTGCCCACAAAAACATTTTTCAAAAAATAAGAAGGCACTCAAGTTCAGTATTAGGGCGTTTGTTTTGTCAATTTAACCCTTAATAGTATAAATGTATCGACAAGGTAATCATGTATACAAGAAACTTCGCACACTTTTGAAATGTCTACTCTCTTTAGCAATGACTAGTACATATAGTGAAGTTATATTGAATTTTTCTGATTATTAAGTATAATTCTAAACAATAACCGATTAAATATTAGGTTTATGTAAAGGAGACTTAATAATTTATGAATATAACGGATAAACTGTACGAGAATTTGAGGGGATCATTGAATCCACACCAAGTATCTATAAATGAAACGTTGATCGAACAGCATAGCCATGATGAATCGTATCATAAAGCAAGTCCACCAGACGTTGTAGTTTTTCCGGAGAGTACAGAAGATGTGCGGACAATTATAAGTATTGCAAGTCGTTACGATGTGCCGGTTATTCCATATGGATTGGGAACTAGTTTAGAGGGGCATGTTATACCTTATCATCATGGAGTTACGATCGATTTTTCACATATGAATAAAATATTAGAAGTTCGTGAAAGAGATTTTTTAGTGAAGGTTCAGCCTGGAGTAACGCGTTCGCAGCTAAATAAGGAATTGAAGAAATATGGGCTTTTCTTTTCGGTAGATCCAGGGGCTGATGCTACGTTGGGAGGTATGGCCGCTACTAACGCGAGTGGTACAACATCTGTGAGATATGGAGTTATGCGTGATCAAGTTCGTGACTTAGAAATTGTTCTAGCAGACGGAGAGTTGATTCATACAGGCAATTTAGCTCAAAAGTCTTCATCAGGCTACAATTTGAATAGTCTAATGGTCGGTTCAGAGGGGACCTTGGGTTGTATTACGGATCTGTCGTTAAGGGTGTACGGAATTCCAGAACAAATCGTAGCAGCTAGAGTCTCATTTCGAAGTGTAGACGATGCGGTTGAAGCTGTTGTAGCTATTTTGCAAGCTGGTGTTCCAATTGCTCGCGTGGAGTTTGTCGATGAGCTGTCGATGAAGCAGGCAAACTTATTTAGTAAAACAAGTTATAAAGAACAACCTACTTTGTTTTTGGAATTCCACGGCAATGAATCCGGACTCAATCAAGACGTAGAGTTTACTAAAGAAATTGTAGAAGATGGATGATCTAGATGAGGTGAATAAAGCTGAACAGTTAAATGAACAGATTGTTGGATATGCTTTATTACGTAGCGGTACATGTACGGGGGAACATGGAGTGGGTGTTGGTAAAATGAAATATCAACAAAAGGAGCATGGCCATGCTCTACAAGTTATGGAGAAAATTAAGTTAGCACTAGATCCAAAAGAAATTCTTAACCCTCACAAACTTGTCCATCAATCAACTCGGGATGAATAGTTGGCTAGAGATAAAGAAGTCCCCATGATTCTTTTCGAACTGAAAGTTCAAAGCTTGGAACGACAAAGGGACTGCGATATAGTTAATGAATTGGCAAGTAGAGAACAGCAATTACTCAAACAAAAAAAGACAGCTTGACTGTCTTAGATAATTACTACCAATACTTTTTTATCATTTTTCAGAAAAATGGAAAAAATAAACACATTATAATGAACTCTGTGGTATACTCAAATCGCAAGTGCTCTATCAGAATGAGTTAAGCCTCTGATAGGAGGTGATGTCTCGTGACTCCGTTTGAAGCGATAACCTTAATGTTAAGCTTTGGAATGCTGATAGCGGTTCTAATACACAAAAAAGAATAGTTGTTAGAAACTCATTCTGTTACTTAATCCAAGGTGTTGGGGCACCTTGGTTTTTTATTTTCATAATAATTATATCTTTAATTCAACATGTTATCAAGTAGTGGAATCTGCTTAAATGAAATACATTGACCTTTTTTGATTTTTACGGCAAACGAATATCCTTTTAAAAGGATGATGTGTGGCGAAGGATGTAGATTTTATGAACGAAAATCGTCATCATCTTTATTATTGCTTTCTCCTCGCGCTTTCTTCACTTTTCCAGTGCTTCTTAAATTTTCTTGAAGCACATTGACTTTCCAAAGAGTTCATCCTTTCCAACTGTTTTCCCTAATGGTATGAGAAAAGTATTTATTAAATAACCAATTCTCAAAAATTCATACTAAAATAATATATATAGTATGGGGGATTTTGCTAACATAACATCCTTTTTATAGGTGAAGATAATGAAGAATGATCTTTAGTGAAAAAAAGGAGATAATCAAAATGTTCTCACATGTAAAAGAATTACAATACAATGCTAAACCCACTCAGCCGGACCCCGTGTATGCTAAAAAGCTTCAAGAAATACTTGGAGGGCAGTATGGTGAAATGAGTGTAATGATCCAATATCTTTTCCAAGGGTGGAACTGCAGAGCAGAAGGAAAATATAAAGATATGCTATTGGATATAGGTACTGAAGAAATTGCTCATGTAGAGATGATTGCAACAATGATTGCTCAGCTTTTAGATGGTGCGCCAGCAAATGATCAGGAGAATGGAGCAAAAGATCCTGCTGTAGAAGCGGTATTAGGGGGGATGAATCCTCAGCATGCAATCGTAAACGGACTAGGTGCTCAGCCGAATGATAGTGCAGGGTATCCGTGGAATGCTCGTTATACAATAGCAAGTGGAAATTTACTGGCCGATTTTAGAGCAAATTTAAATGCAGAATCGCAAGGTAGACTTCAGGTGGTTCGTCTTTACGAGATGACGACAGATCCTGGTGTGAGAGATATGCTCTCTTTTTTAATTGCACGAGATAAGATGCATCAAAATCAGTGGATGGCTGCTATAGAAGAATTAGAACAAACACAAGGAGCTGTCGTTCCTAGCACGTTTAGTCCTGAACATGAAAAACAGGATGTAGCCTACTCGTTTATGAATTTCTCTGAAGGTGAAGAAAGCAGTACAGGCCGTTGGGCTAAAGGTGCTTCTTTAGATGGAAAAGGAATGTTTGAATATATACAAAATCCTGGTGCTAATGGTCAAAAACCATCATTAATTCCTTCACCACCTTATATTCATGGTACGCCACCAGTAAATATAAGAAACATGCAGAATGGTAAAGATATGCAAGCACCTAATTAATCTGAAGGAAGTTTGCTAATTGAGTAGTTCAGTTTTGGTTGTGTTTCGTTACTTTAATCGTACTTTACAATCTAATTGCAACTTTGTAATTCAAAAACCGAATCCGCTACTATTAATGAGCATGTTTTTCGGGAATGAATGCCCTTGCTTATCTTTATAATATTGTGGAAGGGAGGCAAAAAAAGATGGGGAAAGATCGCCAAGAGAAAAAATTGAAGAAATCAAAAAAAGTTGAATCTGATCGAGATCAAAGTATAGATTATCCTGGAGCCACTAAAATTTCAGGACCAGAAGAAGTTCGTAAACTCAATAAATAGGAAAAGCCTCATCTGTACATTGCAGATGAGGCTTTTTTTGCGTATAGGACAAACTTGGGTTAGGAGAGATTAATCACAAAGGGGGCTCTCTCATGATGAATATATTTGAAGCACTAACTTTGATGATTAACTTCAGTATGTTAATGATTATAATATTGAGGTTCCGCGACCATGATCAGTCTTAAATTGTCTGTGAAAAGGAGTGCTAAATACAGTAACGCATGTTCCTTTACCTATCACAAACATTAAAAATGTAGTGATATAGAGGCTGTGAACGATTACACTCAAACCAGCTAATAGTTTGTCAACATTTTTCAATAAAAACTTAAGATATCCCATGTTATACTAAAAATACACATGCCAAACCTTCCTCGGGTGTTTAATTGGAAGGTTTTGTATTATTTAGCTGAAAATATCAATTAGGCTATATCTTGGAAAGTGGTTTTGTTTTTCAATATCGCATAAATCCAATGTAAGAGCTTATTTACACAAGCAATGACGGCTACTTTATATAATTTGCCTTCCTCACGCTTCTTATCGTAAAACGCTCTTAATCTCTTGTTTCTGAGTATGATTTCTTCTGTTGTTTTTTGTTTGCGACAATCACGAATACCAGATCGAACAGCCATATATAGGGCATGACGCAGGCGACTTGAACCACGTTTTGTAATCCGAACTAAAGTAGCCTTAAACTTACCTGATTCATGGACTGCTGGATCAACCCCTGCGAATGCTACTAGCTTTTTGGGGTGATCAAACCGGTCTATCTCCCCAATTTCAGAAATAATCGTGGCAGCGATTTTTTCTCCAATACCAGGGATAGATTGGATGATTTTATATTCTTCAACTTCTTTTGCGAGAGTGTCTATCTCTGAGTCCAATCGGGATAGATGCTCTTTGTATTGAAGAAGCAAATTGATATACATACCAAGACTCAGTAAATGACTCTGATAAAGTGTCTTCTTGAATGGATTCCTTGCTGCCGCCTTCTTAAGGTCTTGAGCTTTTTCTTCTGCCCATCTCTTAGACCGGCTTTTGCAGAATTCCTTGATTTTATCAGCCAACGTATCTTGGGTAACAGCTAAAATGTCTTCTGATACAGGGAATTCCTTTAAAACAAGTAAAGACACAACGGAATATAAGTCTCCAAAAACTCCTTTATATTCAGGGAAGATTTGATCCAGTACTGTTTGGAAGCAACTTGGTTTGCACATAAATTCCCGTAATATTCTCGTGTTGTCGTGTAAGATTACGCAGGTTTAAAAGCTGAATACCTCGCCTTTTATGTGGTTCTAAATCTTCTTTATAGTAAAGCTCACACAGACGATAAGCATCGATGGCATCCGTTTTAACTTTTCGTAAGCTAGAACTTTTTGCTCTGTGAGAAATTAATGGATTAACGATGATTAATAAATAGTGATACTGCTCCAGAAACTGAACAACTGGTGCGTGATAATGCCCTGTAGACTCTAATATAACTGATGGTTTTATACCGGTTTTGTCTTTGACACTTTCCAGAAACTCTAGTAATCCTCCTAGCCCTTCAAGATCATGCTTGATACTAAAACTTTTACCGTAAGGATTTCCCTTATCCAAAAAGGCTTGAACTTCACTTTCCCCTTTTGAAACATCCAGACCTACGACTGGATTCATTCTTAATCTCCTCCTCAAATGGAATTTTGCCAGTAACCCCTAATTCCTCCTAGTAGTATCATAGCTTCGCTTGTTATACGAGATCTTTGTCCCAACCAGCCTCAAACATGTTTCTACCAGTAGGGGGTGAACGGTTTACTTGACGGGATCTACGTCCCACGGGCAGGGGCGTTCTACCCTGGCTACTGTAATAATAAGACCATATTAAAAATGGTCAACCAGAAATATCTAGAATTCTGGTTAACCTTATAATACGAACGGGCAGGTTAGTTGAATACTTGAATTCGAGATAACACCAGATATATGAAGATTTAAGGAACATGCTCCAGACGGGCAATCTAATACTTTTTTTCCTTTCAAATCTTCTTCTGCCAGTAAAAGCATGTCCATGTATTCTTCATTACTGACTTTATTTTGTTGAAACTGATGTATCTGCAGCTGACGTCATAGTTATTCTTTAAACGTAATACAGAGTAAAGGGATTAAATATGAAAAGGTTATTATAGTTTGTAAAGCAGGACATTAACTTCTCGAATAGCTCCATCCACAAAACTTTCTGGAAACTCCATAATACCTAATCGGTCTTCTACTGGAGAGACCATGAACTTAGTGTTCTTTGGAAATGCTTTCTGATAACAAAGCAACGCTCTGCGAGAATGGGCTCGGTATTCTAGCCATCGTTTTGCCATTCGTCTTCACACTTCCTTTATGCTGCCGACGACCAACAGCCTCTCCAGGTGATTGAAACCACAGGAAGGGATCAGGACATCATGGTTGCCCCTTCTCTTCTTACCACCCAACAAACACCTTCCATTTTCACGGCAGACCGAGGTTATGCCAACTCAAAGTTCTTCGACCATCTCCACAAAGAGAAGCATTTCTTCTTCATACGAGTCGCTGATTTCTTTTCGTCATCCAAGACCCGGACCCTAAAGCGTCGAAAGACTTGGGAAGCTCCAGACAAGATGACCTCCATCTTAAAAGATGAGTCCGCTATATAGGAAAAGGAAAAAACCGAACGAAAAACAGATATCGTTTGGTTACCCTCCTGGATTCCGAAGAAAATCACATCCGAGTAGCTACCAATGTTAGAGATGTTCCACCTGAAGTCATTGCCTATATCCTTCTTCGTTGGCTCTATAACGCCACAGAAAGTATATGGCGTTTGTTTGAGCCCCTAGTCTTTTAAGCCTTCACAAGAAAATTCGTCTGTCAAACGCTTCCCGTAGAGGTGCGAGCTGAAATTCAGTGGTTCTTTTTACAAGGGGGAGGTGTGCCACCAAAGTTGAATTGAACAAATTGGTAAATAATGGATAATCAACACTCCTGCCAGGCACCGATAGTTCATGGAGAGTATATTATTTTCCAATTGGGTTTATATTATTAAAGGAAATGAAATCCATCTATTATAGGAGGCGCAAAATGGCAGACGAAAAAGAACGTTCCACCATGTCCCGGCGCCGGTTCATCAAAAACTCGAGCTATGCAGCCGGGGGTGCGATCGGCGGGGGCTTTCTAGGTACGGTCCTTGGCAAGAACCTTTTTGGCAACAACAATGAAAACCAGGGACAGAAACAGGGAGCAACCAACAACGAATCAACGAATTACAACCAGGCATTGATGTACTTTACGAGACAGAGTGATTTTGAAATTCTCAGCTCCGCGACGGAACGGATTTTCCCGGAGGATGATAATGGACCAGGGGCAGTGAAACTCGGAGTGCCGTTTTTTATCGATCACCAGTTAGCCGGTTCATACGGCAGAAACGACAGGGAATATATGCGGGGTCCGTTTTATCCTGCTTCTGACTTTCAGGGCTACCAGACGAGACTGAAAAGACATGAAGTATTTGATGTCGGCATCCAGGCAATCGAACGAGAAAGCAAAAACCAATTTGACACTTCTTTTGTCGATCTTGAAGGCGAACAGCAAGATCAAATACTACAAAAATTCCAGGACGGAGAAGTCGACCTGAAAGGGGTAACTCCCACTACTTTCTTTGAATTACTCCGGTCGGCAACGATTGAAGGGGCTTATTCTGACCCGCTTTACGGAGGGAATAACAACATGGAAGGCTGGATGATGAAAGAGTTTCCGGGCAACTACATGAGTTACATCAATGAAATCGACAAAAAAGATTTTATTAAAAAAGAACCAAAAGCTTTAAGAGCACACATCGCTCACTAGAGAAAAGGAGGACGAACAGTGGCTACAACATTGGATAAGGTAGAAGTAGTTACCGTCGGAGTTGGCTGGACAGGCGGTATTATTGCAGCTGAACTTGCCAAACAAGGAGTTCAAGTCGTCGGTCTTGAACGAGGCAAAGCAAGATCCACGGAAGACTTTAAACATGTCCACGATGAATACCGTTATGCGATCCGATATGAATTGATGCAGGATCTTTCCCGGGAAACTATTACATTTCGTAATCACCGGGATGAACGCGCTTTGCCTATGCGGCAATTAGGTTCTTTCCTATTAGGAGAAGGGCTTGGTGGTGCGGGCGTCCACTGGAACGGCCAGACATATCGGTTTTTGCCATATGATCTGCAAATCAAGACGATGACCGAAGAAAAGTATGGAAAAAACAAACTCGGTGAAGACTACACCCTTCAGGACTGGGGGATCAGTTACGAAGAGTTGGAACCGTATTTTTATAAATTCGAACAGACGGCAGGAATAAGCGGAGAAGACAACAAGAACAGTGCTCCGCGAGAAAACGATTATCCGACCCCGCCGATGAAAGAAACACCGATCACGAAGCGATTCAAGGACGCAGCAAAAAACTTGAAATTGAGTCCCTACCATATGCCATCCGCAAACCTTTCTGAAAATTATGAGAACCCTGATGGCCAAACGATCAACCAGTGCCAATATTGTGGTTTTTGTGAACGTTTCGGTTGTGAATATGGGGCGAAATCTTCCCCGAATGTGACGGTAATTCCTACGGCTGAGAAATCAGGGAAATTTGAATTAAGAACCCATGCCAATGTGACGGAAGTGATCTATGAGGGAGGCAAAGCTACCGGAGTAAAATATATCGACCTGCAAACAGGCGAAGAATTTATTCAACCCGCAGATATTGTCGTGCTGACAAGTTATGTCATGAACAATGTCCGGTTATTGTTGAATTCCGGAATCGGACGTCCTTATGATCCGGAGAGTAGAACCGGAGTTATTGGCAAAAACTATTGTTATCAAATATTACCTGGTGCGACAGGTTTCTTTGAGGAAGAAAAATTCAACACCTATATGGGGGCAGGTTCGCTTGGGGCTTCTGTGGATGATTATAATGGCGATAACTTTGATCATTCGAATATGGACTTCATACACGGGGGTGTAATAGCGATTACGCAAACGGGGCAGCGTCCTATCAACAACAACACCGCGCCTAACGATACACCGAACTGGGGGAAAGAGTTCAAGTCCCAGTCGATCAAATATTATCACCGGAATCTGGCAGTCGGTGTACAAGGTGCTTCCATTCCCCATCGCAACAATTACTTGAGCCTGGACCCGGAATATGAGGATATTTTCGGTTATCCGCTGCTCCGTTTGACCTATGACTATACCGAACAGGACCGGAATCTGCACAACTATTTGACAGAGAAGAGTGCAGAAATCATGAAGGAAATGGGTGCAAGCAGGGTAGAACCTAGAGAAATCAGCGACCATTACAGTATTGTCCCATACCAAACCACACATAATACCGGCGGAGTGATTATGGGAGGGGCCCCCGAAACCTCGGCCGTGAACAATTACTCCCAAATGTGGGATGTCGAGAATTTATTCGTGGTCGGTGCTTCGGCTTTCGCACATAATGGTGGTTACAACCCGACAGGTACAGTCGGTGCTTTGGCATACCGGGCAGCCGAAGGTATCTTGAAGTATCGAGAAGAAAGCGGACAATTAGTGAAAATTGTTAACGACAGGAAACACGCTTAGAAGAATGCTTGATGGATAATTAAAAAGGAGGGACTAGGGATGGGACTAACGAATATTGGCATTCCAGGGTTGATTATTATTCTGGTAGTGACATTGATCATTTTCGGACCGAAGAAATTGCCGGAAATCGGTGCCGCGTTCGGTCAAACACTGTCAGAGTTTAAGAGATCTGCAAGCAATCTGATGAATGATGATTTAGAGGAACAGAAAGTACCTATAGAGTCCGCGGAAACAGACAAAAAAGATAGTCCATCTTGACCAGCCGGGGGGAATCGATGATGCGTGAAGCACATATGGACAATCAAACGTTGGAAGCAGAACAGACGCTCGTTGGACACCTTACCGATTTAAGGAAGGCCATAATCAGTTCGGTTATCTTCTTTCTGGTTTGTTTTGTGATCATTCTAGTTTCGATTGATTATGTCATTCCAGTATTAACCGATGCAAGCAAACTGGTTATGTTGGGACCATTGGATGTTGTCCGATTTTACACAGGAATCGCCGGGAGCCTTAGCCTTGGTTTATCGGCTCCGTTTATCGGCTATCAGGGATGGAAGTTTGTCCGGCCTGCGATGAGTGCGCAGGAAAGTAAAACAGCTCTGTCTTTTATCCCGGGAATCTTTTTCAGTTTTCTCGCTGGTATTTCCTTTGGTTTTTTTATCATTTTTCCTACGGTCTATGGTTTTCTGATGAGAATAGGTTCGGAAAATTTCGATATGATGATAACTGCCAAAGAATATTTTTCATTCATGCTGATGACATCGATTCCACTCGGTTTTCTATTTGAAGTGCCTTTGTTTCTCATGTTCCTGACAGCTATCGGAGTCATCACACCTGCTAAATTGGTGGAGATGCGCAAGTACGGCTATATACTGATGGCGTTAGTTTCCGCGCTGATCACGCCGCCTGATTTGCTTTCCCAAATAATTGTGTTGGGACCTCTCATCGGCTTATACGAATTAGGCGTATTGTTTTCAAAAATCGTCTATAAACGAAAAGGATTGACAGAGGAAGAACAGGTAGATCATCAATAATTTTAATTTTCCATAGTAAAAGGAGCACTGTGCAGAGGGCTGGTGCTCCTTTGTCGTGCATGGAACCACTTCGTTAGCGATCTAAAGGATGATGGGTCAAAAAGTGCCTGATCCCCACTACGTAACCACTTTAACAGGGTGGGGGTCAGGCACGATCAGGACCTTCGTGGCCGCAAAGAAAGTGTCATAATAAAAAAAGACATTATGATAGGCATATTATCTCGAATTCAAGTCTTACGTTATTGGGGGCTTTAGTTGAAGAAGCAATTGAAAAACAAATTTAGGGGATTTTATAGGTGGAAATGTTTCAAATGAACAATAAAAACCCTCTCTAAATCAAATTAGAGAGGGTTTTGTCAAGATTATTCATCATCGCCTACGACTGGATAAACGCCATTTTCATCATGAATTTCTCTTCCAGTAATCGGAGGATCAAAGACGCAAACCATACGCATGTCTGTATTTGCACGCAATAGATGCTCATCATTTTGATCTAGTGCATAGATTTCATTTGCTTTAATTGGATATACTTTGTTGTCTTTAAGTGTTTCTACTTCGCCATCGCCTTCAATGCAATAAACGGATTCCAAGTGGTTTTGATACCAAATGTGTGTTTCTGTTCCAGCTTTAATCGTGGTGTCATGAACGGAGTAACCCATACCGTCTTTTTTTAGTAGCAAGCGGCGGGAAGTCCAGTTATCACCTTTAACTTCATTTTCACTTCCGATAATATCTTCTAGTTTAACGACTTTCATAAATATTTTCCTCCAGTTCCTAGTGTGTTGAGTGTTGTGATTAATTTAGGATGTTACTAGTTTGTCTTCTTTAGCGACGGACTTAACGGCAGCTTCAACAATTTCAAAGCCGCGTTCAAGTGCTTTATCATCAATATTAATGGCTGGGAAAAGTTTGAATACTTCATCATTAGATCCAGCTGTTTCCATAATTAATCCTTGTTCATATGCGCGTGCTGCCACTTTTTCAGAAAAACCATCTACGTTTGAGGAGATTCCTTGCATGATGCCACGGCCTTTACGATACCCATCCATTTCAGGGTATTTTTTAACAAGACCTTCAAGGAAGTCAGTGATTTTGACAGCTTTCTCTTGAATACTTTTTTCGAAATTTGGATCTTCCCAATAATTCAGGGCTTCTGTTGCTGTTACAAATGCCATATTATTACCACGGAACGTTCCGTTATGTTCACCTGGTGCCCAAACATCATGTTCTGGTTTAATGAGAGTGATCGCAAATGGCAATCCATATCCACCAATTGATTTAGAAAGGCAAACAACATCTGGGGTAATACCAGCAGGTTCAAAGCTGAAGAAAGTACCTGTACGTCCAACCCCTGCTTGAACGTCGTCAATGATAAGGAAGATATCCCAGCGTTTACAAATGGATTCGAGTTTTTTGAGCCATTCATTGCTTGCTGTGTTCAAACCGCCTTCACCCTGAACAGTTTCTAAAATGACTGCTGCCGGAATTTCTACGCCGCTTCCGCCATCTTCAAGGTATTGCTCAAGATAATCTAACGAATCAGATTTATCATTAATATAGCTATCATAGGGCATAGTAATAGCATTGTGGAGAGGAATTCCTGCTCCTTTACGTTTGAAGGAGTTTCCTGTAACGGAAAGTGCTCCAATGGTCATACCATGGAATCCATTAGTAAAGCTAATTACTTCTGTACGCCCAGTAACTTTACGAGCTAGTTTAAGTGCACTTTCTACTGTGTTCGTACCTGTTGGACCAGGGAACATCACTTTGTAGTCAAGATTACGTGGTTTTAAGATAACTTCATTTAATTTTGTTAAAAAGTCTTTTTTCGCTGTTGAAGCCATGTCTAAGCTATGTGTGATCCCGTCATCCATAATGTATTCAACTAGCTTTTTTTTCATATTTTCATCGTTATGTCCATAATTTAAGGCCCCTGCACCACTAAAGAAGTCTAGATATTCTTTACCGTCTACATCCCACATTTTATGTCCTTTAGCTTTCGTGAAAATTGTTGGAAAACTACGGCAATATGAGCGTACCTCAGATTCTAATTGTTCGAATACGGTTAGATCGTTTTTCATTTTCTAATAACCTCCTTGAATAATTTCTGGAAATTTTTCATGATTCTATTTGGAAAATGGTCCGATTCTATAAGTTTCTTCTTCTTCATGGTTATCCCCAGGAAACAATTCCTCGGAAAAGCATTCGGAAACCTCACAATTCGTATTGTGATCTCTTGCTAAACGTTTGAATAATGACTGGGAAGCTTTATTAGACGGAGTAACCGTTGCTTCCACGTAATGAACGTCTTCGCATCCTTCTCGAGTTAGTAATTCATTTAATAGACGAGAAGCTACCCCTTTTCCTTGTTGAGAAGTGTCCGTTCCCACTTGCCATATAAACAGGACATCACTTTTCTCGGGAGGGATAAAGGCTGTAACAAATCCAACGAGTTGATCTTCCTGCTTGGCAACAATACATGTCTCCGAAAAGAATTCACACATCATAATGTATTTGTAAGGTGAATTTTGATCAAGGGTCGAGTTGTCAACAAGCTCCCACATGGCAGAGCCGTCTTCAACTGTAGGTTTTTCGAAGGTTAATGTTTGATCATTTTGTGTGATTGTAGCGTTATTAGGACTCATGCAAAATCACCTGTTCCATTTTTAATGTTTTGATGACAATGGCCTCCTTTTAATTTTTCAATCACTTATTCCAAGTTAGCTAGGCAAACTGGAATTGCCAATGTTTTTATAATAGTGTTCTCTTCGCAGATTATCAAACCAGCTTAATGGCGATAAACAGGCTCTAAACGTGAAAATGGACGATGGCACCCACTAAGTAAGTCTGCATTTCAGTTTGCTTATACATAGTAAAGAATGCAGAAGATTTTAAAAATAATAGATATTCACTTTTTTTGAAAAAACGCTAAACCCTTTATGTATCAATGGGTTTAGAAGAAAGCGTTTTATTAAGCGATTTTTTTAAAAAATTTATATTTGAATTAAATTTTGTCAACAGTAGAAGTGACAAACGTGTGTTTAGATTGTATTGATAACAGGGGTGTAACCGCTTTACCATTATAAATACAAGATAAATTAAAAATTAGACGAGGAGTTGTTAACGTGGCTGAACAAAGTCAAAATTCAGGATTGAGGGCAAAAGTTCAAAAGTTCGGAAGTTTTCTTAGTGGAATGATTATGCCGAACATTGCTGCTTTTATTGCTTGGGGTATTATAACTGCTTTATTTATAGAAACGGGTTGGCTGCCTAACGCAGACCTTGCACAAATGGTAGAACCAATTCTCTTTTATCTACTGCCTATTCTTATAGCATTTACAGGTGGACGATTAATTCACGGACTTCGCGGTGGTGTTGTAGGTGCGATTGCTACGATGGGAGTTATCGTATTTTCGGCAGATGCACCAATGTTCTTAGGTGCGATGGTGATGGGGCCAATTGGTGGTTATGCGATTAAGCAAGTCGATCGGTTATTTGAAAATCGTGTTCGCCAAGGTTTTGAAATGCTTGTTAATAATTTCTCTGCAGGTATTCTTGGTTCTATTTTAACGATCCTCTCTTATTATATTATGGGCCCGATTATTTCAGGGCTTACAAGAGCTCTAGGTGCTGGAGTTGGGTTCCTAATAGATGCTGGACTTCTTCCAATCGTAAATATTTTCATCGAACCAGCTAAAATTCTGTTCTTAAATAATGCGATTAACCACGGAATTTTAAATCCAATAGGGGCGAGTCAGCAGGCGGAATTAGGGAAATCTATTCTATTTCTATTGGAAACAAACCCTGGTCCGGGCTTTGGTATTCTTTTAGCGTTTATGGTATTTGGTAAAGGTGTTTCGAAACAAACAGCACCAGGAGCTGCAGTTATTCACTTTCTAGGCGGAATTCATGAAATTTATTTTCCTTATATCTTATCGAAACCTGCTCTTATATTAGCAGCAATTGCTGGAGGTATAAGTGGTACAGCAACATTTGCTGCGTTTGGCGTTGGACTAAGTGCTACACCGTCACCGGGGAGTATTTTTGCTTTAATGGCTCTAACTCCACGTGGTGATTATATTGGAGTGATCCTTGGTGTTCTAATTGCGACAGCTGTATCCTTCTTTGTAGCTTCTATTATTCTTAAAGCAAGTAAACAAGAAGATGAAGAGGACTTATCCGAGGCTACTGCAAAAATGGAAGGTATGAAAGGTAAGAAGAGTAGTGTATCTGATAAGCTTGCTAAGGATAATCAAGAAGCATCTGAAGAACGTTCTACTGATGAAGTTCCTCAATTGAACCGCGGAAACGTGGAGAAGATTATCTTTGCTTGTGATGCTGGTATGGGCTCAAGTGCGATGGGGGCATCATTATTGAAAAATAAATTCAAGAAAGCATCCATTGATATTAATGTGACTAATATGGCCATTAACGACCTTCCGCAAGATGTAGATGTTGTTATTACTCATAAAGATTTAACAGAGCGTGCCGTTCAAAAAGTACCGAATGCTTATCATGTTTCCGTAGAAAATTTCTTGAACAGTCCAAAATATGATGAGCTTGTCGAAGAATTGAAATCGGAATAGTAGCTTGGAGGGAAGGGTCTGGATTTTCTTCAGACTCTTTTCTTTCTTCAAAAGCTATGATGCTAACAATCATAAAAAATAACTATTTTCCAGGGTGCTTTAATTAAATTTTGTCAACAATAAGAGTGCAGGAAATCAGTTTTCTTTTTATTGTGTATTGGTGTCACGAAAGCCTATGATTAAATAGAAGATTTCAAAAAAAATACTGAAACGATTCTGAGAGGGGGTGGAAGTCAGATGTATATCACTGCTAGAGAGCGTAAGATTCTTGGTTCCTTACTTACTTCTCATCATGAGATTACTGTTCAGTCAATTGCCAATGAACTTGGCGTTAGTACGAGGACCATTCATCGTGATTTAAAAGGAGTGGAGGAAACGCTTGGAACTTACGACTTAAAGTTGGAAAAGAAAGCAGGAAGTGGACTTTTTATTTATGGTAATCCTAAACAGAAACAATCCTTACGATGGGAAGTAAATCAACAAAGAGCACTTGATTATACTCCAGAAGAACGGCATTTAATGATTTTATCAAGACTGCTTGAGGCAAGTGAACCGATCAAGCTCCTCTCACTTGCCAATGAGTTAGGGGTGACTGTTGCGACGGTTAGTAATGACCTTGATAAAATTGAAACAGATTTGTACGGCTTCCACCTGACTCTGATTCGAAAACGAGGGTATGGAGTTGAAATTCAAGGAGAAGAGTCCAGACTACGAGAAGCAATTGGTTTCTTAATCATGCGTCACATGGATGAGTTGGACTTACTGAAGATTTTACGAGAAAACTTAGGGAATTCTTCTTCACCTGTAGATACAGTCTCTAATCAATTACTTGGACTTGTTGATAAAGACAAATTAGCAGTTATTGAACGGAATGTAGAAGAAATCCGGTCATCCTTACCTTATGATCTAGCAGATAGTGCTTACCTTGGGTTAGTCATTCACTTAGCATTGGCTATTGAGCGCATTCAGCAAGGTGAAGTGATTGAAATGGCAGAGGAATACCTGAAGGATCTTAGGGATACTGAAGAGTTTAAAATGGCGAGTCAATTGATTGATCAACTAGAAGCGACCTTTAAATTAGATATTCCGGAATCAGAAACGGGTTACATTACTATGCACCTTATGGGGGCTAAAGTTCGCTATAATCAGAACTCTTTCTTAGAAGCAACAAGTTTAAGTATTGCCTTCAAGGCTAAACAATTAATTGAATTTGTTTCGAAAAGACTTGGAACCAATTTACATGCATCACAACATTTGTTGAATGACCTAGTGATCCACTTAAAACCAAGTGTCTATCGTATTCAACAGAAGATGGACATTCAAAATCCGTTAACTGAGCAAATAGAGTCGGATTATAATGATCTTTTCAAAATCGTTGAAGAAGCTAATTTGCAGGTTTTTCCAGAATTTCATTTTCCAAAAGAGGAAACGGCGTTTATCGTGATGCATTTTGCTTCAGCGTTGTTAAGTAGGGAACAAGATCAAGGCATAAGGGTACTTGTCGTGTGTTCTAGTGGGATTGGTACAGCCAAAATTTTAGCTGCAAAGTTAAGTCAGCAGTTTAAGGAAATTGAAGAGGTAGAACATCAATCTCTTTTTGATTTGAAAAATATAAATACGTCAAAATTTGATTTAGTTGTTTCTACTGTTGGGTTAGTCGATTATAAAGATTATGTGCTAGTGAGTCCTATGTTACCAGCCTCAGACGTTCAAAAAATTGAACATGTAATCCGTAAAATGAAGGTGACTAAACAAACACGAGAAGTAAGAAAAAAAGAAGAAGATTCTCTACCTCAGCAGGATGAAACGATGCAAAGTATTCAAGAATCTGTTCAATCTATACAACGATATGCGACAGTCGTTCATCAGCTTCTGGATTCTTTAATTGCGGAGCAAGTGGGGGGTAGTAGTACTTTAGAAATTTTGCAGAGGATAACGAAGAGACTGGAGGAGAAGGGAATAGTTGAACGGTCTGAGCAGATTGTGAATTCTCTTATCGAGCGAGAGAAAGTGGGAGGGCTTGGTATTCCTGGTACGGAGCTGGCCTTATTTCACGCTAGGTCAAGTGAAGTGAGGCGACCTTCATTTACGGTTTATTTTATGAAACAGTCGGTAATAGTCCCGGGAATGGATCAAAAGGATGTAGAGGTTTCGACAATTTTATTGATGTTGGCTCCTACTGATATTCATAATGAAGGGCTGGAAGTGTTGAGTTTTCTCAGCTCATTAATTGTTGAAGATCCTAACGGAATTGAAACACTAGAATCTCAAGACGAAGCTGCTATCATCCACTATCTTTCCAATCAACTTCACCAATTTTTTTCAAAAAGAATTACTATAAAAGAGGAGAATGATAAAAATGTCTACTAATATTTTAACAACTAATAATATTGAGCTTAATAAAAACTTAAGTGATAAGGAAGAAGCGGTTCGCTATGTAGGTTCAATTCTACGTGATCAAGGATATGTAACAGATGAATACATTGGTGAAATGTTAAAGCGTGAAGAAGTTACTTCTACGTTCATGGGGAACTATGTGGCGATCCCTCATGGTACGGAAGATGCAAAAAAGTCCGTTCAAGAAACAGGTATTTCCATCGTTACAGTCCCTAACGGGGTGGACTTTGGTGATGGTAATATCGTTAAGCTTTTGATTGGAATAGCCGGGAAAGGTGATGAACATTTAGAAGTCCTTTCTCAAATCGCTATCGTGTGTTCTGAAGAAGAAAATATTGATAAAATTTTAGAAGCGGACACGAAAGAAGATGTTCTAGCGATATTTAGCGAGGTGAGCTAAAGATGCGTGCTGTTCACTTTGGAGCAGGGAATATCGGACGAGGGTTTATTGGAGCCTTGTTAGATCAGGCCGGATACGAAACTGTATTCGTGGACGTTAATGATCAATTAATTGAAGCGTTAAATGATAAAAAAGCATACAATGTAATTTTGGCTGGGGCTAATGAAACATTAAATGTACAAAACGTCTCAGGATTAAACAGTAAACAAGATGAAGAAAAAGTTATCGAAGCGATAAAAGAAGCGGATCTAATCACTACTGCTGTTGGTCCTCATATATTACCGATGATTGCTCCGTTACTTGCTAAAGCTTTAAAGGAGCGTACAGATAGAAGTTCAAGCCCTGTAAATGTAATAGCCTGTGAAAATATGATCGGGGGTAGTTCCCTTCTGGAAAATCATGTATATGAAGGGTTAACAAATGATGAGAAAAGCCAGTTTAAACGATTGATTGGATTTCCTAATGCAGCCGTCGACCGTATTGTACCAGATCAGAATCATGAAGATCCTCTAACTGTTGAAGTAGAACCTTTTTATGAATGGGTCGTGGAAACAACGAATATTATAGGAGATCAGCCTGAGGTGAACGGCATTACCTATGTAGACGACTTAACTCCGTTTATAGAGAGAAAACTTTTTACGGTTAACACAGGACATGCTGCAGCCGCGTATTTAGGTCGCAAGCATGGACATCAAACCATACAAGAAGCGATGGAAGATAAAGTTGTGTTAGAGAAAATTCAAGGTACGCTAGAAGAAACAGGGGCAATTCTAATTGAAAAGTACGAATTTAAACCTGAAGATCATCAAGCATATCAGGCGAAAATTTTAGAAAGATTCTCAAACCCAAGTCTTACTGATGAAGTGACTCGAGTGGGAAGAGGCCCTAAACGGAAGTTAGGCCCTCAAGATCGCTTGATCCGTCCAGCCGTAGAATATTTTGACTGGGTAGGAAGTGAGCCTGTTTATTTAGCGGAAGTTATCGCAGCAGCTTTAGAGTTTAATGATCCAAATGACGAGGAATCTCAAGAAGTTCAAATATCGAATGAGAAATATGGTCCACTTGAAACTTTGAAAAAGATAGCTGATTTATCTGACTCTCATCCAATTTTAAATCTTGTTGAAAAGCATTTAAATTAAAGAATAGGGTATATATGCAAGTAAGTAGTTCCGATACAATGGAGAACATCTAAAATAACAGTACAAATAACAAAAAAACGCTTGGGTTTTAATGCCCAAGCGTTTTTTGTATTTTCTTGTTAAACTAAAGCCCCAGGTTGTTTAATAATAGAATGGCGGTTCCGTTACTTTTCATCGGAGCATGGGGGATGGGAAACCACTCGCTTAGAGTGGAACGGAACCCTTTTTATGAAAATCGGGGGTGTTGTGTGAATATTGCCATTGAACTGATCTACTTGTGCCATGAAATGATCCACTTCTGCCATTAATAGATCCTTTACTATTGATCTGTACTATAAATTCAGAAACGGTCTTAACAAGGGAGTTGGTGATGGTAGGCATACATATAAGCTCTTACACTTCATATAATCAGGCTATCACACCCGATTTTTAACAACTTATCCAATGGCCATATTCCCTGGTCTGCATCAGGCCGATTGGTGTTATATCAGATATCTCATGCTTTAACAGGGACGGTAGAACAGCACGATTTCGATAGCAACCCATTCGATGTGTGAGAAACGAATCCCTTTCCCAGAAGGACCTATCTTCCACTATCCGTGTTCTTTTGCAATGAAACTCTCTATATCAAGGATTTTAATAGGACCGCCCGCTTTCAAGATTTGCATGCAAACTTAGGAATGGCTGCCTTTTCTTGAAGTGGTATCGAGACACTTATATGGTAAAGGGGCGGAGGGAAACGGTGAGACTCCTATGGGATGTGCGGGACAGCTGAGACCCCACAGGACGAAGTCCGAGGAGGCTCAGCGCCCGCCCCATGGAAAGCGAGCCGTTTCCCGCAGCCCCAAAATTCACACAAACATATCGAATTCAAGCCTTCAACAATACGGTTTCGTTAGTTTAATTGTAATCGCCTACAATCTCTCTATTTATTTTAACTTAAATCCCCATATTCCTTTTGGTTTACCAATATCAACATTACATTGCACCATAATTAGCCTAGTATTTAGCACGTTGACTATAGCTGCTTTCACTATGTTATTTGTGCTGTGATTTTGTATGCTAATTTATATTTTAGTATAAACCGTGCTTTTTTATTGGACTCGCAGGAAAACCATGGTTTGTAAAGAAATGATATTTAGTAAGATGGTTATTCCTAAAACTTTATTGGAATATAAATAAGAAAGCAGCAAGGTGGAGTTTCAATTGGATTGAACGGAATTTTTGTTTAGGAGAGTTAATAGGAAGAGTCCTTCAAGAATCTGAACTGAATGTATCGAAATCATTAGAAATAACTGTGATCAGGTTATTCGGGGAAATTGGGATGTGTATCCCTGACAGATAATGATTTATTCAATGGTTCCAGGAACGTTTACGTGTGGAAGACATTAGTATTTTCATTTGTTACCATTTCACATTGGTTTAGAACTGAGTGGACAACTCATAAGACTTTTGCATGCCTCACCTAGAACTGAAAAGGATTTCACCGCATCATTCACTAAAAAAGCGATTATTGATGTTTTGCTAATAGTGATTTAACAGGAGAGACAAAACAGCCTGATATCGTGTTTTATGGGGATATTCATACTACATTGTTGCATACATATGAATACGGCATCTTATGTACTGTAGAGAATTCATTAGATTTAACATCAGCATCCTATGCAATCATAGATGGTTCATACAGTGAAAATGCAATTCAATGTGTCAGAGTAGATTATGATATGATCGGGAGTTCGAATTAGGTGTTGCACGAAAGACGGGATTGCCTAGTATGGAGAAATATTACAATGAAGTCATGTATGCAAAATATCGAAATGCCTGTGGAAAGTAAAGTGATTTATAGAAGGGAACATTCGCTTTATTTAAAGGTATTGTCACTTGTTAAATGTCAATTGTTCCATCTAAACACGACTTATAACAAAATTGAAGAGAGGTGGTCTTCTGAAATTCGCCATAAACTATTCCCATGAAGCACGAGAATTAATTCAAAAAGGTTTAATTGATGTAGATATATTTAAATGTCCAGACTTCGATCAACAATTGGTCAAAGATGCTCAACAATGTAAACCAGCTTATCTTCATTTCGATTTAAATGCAGGTGAAGGTACCTTAACTACGATTAATTGGAGCATACTTGAAAGCTTATCTGCAGGAACGGATACACCATTTATAAATTTGCATTTAGTTGCTCATTCCAAAGACTTTCCTGTGATTTCAAATAGTAGTTTTGATTCTAATAATATTGATGAGATTATCGATCGGGTCGTTAAGGATATCCAATATGTTGTTGAGCGTTTTGGTTCAGATCGTGTGATTCTTGAAAATGTAGTGTATAGCGGTCCAAATGGCGATACATTACGTACAATTGTTGAACCAGAAATAATTGCACATATTGTGTATAAAACAAAATGTGGGTTGTTGTTGGATATTGCCCACGCTCAGATGACGTGTTACTACTCTGGCGAAGATGTCTACGAATACCTCAACCGTTTTCCTCTTGATCAACTAAGGGAATTACATATTACCGGTATTCAAAAAGTAGATGGAAGCTACAGAGATAGTATGCCTATGACTGAAGAGGACTGGAAATTAGCTGAATGGTCGCTGAATAATATTAAACAAGGAATGTGGAATGAACCATGGGTTGTTTCATTCGAATATGGGGGAGTGGGTCCTATTTTTGAATGGCGAACTGCCGTGGATGTGTTAGAACAGCAGGTGCCATTATTAAATAAGATAGTGAAAAATTAGATAATGAGAGAAGAGGGGATTGTAATGAAAAGCGACTTTTATTGTCAGGAAGTATTGAATGGAAATACAAGGGTAGAGAAAGTCTATGAAACTGAGAACACTCTAGTCTATCATCATACCCGTCCTTCTTATGAAGTGCATATCGTAGCTATTCCCAAAAAACATTTAGATTCGTTAACGAAGGTGCGCACAGTAGATCAAGAAATTATTTTTGAATTGATGGAGAGTGTGCAAAATGCAGCTGCCCGAGTGGAAGCGGATTATGGAGCCTGTCGTATCATTACAAATTTGGGAGAATACCAAGAGTCCAGCCACTTGCATTGGCATATTGTATCTGGTGAGAAGATAAAGTAAATCATAATCAATTAGACAGACTAATTGGAAATCTCTTGGATCAATTAAATTTTCACGTATAATGAAAATATAGAGTTAATAAACGAGTACATTCATGTGTGCTCGTTTATTTTTTGTAGGGAGATATCTTTATCTTGTAACAAACTTTTAAAATTGAGTTTAGAATATTAAGATTAGGGGGTTAGTAAAGAATAGGACCAATTTGACAGATAATTACTAGCTTGATGTACAAAGATCACTATAGACTACTCTACATAATTGTTAAAAAATAAAATCAAGATTGATAAGGAGGAGCCGTTTCTCATGATGAAAATTGTTATTGGTTTCTTAATAGGGGCCTTAATTGCTGGATTTGTTGTTTTTTTTGTTACGGTTGATGGTGAGAAAATGGAGGATCAATCTAGTGAAAATAATAACGGTGATGGGCGTACGGTACAAGGTGATACAGAACTTATGGAAGAACAGGGGAACTTAGAAAATGTCATTCAGACTTCTTATGATCAAGGGGAATATAACCTTACGAATCCGTTGATTATAGAGGACCCATATGGAACAGCTCCTTTAACTGCGCTTGCGAAATTTAACACAGATGAGCCCGTAGAAATCACGGTAACTGTAGTAGGAGAAGAAGTGGACAATGACATTTCTCAAACATTCAGAGGTTATGATACTGAACATGAAATTCCTATTCTAGGTTTATTGCCGGATAAGGACAATACTGTCGTTCTAGAGGGAGAATCTGAGGAAGGGAACGTTACAGAAAGCAAACTAACAATTAGCACCGAGCCTTTGCCAGACGATTTCTTACATACGGAAGTTGTGAAATCAGATAAGGAAAGGATGCAAAATGGATTAACCTTTATTGTTCCTAGTGGTGAATATGCGTATGCGGTTGATGATAAGGGCGAAGTGCGTTGGTATTCATCCATGCCAAATAGCCATATATTCAAACGTTTAGAAAATAGCAATCTGTTATTCTTAACTCAGAAAGTAGAGCAAACAGGTCAATACAATTTGTTATTGGAAATGGATATGTTAGGCCAAGTTTCGTTTGGATCTTATATTGACGTTAGTAACTTTGATAATTGGGGAGTGGTGCATCATGATGTTGTAGAACTTCCTGATGGTAACTTACTCGCCACTGACCATGATGGTTCAGGTTATATTGAAGATGATATGGTTGAAATTGATCGTGAGTCAGGGGAAATGGTGGGGGAGTTAAATATGAAAGATATTTTCCCAGAAGAAATGTATGAAGACTATGAAGGTCCATCTGCTGACGAAGGTGACTGGTTCCACCATAACGCTACTTGGTTTGATGAGAAGGATGAAGATCTTTTAGTATCCAGTCGACACCAAGATGCGATCATCAATTTGAGTTACCCAGAAGGGGAAATTGATTGGATTTTAGCTGATCACGAAGGCTGGCCCGAAGAAGTTGAAAGTAATTTATTAGAACCTCAGGGTAAGGATTTTAAATTTCCAGGTGGTCCTCATGCGATGATGACACTTCCTGATCAGGATAATAATGAAGATACTAAGGACATCCTCCTTTTTGATAATAATATTGCAGTAGTAAGAGGAGATGAGGATGAAAGTGAGGAGTATAGCCGAGGTGTACAGTATCGAATTAATCCTGTTGAAATGACTGTTGAAGAAGTATGGTCTTACGGTGAAGAACGCGGGAAAGGCTTTTTCTCATTTATTGTAGGGGATGCAGATTATTTACAAGAAACGGGAAATCGTTTAATTACTTCTGGATACGCATTTGATGAAAATGATAACCTGCACAGTCGGATTGTAGAAACAACAGATGAGGAAGATGCTGAAGTCGTCTATGAACTTAAAATTACAGGTTTTGAAGAAGGAAGCAGTAGACAAGCTTATCGTGCAGAACGAATGCCTTTATACCCTGAACGCTGGAATTTTGAGTTAGTAGAGCAATAAAAAGAAAAGAGCAAGCACCAATGATAGCTCCTTCAATTGTGCCGCTTTCTTGCATAGCGTTGATTGGATAGGAATCTAAGAGACCAGCCCGTTCGTCCTCGGAAAACGAGCGGAAACTCCCAATGCAATCAACCATGCCATTTGCATACAAAACATCTTAAACACAGAATTACGGTTCTCTGTCAAATGTGGTGGTGGAGAATTGATCTCCATCACCCTTTTAATTTAGCTGCTTTCGCATAGTTTGTTGCTTATGCGGACCGCAACGCTTTCCTCCTGTCTTTAATCCCCAACAACCCTATGATAAATGATTGCGCACTCGTTCTCTCTCCTATGTCTTTTTGTGTCGCAACTTTAGGGGATCAAAAGAGAGAATGGAGTGCATTTTTTATATTCTCCTTGCTACTGATAGATCAAGCATGACCACCACATTCATTAAAGAGACCAAAATACATACATTAAAAAAACACGTCAGAACGATGATTATTCACTCGTCTGACGTGTTATTATTATGATTTTGTTTTTTGACTACTGTCCCATTCCTCATCTGTAGGAGGTGAAGTTCTTCTTACAAAGATGGACAAAATTAATCCAAGGAAGGATAAAGCTGCGACTACTAAGAAGGCAACGTTAACCCCATGAATATCTGGATTAGGGACTGTTGATTGTTGTTCAGCAGTCATAGCAGTCGTTGTCATAACTGTTACTAGGATAGCTGTCCCAACGGAAGCACCAATTTGCCTCATGGTATTACTCATGGCTGCACCATGTGGAATGAGCTTAGGTGGTAACTCATTGAGTCCAGCTGTCGTTACCGGCATCATAACCATGGCAAATCCAAACATTCTGATCGCGTAAACAACCATAAGGAAGGTAAGTGTCGTTTCCGTATTTAAGAACGCCAATGCTACGGAAGCTCCTGTCATAATCGTTAGACCAATCATTGCTAACAGCCGTGCTCCAATTTTATCAAAAATCCGTCCTGTAATCGGTGACATAAACCCTGAAATTAACGCTCCTGGTAATAGTACTAGTCCTGATTCTAGTGCTGTAAAGTCACGCATATTCTGCATATATAGAGGAATTAATGTCTCAGATCCAATTAAGCCCATAAAGCAGATCATCGCGATAATAGTAGTGATTGTAAAGGTTCTAAGCTTAAACACTCTGAATTCAAGCATAGGGTGGTGCATACGCAACTGGCGAAGAATAAATACTAGTAGAATAACTACACCAGTAGCTAGAACACTGATTGTAATCGGACTGTCCCATCCATTATTACCAGCGCTAGTAAACCCGTACAATAATCCTCCAAAACCAAGAGAGGACAAGGTGATTGAAAAGAAATCTACTTTAGGGTTCTTCAACTCTGTTACATTTCTCAATACTTTATAAGCGACAATGACCATGATAATGATCAATGGGAAAATGAACCAGAAGAGGAACCGCCAAGAATAGTTAGCTGTCACCCAGCCTGATAATGTTGGACCAATAGCTGGCGCAAAGGAAATGACGAGACCAATATATCCCATCGCAGCCCCTCTCTTTTCTACTGGGAAAATAAGCAGAAAAACAGTTTGCATTAAAGGAAGCATTACCCCTGCTCCGGCAGATTGAATGACTCTACCTACTAATAATGTAGGGAAATTAGGAGCAATCCCTCCTATTATAGTCCCCACACCAAAGATGGTCATGGCTGCCATAAAAAGCTGCCTTGTAGTGAAACGTTCGATAAGGAAGGCACTGACAGGAATCATAATTCCATTCACGAGCATAAATACAGTAGTCAGCCATTGACCTGTATTGGCTGTAATGTTCATTTCCTCCATAATCGGGGGAATCGCTGTGATCATGAGTGTTTGGTTAAGAATTGTTATGAAAGATCCTGCAAGCAATAATCCAGCAATTAATATCTTGTTATAATTTTGTGGCATAGAGTTGGCTCCTTTTCTCTCTATCTAATTCTTTAAATATGTAAAACTTATTTAGTCAGCTAATGAAAAATTATACTCCTAGTGATAGAAAGTGACAAATAAGATGATTAGTAATTTTTTTAGAGCTTTTCATAGAGTTCGAGATTTCCTGAAGGATATATAAAGGGGGAGAGCGAAATAATTATTACACATTTACTAGCGGAGGTGATATGAATGAAGTACGAAGGCTCGGAAGCTTACGAACAAGATGATTTTTTTGAAAAGTATATGGCTAGAAGAAACCGAGAAGAAAGTCCTAATAACATAATAGAAAAGCCTATATTTTTTGAATTAATGAAGGACGTGCGAAATAAGAGTGTTCTGGATTTAGGTTGTGGCGATGGAAAGTTCGGACGTGAACTATTGGAGAGTGGTTGTAAATATTACATAGGAGTAGATGGTTCATCTAATATGATAAAAGAATCATCAAAAAATTTGCAGGGAACAGCAGGTCAAACGGAGTATGCAAAATTAGAAAATTGGACTTTTCCTAAAGCGTCCTATGATCTAGTCACTTCTAGGTTAGTTTTCCATTATATAAAAGAGATAGCACCTATTTTTGAAAAGGTTCATGACACACTTAAAGATAAGGGAGAATTCACCTTTAGCGTTCAACATCCAATATTAACTTCCTCGTTGAAAAGTGGTGCAAAACAAGGAGTGCATATGGACTGGATCGTTGATAATTACTTTGAGAGAGGAGAGCGGGAGGAATCCTGGATAGATGAAAAAGTTGTGAAATATCATCGAACACTAGAAGATTATTTTTCATTGCTAATACAAACAGGGTTTAAGGTGGAAGAACTAAGAGAAGGTATGCCGCAACGTGTTTACTTTGAGAATGAGGAGGATTTTCTTCGTAGATCTCGGATTCCTTTGTTTTTGATTTTTTCTTGTTCTAAATGATTCTTTTGTAGTAGAGGAATTCTTTATCTAGAGGATGCTAGAATTGAGGGTTAGCGAAGAAAATTTTAAGGAAGATGGAATGGTTGATGCATTTCTACATGATGTTAAGTTTTATTAGTCCTTATTCAATGTCAATGTAAGGCTATGGTGGTTTGTTTGTTAAAAATCAAAGTAACTTGCTAATCATTTATCTGCGAAACCATCTTCCAACATAAGGGATGGGCGTAGACTTCTTTACTAATCGATCGTTACGTATTAAAAGGATAGTAAACTATTTGGCTGTTGCTAGTAGTTTTGGCTGCTGACTAATTTTTCTTAAAATATACAATTGTTCTTGCTTCGATAACATCCTCCAATTACTTACTTTGATTTTCATAAAATCTCCTCCGTGGATCGATTTTAGTAGATAGTTGTTTATTCCGTCATTTTAACTATTTTAAACAACAAAAATTTCTACATTATTCACGGTTTTTAAATATTATAAATGAGAAAAGGTTTATATAAGGTTAAATAAGTGGATTCTTAGGCGTGAATTTAACTAATTGAATGGGAAGAGGAGTCTTCATCTAAAACGTATTATTCATTAATGGCACGAATACTATAACTATTCAAAAGGTAATTTCAATTCTTTTCTTTTTGAAACTTATAATTTCGTATCAAATTAGCATGCATAAAGTTCTAAAATAAAGTGAGGAACAGCAGGATAGTTCCGATCCCGTGGAGAAAATCTAAAATAACAGGTGAAATAACATACTTAAACACACAATGTATAGCACCATGATTTTTAAACTAAAGCCCCAGATTGTTTAATAAAAGAATGGCGGTTCCGTTGTTTTTCATCGTGATTTTGGGTAAATAGTTCGGTTTTGGAGTACAAAAACAAATGTAGAGGGAAAAATAGCAACAGAATGATCGAACCAATTAACATACTAAATACCATTACAATTGGTAAAGAAAAACGCTTGGACATTTTAATATCCAAGCGTTTTTCTTTATATTTTCTTCTTCAACTAAAGCATCATTTACTTGAAGACTCAGCTTCGAGAAATGTTGTTTCCGTTATGGTTGAAAGCGTTTGGAGGTCCGGGAAATCACTCGCTTTCCATGGGCATGTGGCGAGCTTCCTCGGGCTATCGCCCTGCGGGATCTCACCGATCATGTTCATCCCAGCTCTTACGCCTTATAAGGACGAAGGCTAAGTCTAGTTCATCAATCCTATCGGGCGTTATCCAGCTCCAGCGCCTAGCGGCTAGTGAGACTTCCCTCGCTTCTGTACGATAAGTCAACATCGAATCACGATGTTCTTCGTGTTTCCTTTATCTCCGACAGCTCAGTCCAGTCCATACGCCGCTGACCAAGGCGCCTCCGCTTTTAAAAGTGGAGTCTCGTGATTTCCCTGCCCTCCTTGCCATTGTGAGGCAGACGGAAACCTCAGTAATGGGTTCTTCAAATTGTAGGCTATTCATAGATGGGAGTTTGCAACTGGCACACTTGTTCCATATGGTGTAGCGACCACAGAAGACGACTTATGGCAGTAGGGCCGTTCATTAAAAGCAAAGGATGGGTGGCTGGAAACGGGGAGATTCCCAAGCCCCCCACCATTCGATGTGTTCCTTTCCCAGAAGGACTATCTACATGCAAACTTAGGAATGGCTGCCTTTTCTTGAAGTGGTATCGAGAAACTTATATGGTAAAGGGGCGGAGGGAAACGGTGAGACTCCTATGGGATGTGCGGGACAGCTGAGACCCCACAGGACGAAGTCCGAGGAGGCTCAGCGCCCGCCCCATGGAAAGCGAGCCGTTTCCCGCAGCCCCAAAATTCACACAAACTGCCGTTAATGGCCTGAAATTGCTGCCACAGAAGCTTTTAAAGGCCCCTTAATAGGTGCACATTGATATCTCATGCTTTAACAGGAACGATAGAATAGCAGAATCCGATGAAAGTATACGGCAAGCGACTCCTTCCCCACTACCCCTATCCTTTATACGGTAACGAACCTCCATGATCTCGGAATCGAGTCTTCAACAATTACTTTAATGAAATTATAATTACCTACTTGGTCTATAAAAGTCAACATAGCAAATAGCATACCAATTAACATAGTAAATATGCTATTTCGTATGTTTTCACCGAAACGGAACTACTTAAGTTAAGACATTTCCTCTTTTGATGTTAAAAATTCTGCTGACATCGATAGTTATTTATTGGATTTGGCACAGCACTTAGAACACTACATAACCTATAGTAGTAAGGGATAAAACAGCAGTTTGACGATCAAGAATCATATATTGAATTAGAGTACTTGATTAAACGTTAGAGCGTTTTCTACCTTTATTAAGTCGTTATTTTCTTCAGTGTTAAGTTACTATCTCAAAGTGGTCCGCTTTATCCAGTCAAGACGATAAACGATTCGCCTTTGCCCGCTTTCTACATTCTTTACAAAAAATCAAAATAACCAGTTGACTTCTATAAATATCGATGTATAATTATAAACAATAAGTAATAAACATACAGACAACAACAACAATTATTAAATAAACACACACTAAATAACTTTTCGATGACGAAGAAAGTAGATGTGTTGAGAATGCCAGCGAGCTAGGGGAGGTGAGAGCCTAGTCATTCAAAACATATTGAAACGCACTTCAGAGAAGTTTTGGCGAACTACAGTAGCCGAAACCGGGCACACCCGTTATCAGTATACGAGTTGGTCTATTTTATAGGCAATCAGAGTGGTACCGCGGACGAATAAACAAAGTCCGTCTCTTATTAGATAAGAGGCGGACTTTTTGATGGGAAAATTAGGTAAATATATAAGGAGGCATTATACTATGGCAAAACCAAAGGTAGTATTAGCATATTCAGGTGGATTGGACACATCAATTTCAGTGAAGTGGATTCAGGAGAAATACGATTATGATGTAATTGCTTTAGGGCTTGATGTAGGCGAAGGGAAAGATCTTGAAACTATTCGTCAAAAAGCACTGGATGTTGGGGCTATTAAGGCGATCATGGTTAATGCGAAAGAAATGTTGGCGGAAGACTATTTAATGCCAGCTTTAAAAGCGAATGCAATGTATGAAGGGAAATATCCTTTATCTTCAGCGCTTTCTCGTCCGCTTATTTCCAAGCTGTTAGTTGACGTAGCGGAGCAAGAAGGGGCTGTAGCGGTCGCACATGGCTGTACAGGAAAAGGAAATGACCAAGTAAGATTTGAAGTATCTATTCAGGCATTAAATCCAGATCTAGAAGTAATTGCTCCTGTGAGAGAATGGGGCATGAACCGTGATGAGCAGATTCAATATGCTGAAGATAAAGGAATTCCAATTCCCGTTAATTTGGATAATCCATTTTCAATTGATGCAAATATTTGGGGACGTGCTTGTGAAGCAGGTGTTCTTGAAGATCCTTGGATGGAAGCACCGGAAGCTGCCTATGCATGGACGAATCCAATTGAAAAAACACCAGATACACCAGACACACTTGAAATTGACTTTGAAGAAGGAATCCCTGTGTCTTTAAACGGTGAATCTATGGATATAGTACCTTTAATTGAAAAGCTTAACGACCTCGGTGGATTGCACGGTGTTGGACGTATCGATCATACAGAGAATCGTCTCGTTGGAATTAAGTCAAGAGAAGTGTATGAGAATCCAGCGGCAATGATTTTAATTAACGCTCATAAAGAATTGGAATGTTTAACACTAACAAGAGAGGTTTCGCAATATAAAATCAATGTGGAACAACAAATGTCAAAAATGATTTATGACGGTCTTTGGTATTCACCGCTACAGCCAGCATTGCAAGCCTTCATTGAAGAAACACAGAAAGTAGTTACAGGTACAGTCAAAGTGAAATTATTTAAAGGTCATTACAATGTGATTGGTAAAAAATCTCCATTGAGCCTTTACAATGAAGAACTTTCAACGTATTCAAAAGGTGACGCCTTTGATCATAATGCAGCAGTAGGATTTATTAAATTATGGGGACTTCCAACAAAGGTAAATGCAGATGTTCAAAAAAAGCTGGTACTAGAAAATGCAAAGAAAGAGCCGGTGATTGTGAATGAGTAAGCTTTGGGGAGGAAGATTTACAAAACCAACCGATAAGCTGGTCGAAGAGTATACCTCTTCGATCGGTTTTGACGTTAAGTTAGCATTACAGGATATCCAAGGTAGCCTGGCTCATGTCGATATGCTTGGTAAGTGTGGCATAATTACAGAAGAGGAATCTGCACAAATTACCGAAGGACTGCACATCATTCAGAAGAAAATTGAAAATGATGAGGTAGAATTTTCTGTTGAACATGAAGATATTCATATGAATATTGAAAAACTATTAATTGATGAAATTGGTCCTGTTGGTGGGAAACTGCATACAGGCAGAAGCCGTAATGATCAAGTAGCAACAGATATGCATTTATACCTCAAGGAAAAAACGAACTATTTGATTCAGCTAGTTGAAGCGGTTCAAAATGCACTGGCAAGTCAAGCAGAATCTCATGTGGACACGATTCTTCCAGGATACACTCACTTGCAAAGAGCGCAGCCTGTTTCATTCGCTCATCACCTTCTGGCGTATTTCTGGATGTTTGAACGTGATAAGGAACGCTTGAAAGATAGTGTGAAGCGTATTGATTGGTCTCCGCTTGGTGCAGCAGCGCTTGCTGGAACGCCTTATCCTGTCGATAGGAAGATGGCGGCTGAGACACTCGGATTTGAAAACGTTTATCCAAACTCATTGGACGCCGTCAGTGATCGGGATTTTATTCTGGAATTCTTGTCGATCTCTTCCATTTTAATCACCCATATTTCTAGACTTTCGGATGAATTGATTCTTTGGAGTAGTCAGGAATTTGATTTCGTGGAATTGGATGATGCGTTTTGTACGGGATCTAGTATTATGCCGCAGAAGAAGAATCCTGATGTTCCTGAGCTTTTGCGTGGAAAGACGGGTCGTATTTACGGCAACTTGATGGGGTTATTGACGCTCCTTAAAGGTCTTCCGCTTGCGTACAATAAGGATATGCAGGAGGACAAGGAAGGTATGTTTGATACGGTTGATACGCTTGATGGTGCGTTGTCGTTGCTAGCGCCTATGCTTTCTTCTATGGAAGTAAAAAGTTCTAATATGCGTCAGGCAGTGAATGAAGATTATTCGAACGCGACAGATATTGCGGATTACTTAGCTGTGAAAGGTCTTCCGTTCCGTCAGGCTCATGAGGTAATAGGTCAGATAGTGCTTTACTCGATCCAGAAGCAGAAATATTTGCTTGATTTGACGCTTGAGGAGTACAAAGAGTTTTCTGACTTGTTTGAGGATGATATTTATGAAAAATTGGCACCAGACCATGTAGTGGCCGCGCGTATAAGTGAGGGCGGCACTGGATTTGAGCAAGTGAGGGAACAACTGAAGTTGGCGAAACAACATCTTAAGTAATAGGAACTTTCGCGGAATTTTCTAAATATTATTGACTTTCATCTTATTTATTTGTAGTATGGCAATTAACTTCATATCGATTACCACTCTTATCTAGAGCAGGCTGAGGGATTTGGCCCTTCGACGCCCGGCAACCGGTCTTATGACAACGGTGCTACTTCCAACGGACAAAAGTGTGTCCGGGAGATGAGAGAGGTTGAAGCAAAATCTTCTGCCTCTTTCATTGCGAAAGAGGCTTTTTATATGGAATGGATTAGGAAGGTGATGGCGTTATGGATAAGGCGGAGCGATTAAAACGGTCGAAAGTACCTGAAGTAAAGGATGATTTTGGCGGCCGTTTGCCTCCTGGTCAGGTTTTGACAGAGAAATTCCCAATATTAACAGTAGGTGAAGTTCCTTCGTACGATTTGGAGCAGTGGAGTTTTTTTATCAATGGGATAGTGAAAGAAAACTTAACCTTTTCTTATGATGATTTAAGGAAACTGCCTCAGTCTAAGATCACTGCAGATATTCATTGTGTGACAAGATGGTCTAAATTTGATAATGAGTTTGAAGGTTTGCTTCTTAAGGATTTACTGCCTTTTCTCGGGATCAAGAATGAAGCTCAGCATGTTTTGATTCACGGAGATTATGGTTACACAGCGAATTTGCCAATTAAGGAATTATACGAAAAAGATGTGATGCTTGCCCATTCGTACAACGGAAAGCCGCTTACTGAAAAACACGGCTGGCCTTTTCGTCTAATTGTTCCGCATCTTTACTTTTGGAAAAGTGTGAAGTGGGTGCGTGGCTTTGAGTTTCGAGTATCCGATCAGTCTGGGTATTGGGAAGAGAATGGTTTTCACCATTATGGAGATCCGTTTAAAGAACAGCGGTTTACTGATGGAAAAGTGGAAATGGAAGAGGATAAATGGAAAGTAAAGGAATTTGATTATTAAAGGGAGGTGCCCTTATGGGAGTAGTTATTTTAGAAGGAGTTCGAACGCCATTTGGAAAGTGGAAAGGCGGTTTAGCGAAGCTAGGTGCGAAGGATCTTGGAGTTCAGGCAACAGAGCAACTACTTCGTCGTGTGCCTGAGGCAAAAGAAGCGGACGGTGTTATTTTGGCGCAAGTTATTCAGGCAGGACAAGGACAGAATCCTGCGCGAACGGTAGCTGCGAAATCAGGAATCTCCTGGTCGACTCCGGCGATTACGATTAACAATGTTTGCTTAGCTGGAGTAGCATCTATTGCGGATGCAACGAGACGAGTTCAGCTTGCTGAAGGTCAATTATATGTAGTAGGCGGCTTTGACTCTATGACAAATGCGCCGCATGTGGCTCCGATTAGAAATGGACTAGCTACTGGACCAGTAGAGTTCACAGATACGTTAATTTATGATGGGCTTTGGTGTTCTCTTACTGATACTTCGATGGGATTATCAACAGATTTACAAAATGAAAAATATTCAATTGGACGTGAAGAGCAGGATGAATTTGCCTTAAGATCTCAACTAAAGGCGGCTGCTGCCCAAGAAGAAGGGCGGCTCAATGATGAGATAGTTGCCGTACATACAGGAAAGGAAGAGGTTTCTCAAGATGAGGGAATTCGGGCTAAGTCCACTCTTGAGAAATTGAGCCAACTTCGACCAGCCTTTCGAAACGGCGGTACGGTAACTGCTGGAAATGCTTCACAAATGTCTGATGGAGCAAGTGTAGGACTCGTTGCTTCTGAAGAATATGCAAAGAAAATAGGCAAAACACCATTGGCTCGTGTTATTGGCTGGTCAGAAACGGCTGGTCCAGATTCAAGCCTTCATACAAAACCGTCTGACGCGATCGATAAATTGTTAAGACGTCATGGTTTGCGGAAAGATGACGTGGACTTATATGAAATTAACGAGGCGTTTGCGAGTGTTGCCATTGCTAGTATGAATGAATTAGGTTTGGATGCTAGTAAAGTAAACGTGAATGGGGGGGCCATAGCTATTGGTCATCCATTAGGTGGGACTGGCTTTCGACTTGTCCTAACGCTAATTCATGAATTAAAACGCCGCGGTGGAGGTAAAGGAATAGCTTCATTGTGTGGGGGTGGAGGACAGGGTTTTGCCATCCTTGTAGAAGTCCCAAGCGAATGGTCATAAAGAATATACAAAGAGGTGAATGGGAAATGTTCTTAACTTATGGAATAGGTATTGTGATTTTATGGATTGCAGGTTTAGCTTTATGGCAAGGTATGTACAAGTCAACTAAGGAGGGGAAATAAATGGAAGCTTTATCAGGAGGTGTTCTTTGGTTTATTGGTGCATTACTAGTTGCTTACTTTTTCTTCGTGACCTATCTTGGTAAAAAAGGGGCGAAATATAGTAAAACTATGAATGGTTTTGCTACAGCAAAAGGGAAGGTCAATCCTTGGGTTGTAGGGGCTAGCTTTGCTACAACTTATGCTAGTGCAAACTTGTTCATAGGTGTACCCGGGCTAGCTTACGAGTATGGAACGGCTGTTCTGTGGTATACATTAGGTTGTTTTGGTGTTTCATGGTTGGGATTGTTAGTTTTTGCAAAAACGTTTTACCGTTACGGAAAGAAATTTGGAGGAGTCTCAACTCTCCCGGAATGGTTAGGAAAACGTTATAACAGTAAAACACTACAAGTAACTGTAGGAATATTAATTCTTTTTAATGTTTATTATATTGTTGGCCAAAATGTTGGTTTGGCTACAATTTTTGAAACTGTTCTCGGTGTTCCTTATACATGGGGAGTTATCATCGGTGTTACTATCACGATTGTTTATATTGGATTAGGTGGAGCTTATGCGCAAATCGTAAGTGATGGTATTCAAGGTTTTATTATGGCATTCACATCGGTTCTTGTATTAGTTTCCTTACTCTGGACCATTGGAGGAGGATTCGGTGTGTTTCAAGAACTCTCAAACCGTCTTTCTGAGATCGATCCCAACTTAGTTGAACCTGTGTCAGCTACTGGCCCTTATAATAGTGTCTTAGCGATCGTTGCTGTTCAATTTTTACTATTTACCTTTGTTTTAATGCCGCATCTATTAAATAAAATTTTATCATTAAAAACGGAAAGTGAGCTACGACCTTTTACTTTATCTGCTGGACTCGTATTGTTTTTAATTTCTACACTTATGGTTTTAGGTGGATTAGGTGCTCGCGTGATTGCTCCTAGTTTGGATAGTGCGGATAAAGCCATTCCGGTTTATTTAATGGAAGCTTTTCCACCTGTAATTGTAGCGATATTGATCGTTGGAATTATTTCGGCTATCTTATCAAGTACAGATAGTTTGTATTTAGGAGTAACATCCAGTATTGGTAACGATATTTATAAAGTCATTGCTCCTCTATGGCACAAAACGGAAGTCAGTTTACAAGATATCGATCGCAAAAGTGTTCGCATCGCTAAAATATCGCTTGTATTTATTGGGCTTGCAACACTGTACATTTCGCTTGAGCGTCCCGAGTCTTTATCTATTCTTATTCAGTTTAGTTTTTCCGCTATTATTAGTGGAGTGATCGCTCCCATATCACTCGGTTATGTATGGAAGCGCGCAAACAAGTATGGAGCGATTGGAGCTGTTATTACAGGAGTTAGTTTATACGTGCTTTTCACTCAGCTGAGTATTATTGAAAATATTTATATTGCTATGTTCACCAGTTCGATAACAGCCTTTGCTGTTATGTTTGTGGCTGGGTTTATTCCTAGTAAGAAAGTAGAAGAATCAGAGTTTATTCCTTTACAAAAAAATGCTTAACAGAGAAGGTGGATCCTATGGATAAGGAAGGTCTTATAGAAAAGGTTGAAACATTAGCTAAGGGGTTCCACGAGCGGTCAGCCGAAGTTGATCGGTTGGCTGTCTTCCCTCATGAAAATTTTAAAGAATTAAAAGAATCTGGGTATTTGACATGGACGATTCCTAAAAAGTTTGGCGGGCTAGGGCTAAATCTTTATGAATTTTTGCAAATGCAGGAACGGATCGCTCGTGGAGATGGTCCTACAGCTTTGTCTGTGGGGTGGCATTTAGGTAGTTTACTTGAATTGGCCGAAAACGAAACATGGGAAGAAGAGACATTTGCTCAGTTATGTGAGAAAGTTGTCACAGAGCAAGCCTTAATTAATCGTGCAGCCACTGAACGTGGTACAGGAAGTCCAACTCGCGGGGGGAGACCGGAGACGGAAGCTGAATTTAAAAATGAACAGTGGACAATTAATGGAAGAAAAGCTTTTACTTCGATGGCGGAAGCTTTGGATTATTCTTTAGTGACTGCTGTGATAGCGGGGACAGAGAAGAAAGGGATTTTCCTTGTGGATCATCGGAAAAAAGGTGTTTCTGTAGAGGAAACATGGGATTCTGCTTCAATGAAAGGAACACGCAGTGACGACCTTGTTTTAGAAAATGTGAAGCTTCCTTCTGATGCATTAGTTGAAGAAGAGGGAGATTTAACAGCACCTGCTGCTCCTAAAGCTTGGTTGTTACACATTCCTGCTTGCTATTTAGGAATTGCTACTGCGGCACGAGATTATGCTGTGGAATTCGCAAATAATTATCAACCAAATAGCTTGCCTGGCCCCATTAAAGAAGTAGCAGAGGTTCAGATGAAAATTGGTGAAATTGAATTAGAGCTCTTTCAAGGAAGAGAGTTATTATATTCCGTCGCTAACCGTTGGATTTCTGAACCCGAGAAGCGCCCTGAAATGGGGAATGATCTAGCAGCTGTTAAGCATGTTGTTACTAATATGGCTGTCAGAGTGGTTGATCTTTCCATGCGAATTGTTGGAGCAAGAAGTTTATCTCAAAGCAATCCGCTTGAACGCTATTATCGTGATGTACGTTCAGGACTGCATAATCCACCGATGGACGATATGGTTATTAAAAACTTAGCCAAAAGCGCGTTTTCTCATCAGCAAGTCCTGCAAAATCAAAGGTGAACTCTCATGAAAAAGTTATAGTTATCGATGATTAGGGAATAGTGAAGACAAAGGTAACTATATTATGGAAGGAGAGTAATCTTAAGATGAGGAAACATATTGAGGCTTATTTTAATACGGAGAATGATGCGGAAAGTGCACGAGCTGAATTACAAAAGCTTTCGATGGAAAATGATTTGGTCGAAGCCATACCCGAAGAAACTAGGTTAACCGGAATCGTCCCTGTACTAAACCAAAGTCAATCTGCAGGTGTGCCTGATTTTAATGATTTTATTGACCCAGATAAAAACGTGTCTAAAGATGAAAACCAAGATGTGGATCATTTAACCCATCTATTACATTTTGATGTAAAGGGTGATGATTACAATGAGGCGCTTGCGATTTTAAAGACGCATAATGGGCATATGGATCAGGATGAAATTAAATGAGGAAAAAGTGATATTTTTGATAGATAAGTAGTTCAGTTTGGGTACAAAATGCAAATTTGTACCCTTTAACTGGACTACTATTTTATATGAATTGTAACTACACAAAGAGAGTCAGGAGTCTAATCGTTGCCCTTTCCCCGTGCAATAAGTGATGGAAACGTTACAACTCCTAGAATTATCGTTTATGCCCCTGATAATCTTTTGAATTCGCTACATAACTTACATATACATACTGGCTAAAAAAATACCTAAAGTTTTTTGGTAGATTTCATCAAATTGATTAATGGGGAGAGGATTAATTCCTTGGCCCAGTTCAACTGTAAATCCAGGCTCGCGGAAGTCTTGAATAAACCAATCTTTATAACCAGCATAACTATAGACGTAACGAATCGGATCGTATCCACTCACTCGTGAGAATTCGTTAACAATTGCTCGAGACCTCGGTGGTTCTAAATTTTCATACCCCCAGTAAATCACTTCACCTTGCGTGTGGAAGGCGAGCATTTTTTCAAAAGAGAGCTCTCCTGCTAATTCAGCCATAGCAACACTTTCAGGTTCAGTTAGCGGTTGATATCCAGGGAAATCTCTTGGGGCAGGCTGATCGGGCTTTCGCTCCGCTTCAATTGCCCAGTTTGCTGGGTACTGATTGTTTAAATCTACTCCGCGAATGTTTGCTTTCCATCCGCTAAAGTCTGTGCTGCCATTGTTTATACGTAAAGCTTCTTCGCCGTAGGTATCTTCAGAGGGGCCATTGATTACGAGGTCAACACCATCAGGATTAACCATTGGTACAATTGACAAAGTTACCTGATCATAAAAAGGTAACATGGTACGTCCGCGAATGTTCTCGTTATTCGTCAGAGCTAATAAATAGCTGTTGACAAACTCCATGATTATAGGGGTAGTTATCCACTCATTTGCATGAAATGAACCGTTCCAGTGTACTACTTTTTCTCCGTTTCCAATTTGTATTTCAATTAATTCTTTACCCATGACACTATTTCCTATAGACCTTCTTCTTATAAAAGGATAAAGGTCGGCTAACTCTTCTAAATCATTCGCCAATACTATGGAATCATAATTTTGTCTTGGGTTTATAATAGATGTAGTAACCCTTTGGGGAACGTTTACAACTTGCCCAATTTGTAGAGTGATTGGATTAGCATCTGGATTAGCTAAAAGTAAACTATCGATTGAAATTCTCTCTCTAGTCGCAATCGCATAAAATGAATCTCCTGGCTGGACGCTATATTCAGATAACCAGTACCCAGGAATCTGGATGGGTTGTCCGATAGAAAGAGCAGATGGATTGACGGAAGGATTGGAGTCAATAATAAGGGGTAAAGGTATGTTGAACGTGTTCGCATATGACCATAAAGAGTCTCCTCTTCGAACTTGGATGTCCATTAATCGTTGACCTCCTGACAGTAGAGTTTACCTATACTATATGGTTTATAAAAATAAAAATGTTCATAATCTGTACATTCAGTTACAATAATAGGATACAAGTATTTACTAGAAAGAAGTGAAGACTATGAACCAGTTTGAAAATATGGGAATAGAACCATCGTTAATTAAGAAGTTAAAGCACCAGGGGATAGCAAGTCCCACCCCTGTTCAAGAGCAGGCGATTCCTGCATTATTGGCAGGGAAAGATACGATAGCAAAAGCGCAAACGGGTACAGGAAAAACGCTCGCTTTCCTTTTACCTCTTTTACAAAAAATTGATACAACCCAGTCATACGTCCAAGGTTTAATCGTTACACCTACACGTGAACTCGCTTTGCAAATTACGAGTGAAGTGGAGAAAATCCGCTCAGAGGATGTTCGTGTGTTAGCTGTTTATGGTGGACAAGATGTCGTGAAACAAGCTAAGAAGTTGAATGGTCAAACCCATATAGTCGTTGCTACACCAGGCCGTCTTCTTGACCATTTGCGAAGAGAGACGATATCACTTGAGCGTGTTGATTATGTCGTATTGGATGAAGCAGATCAGATGCTTGAGGCTGGATTCTTACCTGATGTGGCGGATATTTTAGGACAAACGCCTGAGGAACGACAGACTAGCGCTTTTTCTGCAACGATTTCTGAACAAGTAAAATCACTTTCTAAAAAGTATTTGAAAAATCCGGAAAAAATTACTGTTCAGGCAGAAACGGTGACATTGAGTGATATTAAGCAACTTGTCTATGAAACCACCGATCGAGCAAAACAGGAAACGCTCATACAAATTATGAATGAACATCGCCCGTTTTTAGCCGTCATCTTTTGCCGTACGAAAAGAAGAACGATGAAATTGCATGGTGAATTGAAAAGTCAAGGCTTTGAAGTTGATGAATTGCACGGCGACCTTTCACAAGCGAAGCGTGAAAAAGTAATGAAACGATTTCGTGATGCAAAAATCCAGTATTTAGTAGCGACTGATGTAGCGGCACGAGGACTGGATGTTGAAGGAGTTACCCACGTGTTTAACTACGATGTTCCTCAGGATGCAGATAGCTATATTCATCGAATTGGGCGAACAGGCCGGGCCGGTGGAAAAGGTTTAGCTATTACTTTTGTTGCTCCTAAAGATAAGCAAGCCTTGAGTGTTATTGAAAAAGGTATTGGAGAGAAACTTCAACGCCGTAGTATTGAAAAACTTTCTCCAGGAAAAAGAGAAGATAATAAATAATGGATAGGTGCACATAGTCCTTTTTCTGGGCTATGTGTTTTTTAATCGAAAGGATAGTGGATGACTCCATTCCGAGATCATGGTGTGGAGAAAGGGGCGGTGGGGAAGGAGTCGCTTTCCGTGGGCGTGCGCTGAGCCTCCTCAGGCTGGCGCCTTGCGGGGTCTCATCTAACCCGCGTATCCCACAGGAGTCTCCCCCTTCCCCACCGCCCCTTGCCCTATGTTGCTATCGAAATCGTGATGTTCTACCACCCCTGTTAAAGCATGAGATATCTGATATAACGCCAATTGAAGCCTGATGCAGACCAGAGAATATGGCCATCACACAGATCTATTGAGTCATTAGATAAGTTGTTAAAAATCTGGTGTGATAGCGTATTTATATGAAAGGTAGGATCTTACCTGGTGTGTATGCCTATCCATCACCACTTCTCCTTGTAAAGACCGTTTCTGAATTTATAGTACAGATCAATTTCATAGCACAAGTAGATCATTTAAATGGCACTATTCACACAGCACCCCCGATTTTCATAAAAGGGTTACGTTCTACTCTTCATAGTGATGGTTGATGGTTTCTCATCTCCATCTCCGATAAAAAGCACTGGAACTGCCATTCTTTTATTCCAACTGCACCTTTACTCCAAAACCATAAATTTCCGGATAGTCGGCATAATCATTCGGGAGACTATTGAAAGGATATAGCGCTCCATAAATGATGTAAGCTGTTTCTTTTAACCGTGTACAGAGACTCAAGAATTTCAGGCTTGAATGTACTGGAACGATTCAAAAAGCCGGTTTCTTTAGCTGTTTGTCTTTCAGAATCACGGCCAAGTGTGTTTTTCACACATAAAATCATCCTTCCCTAGAAATTTCTTCTTTCAAGGAAGGATGACGTTTATTAAAGGGATGACGAAAATGTTGAGGTTAGTTTGACGGGTATGCGTCATTTCCCTGACCCCCTTGCCATGAAGAAGAGGCACGGTACATCAACGAATCTTAGAAGTCGGCACGCAGCCGTTGATATAACAGCATGTTTACCCTCTGTTTTCATTATGGAGGAAGGCCCACTAAGCAATCCACTTCATAAAGAAATCAGTATTTATTTAAAAAATCGACGAAATATTAACTGCAAAAAGATGCAGAATTTGGTAGATTCATTAGAAAGTAAGAACATTGAGCGGTGTATCGAAATATGATAAAGTATATTTATAATCCCGAGTTAACCTATAAGGATTATTAGAATGAGGGGATGAGTGAAATGGGTGTGGAGTTTGTCGACCTTTTTAATGAATGGGCGAGCTCTTATGATGACACAGTTTCAGGCAGTGATCCAGAGTACAAGGAAGTGTTTGAGGGTTACGATAAAATGCTCCAAGAGTTAGCTGATCTTTCAGTTTCACCTGTCCTTGAATTTGGAGTAGGAACGGCTAATTTAACTAAAAAAATTATTGCTCAAAATAAAGTGGTTGTTGGAATTGAACCCTCAGAAGAAATGAGGAGAATCGCGAACCTTAAATGCCCAGAAGCAGCTATTTATGCAGGAGACTTTATTCATTTTCCTGCTTTAGAGATGCCGATTCGTTCTGTCGTAAGTTCGTTTGCTTTTCATCATCTTAACGACCAAGAGAAACGCTTAGTATTGAAAGAATATTATGATAAACTTGAAATAGATGGAGAAATTATTTTTATCGATACACTATTTAGAAATGAAGCTTACAAAAATAAACTAATTCAAGAAGCTGAACAAAAAGGGTTTCTTAATTTAGCTCAGGATTTACAAACGGAGTATTATTCGTATCAAGATGATCTTGAACAAATGTTTCTCCAGCTAGGATTTGAGGTATCTTTTAAACAAATAAACAAATTTGCTTGGCTTATTCAAGCTAAAAAAGGAGAATGAGAATTTATGACAAAGATGAACGTTGAAAGTTTTAACCTAGACCATACCAAAGTGAAAGCTCCGTATGTTCGCCTTGTTGGTGTAACCGAAGGGGAACATGGTGATAAAATTTACAAATATGATATCCGTTTAAAGCAGCCAAATAAAGAGCATATGGATATGCCAGCTCTTCACTCTCTTGAACACCTAATGGCAGAAAAGACTCGTGATCATCATAGTCGTATTATTGATATCGGACCAATGGGATGTCAAACTGGATTTTATTTAGCTATTTTGAATGACGATAATTACGAAAATGTGCTTCAGCTGTTGGAAAATACGTTAAAAGACGTACTAGAAGCTGACGAAGTTCCAGCGTGTAATGAAGTACAGTGTGGCTTTGCCGCTAGCCATAGTTTAGATGGAGCGAAAGTACTTGCACGTGAATTGCTAGACAAACGTGATGAGTGGACAGAAGTCTTTTAATTCAGAAGGTGAGGAGAGCCTTATGGGATACGTTAAGAATGTTCAATCACTAATAGGCAATACGCCAATGATTGAGCTCACTAACTCAACGATTCCGAATCAGGCAAGAATTTTTGCGAAGCTTGAATATATGAACCCAGGCGGTAGTGTGAAAGATCGTCTGGGTTTAAAACTGATTGATGATGCTGTAGATCGTGGCTTGTTAAAACCGGGTGGAACAATTATTGAACCAACGGCAGGGAATACAGGCATTGGTGTCGCGCTAGCCGCAATTGGCAGAGGATTCAATGTGACGTTCGTTATTCCAGAGAAGTTCAGTATGGAAAAACAAATGCTTATGAAGGCTCTTGGGGCAAATGTCATCCAAACACCAACAGCTGAAGGTATGACTGGTGCCATTAAGAAGGCAAATGAGTTATGTGGAGAGGTTAAAGATTCATTTAGTCCTCAACAGTTTAATAACATTGCCAATCCGAATACGTATTTTGATACGTTAGGTCCTGAAATATTTAGTGATCTAAATGGGGAAATCGACGTGTTTGTAGCTGGGGCAGGTACTGGTGGTACGTTTATGGGAACGGCTCGTTATTTGAAAGAACAAAACCCTGCAATTAAGACATCTATTGTTGAACCAGAAGGCTCTATTCTAAATGGTGGTCAGTCTGGTCCTCATCGAACCGAAGGAATTGGGATGGAGTTTTTTCCTTTTTATATGGATGAAGATTATTTTGATGCCATTCATACTATTTCTGATGAGTTAGCTTTTCAACGTTTAAAAGAACTGGCTGTCAATGAAGGATTACTCGTAGCTAGTTCCTCTGGAGCGGCATTTGAAGCAGCTTTACGCGAAGCTAATCAAGCAAATCCTGGAACTAGAATTGTAACTATTTTTCCGGATAGTAGTGAACGTTACCTAAGTCAAGGGATTTATGAGGAGTGAAATGAATGAGGAAAAAAACACAGCTGATCCATGGTGGTATTACCGGTGATGAAAAAACAGGCGCGGTTTCTGTACCAATTTACCAAGTCAGTACGTATGAACAAGATGGAGTAGGTCAGCATAAAGGTTATGAATATTCCCGAACGGGGAACCCAACACGATTTGCCTTGGAAGAATTGATTAAAGAAATTGAAGGTGGCTACGCTGGTTTTGCTTTTGGTTCTGGGATGGCAGCGATTACCGCTGTTCTTATGACATATAATCAAGGTGATCATGTCATTTTCACGGATGATGTTTACGGTGGAACTTATCGAATGATCTCAAAAGTGATTAATCGCTTTGGTCTTGAGTCAAGCTTCGTGGATACGAGTCATGTAGAAAGCATTGAAGCAGCGATTACTGATCGAACGAGGGCAATTTATGTAGAAACACCAACAAATCCACTTTTGAAAATTACCGATATGAAAAAGGTTTCTGATATTGCCAAAGATAAAGGGTTATCCTTCATTGTTGATAATACGTTTAGTACACCTTATTGGCAAAACCCAATTGATTTTGGTGCTGACATTGTCATCCACAGTGCAACTAAATACTTGGGAGGACATAGCGATGTCGTGGCGGGGCTCGTCGTAGTTAATTCCGAGCAGTTAGCTGAAGATGTTCATTTTGTCCTTAACTCAACTGGAGGAATTTTAGGTCCACAGGATTCCTGGTTACTTATGAGAGGAATTAAAACGTTAGGGATCCGCATGGAGGAAATTGAAACCAATACGCGTGACTTTGTTGAATTTTTACAAGAACTTCCTGAAGTGACCAACATTTATTATCCTGGTCTCGATAGTCATAAAGGGCATGATATACACAAAACTCAGGCGCGTGGACATGGTGGAATGATTTCTTTTGATGTAGGAAGTGGAGAAAAAGCTGATCAAGTATTGCGTAATGTGAAATACTTTACCTTAGCCGAAAGCTTAGGTGCAGTAGAAAGCTTAATTTCCGTGCCTGCGAAAATGACGCATGCTTCGATCCCAGCTGATCGACGTCGGGAGCTTGGAATATCTGATGGACTTGTTCGGGTTTCAATTGGGCTCGAAGATATTGAGGATCTAAAAGAGGATTTCTTGGAAGCATTGCGTAAATAGTGAAGAAAGGCGTCCTGTTCGTCTGCAATTCCGTTTGGAGTTAAAAATATAAAAAAGGAGCATTGAATTGCAGGGCAATTTGATGCTCCTTTTTTATTGTTATTTAGACTTACCAGCTGAGCAGTAGAAGTTCTGTACGCAGATGGTATGGTTGATTAGATGGGGGAATCTGTTCACTTTCCGAGCGAACCGCCGAGTTTCCTTTTTCGCTTGGGTCTCGCAGATTCCCGTCCAGTTAACACCGTAAGAGAAGTAAAACAACATAAAAGCTTTTGACGGCATTTTGTTATTGATGAAATCAAAAAAGTCACCTTAACATGTCGATAAATAACAAGTATCAACGCTTAATTACTTTGGAAATGTGAATACATAAAGTCCTCTGTAGCCAAACTATAAGCAAGAATGATACAGGAGGAATAGCACAATGGATTACTCCCATTTAAAAGCTCAGTTAGAAGAGCGAAAAAGAGAAATCGAACAAAAGTTAATTGATGAAAACCATTATGGTCAAAAGCGCGGATTTGCGAGCGACCAGGCATCGGGTGAATTATCTCAGTACGACAATCATCCCGCTGATTCAGGGTCTGAATTATATGAAAGAGAAAAGGATATGGCCTTAGTCGAACATATCGAAGAAGAACTTGGAGATATCAATGATTCTTTAAATAAAATGAAGCAAGGGACATATGGAATTTGTGAAGTAACGGGGGAAAAAATCCCTCAAGAAAGACTAGATGCAGTTCCAACAGCTAAAACATTAAAAGAATATGCGGCTGATCAACATGTACCTGACGATCGCAGTATTGAAGAGGAAGTTTTGCAAGAAGTTGATCAAGAGGATGATCGTGGGAGAAACCCCTATCAACAAGTTGCTTCTTTTAATGAAATAGGCATGACTTACGACGATGCTTCAACTATAGAAGAAGATGAGGGATCAGGATATACGGAAGAATTTGAACCCTTTGTTTCTACGGATATAAATGGTTATACAGGTCAAGATAATGTTAACTTTGAACGTAATCTCCATTATGATAAATATAAAGAAGCATACGATGAAAATCATGAAGAAGAAGAGTAAAGAAAAAGTCTGTTGGGATTTAAATCCCAGCAGACTTTTTTAGTAACCGACTTCGACCGAAGCATTAACAATAAACATTTGATCATTTTTATCTTCTTTGTCTTCCAATACGATACCACTAGTTGTTAACATGCCGCCTTTAACTTTTTCAATCGTTACTTGTCCATAGGGAATGGCCTTTTTGACTTCTTCTTCATCTAGTAACTCTTGATCTGTAGGTAAAGCGAGCTTAACATTAACTTTCATATTGTTTAAATCCTGATCGGGAAGTGCAATTCGAATACCTGGCATAGAATTTGTATGAATAGCATTTTTGATGGCACGTACCGATGCGTGGGTTATGTTTTGCCCATGCACATCAATACCCATACCAGTTTGAACAAACATTAGTTGATCCATAATAAAAACCTCCTATAACTTAACTTGTGCTTATTAGATTGTTACCCTTTTTGTACGAGTTTTAAAAGTCAAAATCGTTGAAATTTGTTCAGTAATTATATAAAATTAACTTACAAAAAGTAAGCGGTGGGAGGAGGACAGAAAATGAATGATTCAACCTTAGAGTCACCTTATGTGAAAGTGGTTACCATACAAGTAACGGATCTTGAAGTTTCTAAAAAGTTTTACACAAACACGATAGGTCTTAAAATCATGCGAATATCGAATGATCAAATTGAGTTCGGTGCAGGCGGTCACGTGTTCTTGCGTATTCAAAAAGGAGCATCCGTAAAGAAACAGGCTGGTCGTGCAGGGCTTTTCCATTTCGCAATACTTGTTCCGTCACGAGAAGAATTGGCCACAGCCCTTCGTCATTACATTGATTGTGATGCACCTATTCAAGGTGCGGCTGATCACATATTTAGTGAAGCTATTTACTTACAAGATCCCGATGGGAATGGAATTGAAGTTTATCGTGATCGTCCCAAACATGAGTGGAGAGTAGAAGAAGATGGAAGTTTACCATTAGCTTCCGATCCTTTAGATGTTCAAGAGTTGTTGAAATTAACAAAGAAGTGGAATGGTTTACCAGATGGAACTGTGATGGGGCATATTCATTTACACGTTAACAATATTCAGCAGGCTTCCTATTTTTACCATGACCTTTTAGGGTTTAATGTTAAAATTAAAGTAGAGAATCAGGCTTTATTCGTCGCTTCGGGTGACTATCATCACCATATCGGTTTAAATACGTGGGCCGGTGAAGGAGTTCCTCAGAGTTCTCCAGAAGCTGCTGGATTACTTCACTTTCAATTGCATGCTCATTCAGAAGAAGATGTGAGTGAAATTGCTGGGCGGTTGTATCGAGCTGATTACTCTTATGAAAAAGGGGAACGAGGCTTAGCAGTTCGCGACCCAGCAGGAAATGTTGTTTTGTTAACTTATTAAAAAAGTTTGATTAAAATACGGTTGTTCCGTCATCGGTTGGAGGAGAAGGTGGTCGGGGAAATAATTCGCTTTCCGTGGGTGTACGGTGAGTCTCGTCATTTCATCGACGACCTGCATGAAGAAGAGGTACGGAACATCAACGAATCTTAGAAGTCGGAACGTTCCCGATATAATAGCTGTGGTTTCGTCACCGTGTAAGGGATAGGGGTGGCTTTGAAACAACTCCTTCTCCCGCGGGAGTCTCGTCGTTTCAAAGCCACCCCATTCGACGTGGAAATGAACGAACCTCGGCATCGGTGAATGCTTTTACCTATGTTCCGTTTTCCTCAAGAAAGAAAGAAGGTCCGAGAAAGCGAGTGGTTTCCCATCCCTCATTCTCCGATGAAAAGCAACGGAACCGCCACTCTTTTATTAAACAATCTGGGGATTTTGTTTAACAAGAAAATAGCAAACAAAAACGCTTGGGCATTAAAAATCCAAGCGTTTTTGTTTGCTATTTATACAGTTCATTTCTCGTTAGAATAAATGCTGAATTGACCCGTTAGTCTCAACCTAAGTGTTATATAGAAGTTGGTTGTTCAACTGTTTCATAAATGTGCATCATCCACATACCTATATCCTCGAAACCTAATCGTTTGTAGATCGATCCTGCTTCAGGATTATCATAAAATAAGCAAAGCAATTTCCCTTCAGATAATAAATCCTCACACAATTTTTTCATGCAAGCACTAGCATGCCCTTTTTGTTTATAGTCACTGTGTGTACAAACACCTACAACCATAGCAGACATCGAGTTTTCTGCAGTAGTTGATGCACTGGAAACCATTTTAGGACCATCTTCTACGAAATAAGTTCTTGCAGAATTATTTTCCATGCCCTTTCTGATACTATGCTCTCGGCTGCTATCCTCTTCGAATTCAGGAATTTGATTTTGCAGTTCAACTAGCCTGAGTATGTCGTTTACAGTTGCACGTTTGACGTAAGTTGTATCGACTTCCATTTCAAGTTTTTTGATGTGATTACATTTTGCATAGTATAGGGATCGAGTTTTCTTTGGATAGTGCACAATGTGCGGCAAGATTTTTTCAGTAATGGCTTTCATACCCGAAAGCTGCATAAATTCAGGGTCCTGGTTGATTAAAGCGGCAAATCCTTCAGCATCAAAATTTTCGTCCGCATAAGCAATATAGTTATTATGGTACTTTAGTAAAACGGCTTTTAGCCTTGCGTTTTCACCAAAATCCCCCCATAGTTTTTGAAAGTCTTGCTCATAGCCGAAATTTTCAATATCTCCGATAATAAATAAATTTTCTGCTGGTTTTTGAGATAATAATTCCTGGCAAGATTTATCATCTTCTTGTGTGAGCCTTCGTATCACAACCAATCCCCCCCTTTTTGTAGAAATTGTATTTATTTTATCAAAAGAAAATGGAAACGCAATGTTTTTTTGAAAAATATTTAATTCTCATGTAATTGCTTGATCTCTATTTCTTTACGATAAGATTCGTAAAAATGGTCAAACTAAAAATAAGCGATTATGAAGGGAGACGATTGAAGTTGAAGAAGTTATTGACAGTAATAATTGTCAGCATTATGAGCAGTTTACCAATGATCACCTATGGTGAGAGTGTTTACAATATACAACATAAAGATCATGTAAGACAGGATTATGAAATTCATATAGATTTCCCAGATTTTGATGGTCTGGATAATAAGAAGTTAGAAGAAGAAGTAAATAGAGAAATAAGAGACAAGCTTGATAAAACAATAAAAGAAGTGAAAAAAGTAGGCGGAGATTCAATTGGTTTTCCAGTTTTATATTACGAGGAGTCTTTAGTTATTGAAGATGATGAAATTTATTCAGTGGTTATGACTTCGAATATAACAAGAGGAAATCAATATCAGACTTCAGTAAAATCAATTAATTTTGAAAATCACCAAAACGGAGTATTTTTAGATCTTAAAGATGTTGCTCATATGGATAAGCTTAATCAAGAAGTTAGAAAAAAATTATCTAGTGAGCCGGATACGTTTGACGCACAATCTTTTTCAGGTATTCGCGAAGATACAGCTTTCTATATTAGTGGTGGGAAAATAACGTTAGTGTTTAATAAATATGAGATTGCTTCAGGTGTTTATGGGACGCCTGAGATTAGCATCCCTTATGATTTAGTTAAGAAAGAAAAACCTCAACATAAAAAAAGTGTACCTGTACCTAAAGTAGTATAAAAAAGGAAGCATAAGTTATTATGCTTCCAAGATTTCTTCCTCAGATGATTGTTCTCCGTAATAATGAAATAAATACTGTTCTTTTGTTATCATATAAAGGTCGTAGGCGGCCTCTTTACGATTAATCCAATTGTAGATGTCAGGATATTGGTCATTTGCTAGCACTACGTAGGGAATTTTTTGTGCTGCTTTTAATGATCTAATATTTGAGTGACGTATTTTCATAAATACACCCTCCATATCCAATTGGAAAAATAATTCTTCAAAGAAAGCCTCTTTTGCTATCTTATTATATCCTTTACCAAAGTATGGTTGGCCGATCCACGTTGCTAGAAATCCCTTATTTTCATATATGTCAAAAAGGTTAATGGTGCCTATTGGCTGCTCCCACTCATCAAGGATCGTCCGGGAAATTAACTCACGGCGTTCTTCAGCTTCCACCGTTTGTTTGGTTACGAAATAAAACTCGTCGCTTGTTGAAGCCTTATGACGAACGTAGGGGAATACTTCTGGGTGTATCATCAAATCAAACAGGGCTGGAACATCGTGTAAGTCACGCTTTTTTAGCATGAAAAATCCCTCCTTATGGGTATAGGAGGGTAGTCTGACCGTGGGAATTCCATGCCAGTTGGTTCAAACCACCCTCGAATTTTTATCAATTGCTCACAAAAATTCGGGGTGGGAATCGAACCCACTAGAACCAGCATTAAAGCTGGTGGCGCACCATTTGCCTTCCCTTCAAACGTCGATCAATAGTAGATGTAACTGTAAGTTAGTAAGATCATTTTAATCGATTTTTTTCGAAAAAGGAATAGGCATTTTGGAAATTTTTAATAGTTAAATTTTACTGGATTTATGCACGTTCAAGAATGTTTGTGTGTGCTTGTACGTTGCGAGCGGTTTTGGTGAAAATTGTTCCTCGTTTCCCCTTACCATCAATGAATGAACGTAAGAGTGGATATGCGTTCCGCCCGCCCGACTAAATCAAAATCGCATAATATAACTCCCAAAAGACCCTATCATTATCGTTCCTGCAACTTCAGTTAATCAGGACAAAAATTGATAAGCCTCCTATGTTGTTTTGCTTTCTCTCATTCATTGGTGGGGCACCTGCGCGACTCGCTGGTTCATCCGCGGAAAGCGAGCAGAGATTCCGGTCCAATCTTAAAGTAGTATAGGTATAGGTTCTTTTTATTACTGTCGATATACAATTTCTCCATCAATCATCGTCCAAATAGGTAGGGACATAAACTCAAAAGGATTTCCGTTCCAAAGTACTAAGTCAGCGTCTTTCCCTTTTTCAATTGAGCCAACACGATCATCGATTCCGAGGTTTTTGGCAGGTGTTATGGTAATTCCCCGCAGTGCATCTTCCATTGGTAATCCTTCTCGCGCAGCAAGGGCAGCGCAAATGTTTAAGTATTGGATCGGGGTGTATGGGTGATCGGTCATTATAGAAACTTGTACTCCATGTTCATGTAACACTTTATAGGTTTGCCATGTTTTATTGCGTAATTCGATTTTTGACATTCTAGTAAAGGTGGGTCCAACAGATACTTGCAAACCTCGACCAGCGAGCTGATCTACAATTAGGTGTCCTTCCGTACAATGTTCAATTCGTAAGTCTAAGTCAAATTCATCCGCAAAACGAAGGGCAGTAATAATATCATCAGCTCGGTGGGCATGAATCCGTACAGGGATCTCTCGATTAAGTGCCTTAATGATTGGTTGAATTCGTAAATCTTCTGGCGAGGAACTTTTTCGAGCAGCGTAAAATGTTTCTCGTAGGGTCCCCATAATTCCTAGTCGTGTAATGGAAGCATTTTTTGAAGGGGAATGAACACGTTTTGGGTTTTCACCTAAAGCCATTTTCAATCCAGCGGTTTCTTTTATAATCATTTCGTTAATGGTATGACCGATTGTTTTTATAACAGAAGTTGTCCCTCCGATGATATTTGCACTTCCAGGCATAATATGAGCTGTTGTTACTCCTGCTTTTCTAGCATGGAAAAATGCAGGGTCTAATGGGTGAGCACCATCAATTGCCCGTAGGTGAGGTGTTGTTGGTTCTATAGTTTCGTTGGCATCACTTCCGGCCCATCCTGTTCCTTCATCATAAAGTCCTAAATGCGTGTGAACGTCAATAAAACCAGGGTAAAGGTGCTGCCCCTTCCCATCAATAATTTCAGCTTGTGCAGGAAATTGTAATTTCTCTCCAAAGTCGTGAATTTTACCGTCAATAATATGGACAATCCCATTAGTAATCGGTGAGGATGTAATGGGAAAGATGCTGACATTTTTTATTACCGTATGCATCGAGAGAATCCCTCCTTATTTTTCCCTTATATCAATGGCTATTGAATAATAATACTTGAATGATCATACAAAATCACAACCCAAATATAGCTGTTGTTATTAAAAAAATAATTGAAGAGTCGATTCCGAGATAATGGTGTGGGGATAGGAGCGGTGGGGAAGGAGTCGCTTTCCGTGGGCGTGCGCTGAGCCTCCTTTAGGCTGGCGGATGACGTACAATAGTCTGTGTAAGTAAGTTTTAGGCTTAAAAAAACAAGGTGGGGTATCCT
>NZ_JBHSZV010000037.1:0-83503 GCF_042663045.1 Halobacillus seohaensis | reverse complement strand
GGACAGCTGAGACCCCACAGGACGAAGTCCGAGGAGGCTCTGCGCCCGCCCCATGGAAAGCGAACCGTTTCCCGCAGCCCCTACATTCACACAACCATCTCGAATTCAAGCACAATCTCTGATTTTGTATGCTAATTTATATGTTAAATACCGATAATCGTTGATATATCATGTTTTGTACTCGAAAACTGAACCCGTTAGATTTTGGGATAGTGTTTTTCAAAAGTTCATTATTAATAGAAAAGGACTTTTTGGTGCTAAACATAGCGTGGATTTTCTCCAAGGTATCGGAACTACTTACTTTATTAGGTTGTCCCCTTGTTTTATATTCTATATTTTAATTTAAACTTAACTCTGGACCAAAAAACTCATAACGTACCTTTTCTTCAGGAACCTCCCAATCCTTTAATGAACGATTCACAGCACGCATAAACCCTTCAGGACCACAGAAGTAGAATTCAGCATCATGTGGCACAGTAGACTTTAACCAGTCTAAATCAATATGCCCATGTTTATCATATCCATCATCTGTATCAGTAGGAGAGCTATACAAAACTTTAGTTTGAACAGATGATACCTGCTTCTCGACCTGATCCACATCATCTTTAAATGCATGAACTCTTCCATTATGTGAAGCATGAATGAAATAAATATCTCGTTCTGACCCTTGATCAACCATGTTCATCAGCATACTCAGCATAGGCGTAAGCCCCACACCACCACTTATCAACACAACAGGAGCACTAGATTCGTTATTTAGACTAAAGTCTCCAGCTGGAGCTGTAATAGGAAGGACATCCCCTTCTTGTAGCTGCTGATGAAGGAATGACGAGACTATTCCTGCTGGTTGGCCATTCTCCCCATCTTCTCTTTTGACACTAATTCTGTAATAGCTCTTTCCCGGAGCCCCTGACAGACTGTATTGACGTAAATGGGTATATTCACTTCCCGGGATGGTCGCCTTTATCGTAATATATTGACCAGGAGAAAAACTAGAAATTGATTGTCTATCCTCAGATTCTAAATAGAACGAGGTAATCACATCACTTTCTTTCACCTTTTTGATTACCTTAAAGTTACGGTAACCTATCCATCCTCCTTCTTGAGTGCTCGTATTCTGGTATTTCTCCTGTTCCACTTTAATAAACGTGTGAGCAATTGCTCCGTACGCTTCTCCCCACGCTTCAATCACCTCATCGGTAGCCGCTTCCCCTAATACTTCTTTTATAGCTAATAATAAATATTCACCAACAATTGGATAATGTTCCGGTTTCACATTCAAGCTTCGATGCTTTTCTGCAATTTGATTCAATACAGGCTCAATCGCACTTAAGTTATCAATGTATTGCGCAGCAGCGTATACTGCATTCGCTAGGGCACGTGGCTGACGGCCGGCCATTTGGTTCGTCATATTAAATATGTTTTTCAATTCAGGATGATCCGAAAGCAAACGTTGATAAAAGTGAGTCGTAATCGCTTCCCCATGCTCAGCTAACACAGGGACAGTTGATTTAACAGTTTGAATAGTCTTTTCACTTAATTCATAAGAAATTGTGGTAGTCATAAAAAAACTCCTTTTTTAATTAAAGATGTATTTTGTTTACACCTTTATTATAAAAACAACTGTTCGTTTAAATCAATATTTAAAATACATCTTTAGTGACAAATATCAAAACTTTTCTTAAACTCTGATCAATTTTGCATGAAGAGCAATAATCAAGACACTCTTTGTTTCCCTATGGTAGAATATAAGTTAAGAATTAAACTAAATGAGGGTCTAATCTATGCGTTTAAAGAAATACACTGATTACGCTTTGCGGGTGATGATTTATACTGCTTCAAAACCTGAGGGTGAACTTGCAAGAAAGAAAGAAATCTCTGAAGTGTTTCATATTTCAGAGAACCACTTAGGCAAAATAGTCCATCAATTAAATAAATTAGGGTTGCTAGAAACAATTAGAGGGAGAAGCGGGGGCATTAAGTTAGCGAAAAATCCGGCAGATATAAATATAGGTTACGTTGTGCAAGCAATGGAGGATGACTTTCATTTACTTGAATGCTTTGATCGAGAAACAAATTACTGCGTGATTACTCCTGCTTGTAAACTGAAGCATCTTTTAAATGATGCTTTATCGGCATTCCTAGAAGTGCTTAATCAATATACATTACAGGACCTCTTAGCCAATAAGGACGAACTGAGAGAATTAATGGATATAAAATAAAAAAGCCGTGAAGTCTATTCGTAGACTTCACGGCTTTTTAAGTTCCATACTATTCAGCAGAGTATGGCAATAGAGCCATTTGACGAGAGCGTTTGATCGCTATAGTCAATTTACGTTGGTACTTAGCAGAAGTTCCAGTTACTCGACGAGGAAGAATTTTTCCACGGTCGGAAATGAAACGTCTTAGCAAGTCAGTATCTTTAAAATCGATGTGTGTGATTCCATTAGCTGTGAAAAAACACACCTTTTTACGTTTACCGCGTCCACGACGTGCCATGTTGCATTCACTCCTTCCTTATCTAAAATGGTAGATCATCATCGGATATATCGATCGGTTCACCTTTATCGGCAAAAGGATCATTATCTTTATTATTATTGTTGTTGGTATTGCCTGCTGGTTGTTGATTCTGATTTGGCTGGAATCCTGAACCTTGTTGGCCACCTCCACCTTGTGAAGAACCACCTTTGGATTCTAGGAACTGTACGCTGTCCGCAACAACTTCTGTTACAAACACACGCTTGCCTTCTTGGTTGTCGAAACTACGAGATTGTAACCGTCCGTCTACGCCGACAAGACTACCTTTATTCATAAAGTTGGCGAGGTTTTCAGCTGCTCGTCTCCAAACAACACAGTTAATAAAATCTGCATCACGATCACCTTGATTATTCGAGAATGGTCGATTTACAGCAACAGTAAAATTCGCAACAGCTACTCCGTTTGGTGTATAGCGTAATTCAGGATCCTTCGTTAATCTGCCAACTAAAACGACACGATTTAACATCAGAACAACTCCTTATTTGTCATCTTCACGTACAGCGATGTGGCGGATAACATCATCCGAGAACTTCGCTTGGCGGTCAAATTCATTGATCGCATCACGATCACCTTTGAAGTTGATCGTTACGTAGATTCCATCACGATAATCTTTAATTTCATATGCAAGGCGACGCTTGCCTATTTCTTTAAGATTTTCGACTTCCGCACCGTTTTCTGTAAGAATACCACTGAAACGCTCAACTACAGCTGTTTTAGCTTCTTCTTCAATATCCGGGCGGATGATGTACATAATTTCGTAATTTCTCATCCGTATTCACCTCCTTATGGACTTAACGGCTCCTCCTGTTTGAAGGAGCAAGGAGTAATTTAAAGTTTCATTACTCACAATTTTGTATTATACCAAATTTCTATTAAAATGACAACACATTAACGGAAGGATCCTTACTACACATTAAAACGGAAGTGAATAACATCGCCATCTTTAACTAAATACTCTTTCCCTTCTAAACGTACACGACCACGATCTTTGGCCACACTCATCGTTCCTGCATCTACGAGATCATCGTAGGATACCGTCTCTGCACGGATAAATCCTCGTTCAAAGTCCGTATGAATGACTCCAGCTGCCTGAGGTGCTGTCATCCCTTCTTTAAAGGTCCAGGCTCGCACTTCCTGCTCGCCCGCCGTGAAATACGTAGCTAGTCCTAGAAGGTTATAAGTGGCTTTAATCAATTGGTCTAGGCCTGCTTCAGCAATGCCGAGATCTTCAAGAAATTCCTGCTTTTCTTCTCCTTCAAGCTCAGCAATTTCTGACTCGATTTTTGCACAAACTACAATAACTTCAGCATTTTCATTCGCAGCAAATTCACGAATCGTTTTAACTTTCTCGTTGTCTTCTTCACCAATTTCATCTTCACTCACATTAGCTACATAAAGGATTGGTTTGGATGTTAACAAGTGAAGCCCTTTAACAATCTTTTGCTGATCACTTGAAAATTCAACAGCACGAGCTGGTGTTTCACCCTCTAATGCTTCCTGCAGTTTTTCTAATACTGCATATTCAGCTAGAGCATCTTTATCTTTTTGACGAGCCATTTTTGCAACACGATCGAAACGCTTAGTAATCGTCTCAAGATCCGCCAAAATCAACTCTAAATTAATCGTTTCAATGTCTGAAACCGGGTCAACTTGACCAGATACGTGTGTAACATTTTCATCTTCAAATGCACGAACAACGTGACAAATCGCCTCTACCTGGCGAATATGAGATAAGAATTGGTTACCCAACCCTTCCCCTTTACTCGCACCTTTTACAATACCTGCGATATCGGTGAATTCAAAAGCTGTTGGAACGGTTTTTTTCGGTTTAACAAGTTCAGTAAGCTTGTCTAAACGAGGATCCGGTACTTCAACAATGCCTACGTTTGGATCGATCGTTGCAAACGGATAGTTCGCTGATAAAGCTCCTGCCTGTGTAATTGCGTTAAATAGTGTAGACTTACCCACGTTAGGTAACCCTACAATTCCAGCTGTTAGTGCCATATAAAACTTCCACTCCTTAAGGATTTACATACATGTATGTTGGTCATACCAATTATAGATACTGTAACGAAAAATAACAACCTATGCAAAAATGAAAAAACAAGCCCTTAAATAAGCTTGTTTTTTCATTTTCATGTTTAACTTATTCAATTATTACGTTATCTATTAAGCAAATTTACGTATTTATAGCTATTGTTCACTTATTTCCAAAATCTTTTTCAATTTAGACTCGAACTTTCTCCTTGGAATCATGACGCTGTGACCACAACCTTCACACTTTATACGAATGTCTGCGCCCATCCGAATGATCTTCCAGCGGTTCTCTCCACAAGGGTGAGCCTTTTTCATTTGTACGACATCATTTAAATGGTATGTTTTATCCTGCATATTGACAAACCTCCTGTTATTAAGATGGGGTCGGCGATGTTTCTTCATCGTGACGAGAATACATAACCAAACGAGGGAATGGAATCTCAATACCCACTTCATCTAAACGGTTTTTCACTTCTTTTCGAATCGCCCGAGAAGCTGCGAAGTGTTCCATCGGTTCAACTTCAGCCATGATTCGCATCACCACTTCAGACGCCCCTAAATTCTGCACGCCTAATAGTTCAGGAACGGCAACCATTTCAGGATAACGGTCAGGAAGCTCTTCTAGTAATTCAGCGATGACTTGCTCTGCCTTTTCTATGTTTTCTTCATAAGCAATACTAACATCAACGATTGATACACTATTGTGGATCGAATAGTTCGTTACTTGTGTGATATGACCATTCGGTAAAATATGAACTTCGCCTGTCCAACCTTTTACTTTGCTAGTCCGCAGACCAACTTCTTCTACAAATCCTTCCACACCAGAGGCATGAATAAAATCACCCACAGAAAATTGATCTTCAAATATGATAAAAAAACCGCTAATAATATCTCGTACGAGGTTTTGAGCACCAAAACCGATTGCTAACCCTGCAATCCCTGCCCCGGCTAATAGCGCACCTATATCTAATGTAAAGGTTTCTAAAATCATAATAAAAGCTGTGAAGTAAACTACATAAATTAATGTATTAGCAACTAACTTTTTAAGCGTCGACTCCCGCCGCTCAGTTATGGAAAAGGGTCCCTGTCGCCTCTGTACAAAAAATTGAGATATAACGCGCTTCCCTACCTTTATAACGATGAAAGATATCAGAAGGATTAATAAAATTTTTAAGACACCTTGTCCTAAAGTCAGCCACAAATCAGGGCCTGTCACATAATTTATAGCTTCATCCCACTTAGTTACTACTTCTTCCACAGTGATTCCCCTGCCTCTCATGATACGGAAGATCCGCATATACGGACAGGAAGACTCTTACTTCAAGAATTCAAGATAAATGAACGTGAAGCAAAGGAGAAAACTGCCCATAACATAAGATTCCGCTCAACTAACCATTCATTCAAATGGTAGTATCACTTTATTTTAACAGGTTTTCAACTTATTTTGAATCGCTGAACAATTGGATAAATAAGTAGGGAGGATAAAACGTACAAATTTAATAAACCATACAAGGGATAAAGATAACCTATTAAAGCGGAAAATCCAAAAGAGGTAAAAGGCAGCATGATAGCCACGATTGCAAATGCAACAATCCATAGAGGCTGTTTCCAATAATCCCGAAAGCGAGTCACTAAACCTAAAGTTCCTGAAGCAGCAGTAGTAAAAATCGCAATCCACATCATAAAGGACATAAACACCATCATCTCAAAAGGATAATGATTCAAAATAGCAAATAAAGGAATTTCATAGACTAGGATTTCATCAGCGATTTGGATCAGACTATTATTATATATAAAAGAAATACCTCCAAGGATTAGCCCACTTCCTAAACTGGCAACCCAAACCTCTGTCCGACTCTTCAGCCGGTTACCAATTGCTCCGAGCACAGCAATTAGTGGAAGAACATTTAAAGCTGTAAAAGGGAAAGCGGCCATCCAATTGCTTGTCTCTTTAAAATCACCAAATAAGGAGATATTTTGATCAGAGGTGAAGAGAAGCAATACAAACAGCAATCCGCTAATCAATAAAGGAAGGACGAAACTATTCACGGCAACAATCCCTTTAATATCCCAAATAAAAAGGAGAATAAGCGGAATCGCAATGGCTAACACACCGAGACGATATGAATAATTAAAAGCTTCCAGTGTAGCACCGCTTCCGGCTAGCATGACAACCGTTGTAGTGAATAAATAAATAATAATCATGCCATCATATACACCCGTCAAATGCTTTCCAACAATGGCTCGAAGGACAGGTAAATAATGACCTGACTGCTGTTCATAACTTATCAGCATAATAGAGACGCAACAAATGATGAACATAATTGTAAACAACAAAATAGCTAGACTACTCTCTTCCCCAAAGAACTGCCATAACTCTCGTCCAGATGCATACCCTGCTCCAATCATTGTTCCTATGATCAAGAACATCCATTTTATTCCCGAGATCATTGAGAACCGCCCCTCACTCTATGTATTTTGCCACGTATAGAAACTTGTATATATTTATATACTGTTACTAATATGTGTCTGGAGGAGAGGCTATGAGTAGGAAGGACAAGTTTTCTAAGAACGAGCACCGTTTTCAGACGGATGATCCTAGCATGTGTGATAAGCTTAGTGATTGTTTATTCCAATGCCTTCCCGCTCAAAAAGATATTATTGTGGTCTGCATAGGGACAGACCGGTCAACGGGTGATGCATTAGGCCCCTTAGTTGGCTCGATGCTAAGGCAACATACGCTGCGAGGTATGCATGTATACGGGACACTTGAAGAGCCTGTACATGCCCTTAATTTAAAGGACACAATAAAAGCTATTCATCGGATACACCAACAACCTATAACACTCGCAATCGATGCTTGTTTAGGGAAGAAATCTTCTATTGGAGAAGTTGCCTTTGGAACAGGAGCTCTGACTCCGGGAGCAGCACTAAAGAAAGACTTGCCCCCTGTTGGAGACTTTCACATAAGTGGCATGGTCAATGTTGGCGGTTTTATGGAATATGTTGTTTTACAGAATACAAGACTTCATCATGTAATGAACATGTCAGCTAAAATTGCTGCATCTCTTAAGCTAACAGAGTCTAAGCGAAATCATGAACAATCTGAACATCAGCCTTATCAAGACTATTTGGCAGCTACAAAAAAACAGCAACAGTAGGCTTAACGGTTTCAGTTTTCGAGTACAAAACATGAAATAACATACGAATTAAGAGATTGTGCTTGAATTCGAGATGTTTGAATTTAGGGGCTGCGGGAAACGGCTCGCTTTCCATGGGGCGGGCGCAGAGCCTCCTCGGACTTCGTCCTGTGGGGTCTCAGCTGTCCCGCACATCCCATAGGAGTCTCACCGTTTCCCTCCGCCCCTTTACCATATAAGTGTCTCGATACCACTCCAAGAAAAGGCAGCAATAGGTTCATTGCAATAGAACACGGATAGTGGAAGATAGTCCTTCCGGGAAAGGGATTCGTTTCTCACACATCGAAGTAGGCTTGGGAATCTCCCCGTTTCATAGCCACCCATCCTTTGCTTTTAATGAACGGCCCTACTGCCCCATGAGTCGTCTTCTGTGTTCGCACACCATATACAATTTGAAGAACCAATTACTGAGGTTTCCGTTTGCCTCACAATGGCAAGGAGGTCCGGGAAATCGCGAGACTCCTATGGGATGAACATGATCGGTGAGATCCCGCAGGGCGATAGCCCGAGGAAGCTCGCCACATGCCCATGGAAAGCGAGTGATTTCCCGGACCTCCAAACGCTTTCAACCATAACGGAAACAACATTTCTCGAAGCTGAGTCTTCAAGTAAATGATGCTTTAGTTGAAGTAGAAAATATAAAGAAAAACGCTTGGATATTAAAATGTCCAAGCGTTTTTCTTTACCAATTGACATGTTATTTAGTATGTTAATTGGTTCGATAATTCTGTTGCTATTTTTCCCTCTACATATGTTTTTGTACTCCAAAACGGAACTATTTAGAATTCATCTGAACGTTTTTTATATTAATAATTTATTTTGTTTCTTCAACTAAAGCCTCAGATTGTTTAATAACAAGAAGATCCGTTTGCCGTATGGAGTTTGGGAGGGCAGGGAAAACAGTTCGCTTTCCGCGGGCAGACGCATTCTCTTAAGACTGGAACTAATTGACTCCGAATGGTGAAGGTACGTTCATTACTGTGAAAATATTGAAACCATTATTAGTAATAATTCTTCCTTAGCATTACTCGCATGTTAGCTTGACGGGTATGTACAATTTTCTGTACCTTCTTGCTTTCGTGAGGAGAACGGAAGCATCGTATTGAGTGAGGCTTTATTCTATAGCATAGGTATGACGCATTTTCCTATGTCGGGGGTTCGTTCATTCCATGTCGAATGGGGTGGCTTTGAAACGACGAGACTCCCGCGGGAGAAGGAGCTAGGCAAGACCCCACAGGGAGTGTCAACGACCGAGGAGGCTTGCCAGTTCCCCCGCAGGAAAGCGAGTTGTTTCAAAACCACCCCTATCCCTTATACAGTAACGAACCAGTAACTTATTTTACTAAATGCTATGTTAAAACACTTATAATCACAGATAAACCATAAAAAAATGAGGCACTACTCATCGTGAGAATTGTACCCCTGATTCGATACAACTTATCACTTTCTCCTCGGCAACTGAACCGTTACGATAAGCCGATTCTCTTAAAATAACTGAGAGATATAAAGAACAATTCCAACCATCCCTAAAGAAGGTAATAAATTGGCAACACGGATCTTTGTTAGCTTCAACAAATTTAAAGCCAACGCTACAATCAATAGACCCCCCGCAGCCGTCATTTCCGTAATAAACAAATCCAGCATGTCTTGAGGGACCCAACGATTAATTTGAGTGGCTAACAAAGCAATCCCCCCCTCATATAACACAACAGGAATAACTGAAAAGATGACACCAACCCCTAACGTTGATGTTAAAACGAGAGCAACAAAACCATCAATAACAGCTTTCGTAATTAAAATTTCATGGTCATTCCTTAATCCACCATCTAATGCACCAATTACAGACATCGCACCAATCACAAAAATAAGCGAAGCTGTGATAAAGCCTTGAGCGATCGTTGATGTTTGTTCCGGTTTAGCAAATTTTCTTTCAATCCATCGACCTATGTATTCCAATCTCTCTTCTAAGTGTACGGCTTCACCTATAATGGCACCCGATAACAAACTAAGCAATACAACTACTATATTATCCGTTTCAAAACCCATTTGTAATCCAATTAACAGAACAGCTAAACCTACACCACTCATAACCGTTTCTTTAAAACGCTCAGGAATTTTAGTAAAAAACAAGCCAAGTAATGTTCCGACAATAATACATATTCCATTGACAATTGTACCTAATAAAACCATAGCAACCGCTCCATTACATGTTTCACATGAAACTTTTTAAGAAAGTAAAAGGACCTGGTATGGAAGAAATTCTACCAGGCTTTCGTCTCGTTATTCATGATCAATCCATCGCAATATTCTCTCGAGATCATCGTTATCCAAAAACTCGATTTCAATTTTCCCTTTCTTTTTGCCCTTATGAATCGTCACATCTGTTCCCAAACGTTCCTTCAAAGTTGATTCTCTCTCTTTAATAAAGATATCTTTTTCTGGGGCTTGTTTTTTCTGACGACGTTTTCGCTCATTTAGGTCTAAAATAAGTTTTTCTACTTGCCGTACGTTTAAGTCTTCCTCTTCAATCTTTTTCACGACAGCAGGTATTTTCTCTTGATGCTTCAACCCTAATAGAGCACGTCCATGTCCCATTGACAAGGATCCATAGTTAATTTTTTTCATGACTTCTGAAGATAGATTTAGCAATCTTACCAAGTTTGCAATATGGGATCTGCTTTTGCCTAGTCGCTTAGCCAGCTGATCTTGAGTAACCCCAAGTTCACTCATTAAATTTTGATAGGCTTGAGCTTCTTCGATAGGGGTTAAATCCTCACGTTGGAGATTTTCCAGCAAAGCAACCTCCATCATTTGTTCATCCGTCATCTCCCGAATAATAACAGGTACTGTATCTAACTCAGCCTGCTTCGCTGCACGAAAACGACGTTCGCCAGCTACGATTTCATAACCCTTAATACTTTTTCGTACAATTAAGGGCTGTAGAATTCCGTACTCTTTAATAGATTGCATAAGTTCAGCAATCGCTTCTTCTGTAAAATGCTTTCGTGGTTGATATGGATTGGGTCTGCAATCTTTCACATTCACATCCTGAAGCTTGTCTTCATTCTTCGCATCCAAGTCTGTAAAAAGAGCATTAATACCTTTACCTAACCCTCTCGCCATTTGCCACCACTTCCTTCGCTAGATCTAGATAAACCTCTGCACCTCGTGACTTTGCATCATATAATATAATAGGTTTTCCATGACTTGGCGCTTCACTCAAGCGGACATTACGGGGAATAATAGACCGATAGACTCGATCTTGGAAATACTTTTTCACTTCCTCAATTACTTGAATTCCTAAATTCGTTCGTGCATCAAGCATCGTTAACAGAACACCCTCAATCATGAGGTTTTTGTTTAGATGTTTTTGTACCAATCTAACTGTGTTTAAAAGCTGACTTAACCCTTCTAAAGCATAGTACTCACACTGCACAGGAATTAATACGGAATCAGAGGCTGTTAGCGAGTTAATCGTGAGCAGTCCAAGTGATGGGGGGCAATCAATAATAATGAAGTCGTACTCATCCTTAATCTCATCAATGGCTTGTTTAAGCCTCACTTCTCTTGAGATGGTCGGTACCAATTCTATTTCAGCACCTGCCAGTTGGATCGTAGCTGGAATCGCATCTAAATTTTCAACCAAGGTCGATGTCCGCACGTCCTCGGCACTTACACCATCAACTAACACATCATAAATACACTGGTCAACAGAACCTTTCTGAACACCAATGCCACTTGTCGCATTTCCTTGAGGGTCAATATCAACCAAAAGGACTTTGAAGTTTAAATAAGCTAGGCATGAACTTAAATTAACGGCTGTTGTGGTTTTCCCTACGCCCCCTTTTTGATTGGCAATGGAAATCACCTTACCCATGCTCTCACCCGCCTCTTTCATTACTAAATTAATTGGCACTGTAAGCGGAAACACACCCTCATGTTTCTCTCTACAACTTTTCTTTTTTTAAAAACACCCATCTCAGACTGTTTAAGATGGGTGAGACTTTATGTTTATGACTTTTTCTTTGGAATTTTTATAGTGAATTGATAGTAATCTTCATGATCTTCTTCATTTGTTTCAAGATCAACACCTGTATCTGTCACCATATCGAGAGATTGACGAATAGTATTCATCGCTATTCTCATATCCTTGTTGACACCTTTTAATTTCGGCTTTTTCTTTTTCGGTGTATCATCATTAATTTTACTAATTCGGTCCTCAGTCTGTTTCACATTCAATTGCTTTTCAATAATCTCTTGAAGCAATTTACTTTGTTTTTCTTCATCCTTAACAGCTATAAGCGCTCTTGCATGTCGTTCAGTGATTTCCTTATTCATTACAGCCTGCTGTACGGATTGAGGAAGCTTCAACAGACGCAATTTATTTGCTACCGTTGACTGGTTTTTACCCAAACGTTGAGCTAAAGCCTCCTGCGTCAATTCATGAATTTCTAACAGTCTAGCATAGGCCCTAGCCTCTTCAATCACTGTTAGTTCTTCACGCTGGAGATTTTCAATCAGGGCAACAGAAGCGGTTTGCGTGTCATCCATATCACGAATGATAGCAGGGATTGTTTCCCATTCAAGAGTTTGGACAGCACGCCATCTGCGTTCTCCGGCTATTATCTCAAATTGTTCTTCGTTTAGCCGACGTAAGACAATCGGTTGAATCATCCCATGTGTATGTAACGTCTGGGCAAGTTCACTAATTTTCTCATCATTAAAAATAGCTCTCGGCTGATACCGGTTTGGTTGAATACTTCCAACAGGAACTTGCATAATTTCATCAGGATTATATTCTTCTTCATTTTGATTTTCACTATTATTCGGATCTGACTTGTCCCCCAGTCCGAACAGACGGCTAAAAGGATGTAACACGATTAAACACCACCTTTTTACGATCAAGCACACGATTAAACATGTTTCACGTGGAACATTTCTTTATAATAAATAGGAAAAAGCGCCGCAGGCTATAAAGCTGCTGCGCGTCCGTATGCCTTTTTCACTCTTACTTCATTTTATCATATTTTGACTATTAAAAGTATCTAGTAAATTGAATAATTGAAAGATCGCTATTTTGATATCCATATTTAAAAACTATCTCTTATTGTAGAGGTTATTCTTGAATTTTTCGACTCATACAATTAAATAGTTAAATGCATGTATGTGAAAAGCAACAGATCTGTTAACCATACCTCACATCTTTATAGAAGTTCCACACTTCTTATCATTTCACTTTTATACCAATCTTTCATCATGTCTAAAAATCATCTATTTTTATCACTTTGCAATTGGTCAATCTTAGACTCGATAGATTCTATTCTTTCAGTTATTTCATCCCGACGTTTTTTATTAAAATCTAGTCTGCTTTTTACTATAAAAAAGATAGAAGCAATAATAATGATCCAAAGCACCACATACATGACAGTCATAAAAATTACTTCCAAATAAATCCCTCTTTTCTCATTGTTTCACGTGAAACATCAAGATTCGACGACATTACGCAATTTTAAACCAAACAGGCAATACAGAAAGATTCATAGCCAAGAGAAACTGTTCAAAAGCAACATTTATTTTATCATTTATAACGTTTTAGTCATCACTGTTCGATTATCGGTAAAACCAAGTTTTTCATATAAGTTTTTCGCATAGTTTCCTGCATAAACTACCAATCTTACAGAAGCCATGCCTTGGATTTTCAAATCAGTCATTGCCTTATTTATTAACGCTTCAGCAAATCCTTGTTCTCGGTAATTTTCGAATACAAACAAATCATAGATAAACCCTATACTTTCACCTGTAAAACTATCCTTTTGTTGTCCATATAAAATCCAACCTACCACTTGGCTATCTTCTTTTACGACTAGAACTTGTCCATCCTCTTTTTGTAAAACTTCCTGCATCATTCGTGAAGCTTTATCCTGTTCCACCTCATAATATCCGCGAGAACCTTCTTCAAGGGAATCTCCGACTCGTGGGAGAATCTCATCAATTTCCTCACGTGTTGCGTGTGATATATACATGTTGACGTTTCCCCCTGTGATAAGTTTTTCACTTCTTCTCTATTTCCATTTTAGATAAAGAGTTACCTTCTTAAAAGGTATTTTTCCTCATTCCAATATTTATGTCATCAAAAACGACACCTAACCAAGGCTGGAGTAAAATCAACAATCTTTCTAAAAAGGCTACAATTCCCATCGAAAGTGGAAATTGGTTAAGACTAGTACAATGAGAGGTAAAGCTAACAGATATATTTGATCTCCGAAAAATGAAACAACATTGCCAACTATTATAAAAGGCGAGGTAATTTCGGTTCCATGGGGACGGGAATAAACAGATGGCTTCTTTGCGAGTGAATCACTCATTAGTCCTTCTTCTAAATACTGCTCCAAATGAATTCCCAAAGTATCCACTGTATGCTTTTGTAATTGATAAGCCACTCTGCTAGATTCAACGATACGGGCCGACTTTAACATCTTTAAATGATGATGAACAGTCGATTCCCCCATATTTATCATATTGGTAAATTATTGAAGGGTCGGCATTCTTTGTGGAACTATGAATCGAAAACATAAATGTGACCGTCATTTAAAATGAAACAGTTTCTGCTAAAATAACTGACACACTTTACTGGAAATTATAATCCCCATTTTATAGTGAATTGCAGCCTATAATAACAAAACATTTGTTAATCATTGTCCTGATTTATACGGTGGTTTCCGTTACAAAGGATGGCGTTAGATGTGGTGCTTCAAGTAACGAAACCGTATTGTTGAAGACTTGAATTCGATATGTTTGTGTGAATTTTGGGGCTGCGGGAAACGGTTCGCTTTCCATGGGGCGGGCGCTGAGCCTCCTCGGACTTCGTCCTGTGGGGTCTCAGCTGTCTCGCACATCCCATAGGAGTCTCCCCGTTTCCCTCCGCCCCTTTACGATATTAGTGTCTCGATACCACTTCAAGAAAAGGTAGCCATTCCTAAGTTTGCATGCAAATCTTGATAGCGGGCGGTCCTATTAAAAAAGCATTCCTTACGAGTGAGAATTGTGCTGGAAGGTGCTTTCTTGCATATCGCTTAAAGCTTCGGATTATTCAATAAAAGAATCGTGGTTCCGTTTCTTTTCATCGGAGCATAGGGGATAGGTAGTCATACACAACAGGTAATCTCCTACCCTTCATATAAACACGCTATCACACCCGATTTTTAACTTATCTAATGGCTCAATCTGTGATGGCCATATCCCCTGTTATATCAGATATCTCAGGCTTTAACAGGGACGGTAGAACGGCACGATTTCGATAGAAGCATACGTCAAGGGGCGGTGGGGAAGGGGGAGACTCCTGTGGGATACGCGGGTTAGATGAGACCCCGGAAGGCGCCAGCCTGAGGAGGCTCAGCGCACGCCCACGGAAAGCGACTCCTTCCCCACCGCCCCTTTCTCCACACAATCATCTCGGAATCGAGTCTTCAACAATCCTGCTAAGTTAGCGCAACAAGCACAACTTCGTTAATGTGCATAACTAGTAGTATGTATACACTTTTCGTGAGCATCGATATTGATAAGAGTAACAATGGTTGTATGATTGTTAAGACGATCATACACACTCTTACAAATATAAGGGCAGTCCTTAAGGAAAAAAATGTTGTATTTTAATAAGCAAAAACTGTGTCAACTTAAAAAAATAAGCTATCCGCCCATAAATGTAGGTGAATAGCTTATTTTTGGGTCATACTCATTAACAGGTTTTCTATTTCTTAAATTTACTAAGAAAAAATAACAAACCTCCTGTGATAAAAAATGCAAGATACGCCATTTGATTAAGGTGATAAGTAGGCTTATATGTAGTTTTCTCCTCTGTTATCTCATAAACCCCGAGAGGCTTCACGGTTATAGATCCGCCTCCCCCTTCGCCATAACTAACTGGATGTGCTTCATTTCCATCGGTACCGCCACCGCCTCCACCTACGTGATATTTAGCCTCAGCTACAGGAAGGACTTTCTTTGACCCAACCTCAATAGGATCTCCATAAATAAGAGATACATCTGTAGCATTTGAAAACTTTTCAAAGATGGAACGGACGGGTGAACCAAACCTTTTCTCACTACTCATAGCACCTCTCCTTTGTTATCTATCCTAGTAGTTTTATTCGACCAATGGCCAAATAAGTCCTTTTTCTATCTTCATCGGATAAATAAAAACCCCTTCTTCACATTAAGGTCTAATTGCGAGGTGCAAAAACAATGAATCCCAATTTAAATATTACTTATAACCACATAATTTTCACTATTAATTTCACAAAGAAAAGGTTACTATCCTTTATTGAACTAAATCCTACGAGTGTTGTATAAGTAGAACCTATTAACTTATCGGACTTTTTGTTCCACTCTGGCTCGTATTATCATCCTTTGCCTTATCTGGAACAGCAGAAAGATTTTCTTTACTAGAAGTATCATCCGCTACTTCATCCTCGCCAGCTTCCGTTAATTCATCTTTCGCTTCTTTCACTTTATCTCCAACATCCTTTAGATCTTCACTCGCATCTTTAGCTGTCGAAACGATGTCTTCAGATTCTTCTTTTACTTCTTGAGCTTTGTACGTGATTTCCTTACCTTGGTTATCTAAAATTTCTTGAATTTTGTTTAATGCTTCTCTTGTAATAGAAGCTGTTTTTTGAATACGTCCTACGAGTTCGTTCTTAGCGCCAGCGGGATCTGCCTTTACGTCTGCTACATATTGGCTCACAGAATTTTTTGTACACAAAGAAGTTTCTTTGATTTTCGTACGGGCGGAAGGGTTCTTTACTAATACAAAGACTGCTCCAGCTAAAGCTCCTGCCGAAATGGCTAATGATAGCTTCCCTTTTTGTGATGGTAGTTGCTGTTGTTCGTTTGGCATAGTTATTTCCCCTCTCTAAAATTTATTGGGTTACGGATTTTTTTGCGTCTGCCTGTAACCCTTGCTTTTTGCTCTGGATCTCATTAAATTTCTGCTCTCCAATTGTCATCAGCTTATCCTTTTTGGCCTGTACATAATTCTTTGTCGTTCGACGTATTGAAGGATCATCAGGAGAAGTCATTGAACGTAATAAGGTGCCGGCAACAAATCCAAATAACAGGACGACTCCCATACATATTTTACTATCTGTTTTACGGTCCTTTACCATTTCACTCATGACTTATTACCTGTAGCCGCCGCTTCCTTCACGGCTTTTCTCTTTTGTGTAAGAAAATATCCAAGAGCTACGGCACCATATAAACCGCTAGCATCTTTTTCTTTCACCTTTTCTTCTCCTGTAGACGTACTTTTTTTCATAGAACTTGTCATATCAACAAGGGATGATGTTAATCGACGGGATGATTCTCCGATATCTCCTACGATGTAAAATAGTGGGCTAAGAGCTCTTATCTTTTCATTTACGTCAACTAACGTATCATTACTTGTATGAAGAACTTCTGATGTTTGTGACATAACCCCATCTAATTGCTCTGGTAATTTCTCAACCGTACGATCGACTCCCTTTAACACATTCGCTAAATTATTTAATGTTTTCATAAGGAAAATAGATAGAACTGCAAAAGCAATTCCAATAATTAACACACCAATTCCCAAATAATCCATGAAATCAACCTCATTTCTCCATAAGTTTAATTAATTATTCTCGGTCGGTTTTTCAAACGTTTGTTTTCTTAATTTCCATTTCGTATATAGGTTGATTGCTGTATCTCCCCATTTCATAAACTTGACTACATCATCAGAATGTTTCTGAGAAGATTTAGAGACACTTGCAGATAATTGATTCATAGAATCACCCACATGTCCCACTGATGTACCCACATTGTTTAAAGTGTCAAATAAACTATTCAATGATTCACTCTTATGTTGAACATCATCAGCTATTACGTTTGTTTTCTGTAATAAGGATTCGGATTCTTTCGTAATTCCTTCCATCTTACTTTCTACACTCTCAAGAGTTCCTGCGACATTTTTCATTGTAGAAGAAACTGCTAGTAAAACTTTGACAACAAATATTGCAATAAATGCAAAAGCTACGGCTATAATTAGTAGGCTAATGGCTGTTAAGGACATTTTCCTTCATTCCTCCTTGTTATGTAAAAGATACCCTAATATGTAATGATAAAACGTCAAATTTGCTCAAAATTTCATTCATTATATCTGCCTGGACATAAGAGAATCTTCTCTTTTCTTTTCCACTGACTGGCTTATTTACTTTTTAATGGACCAATTGATTCGTTCATTGAGTAGTTTATAGATTTAAACAATTAATAGAAATACTAGATTACGTCTTACCCTTCACCTTAGTTGTTAATTCTGAAATCTCCTCCCTTTTTTTTAATTTACCTCCTTGAGTCGTTAGTAAAACTCCAACTATAACAATAATAGCTCCTATAATATGCATCCACGTAATCTGCTCTCCTAACCATATAGAAGCCCCTATCATCGTTACGACAGGCAGGAAATTCAAAAAGATTGAAGCTTTAGATGCACTTAGTAAGTTCACAGCCCGATTATAAAATATTAAAGCGATAAACGATGGGAAGATTCCTAAATATAATAAGGCTATTAAGTAATTTACATTGCCTAAAGACGGTACCCCTACAACCCACCATTCAATTATTGCAGCAGGAAAAAGCACCAACAGCCCTACCCCAGTCATAACAAGAACTGCGGCATAGGGTGGGAAACGAAACATATGTAACTTAACGAATATTGAATAGATCGACCATGAAAGAATTGCCCCAATCATAATGAAATCTCCTATATTCCATTCTAAAGATGTTAAACTAAATAATTTTCCGTCCATAATAACCCAAAGAGCCCCTATTAAAGATAGTACAACCCCAGCCCACTGAAGCTTTTTTAGTTTCTCTTGTAAAATAAACACACTAAAAATCACGGTCACAGCGGGTATAGCTGATTCGAGGATTGCTACATTAGAGGATGTCGTGAATTGTAAAGATCCATAAATAAATATGTTAAACAAAGCAATCCCTGATAAGGCCAATACTAAGACCGGCTTTTTGTATTGCAAAAACACGGACCTGTTTTTCCATGCACTACGATATCCAATAGGAAATAGTACGATAAATGCTATGAGTAGACGAAAAAAAGTGATGGTTAAAGGCGGTAATTCGTTAATGGCTTTGCCAATTAAAATGTTTCCTGCATACATAAAAACAACTAAAATCATAAGTAAATAAGGGTACATAAGTACGCCCCTTTCTTGCTAACCTATCACGTAAAGATTATCGTTGATCACTATGTAACAAATTCTCTTTCTCTAATTTATCATTCTTTTACTATAATTAACAAAAAAAGAAGCGGTACATTTGACTAAAAGTAATTCTGATACTTTCGGGAAAACGTAAAATAACGTTGGAAATAACACTCAAATAGCACGATAATTAACATTGAAGCCTACGAAAAGCGACTCCTTCCCCATCGCCCCTTTCTCCACACAATCATCTCGTAATCGAGTCTTCAACAATATCAACATAAACGTTTAACAAGCCAAATACTTTTACTGAAAAGGTGTTTAAACAATTGTGACAGTGGAAATTAAGTAAAACGTAACTCTTCAAATAAGGAGGAAATAACAATGACTCGTATGAATCGACAAACAGAAGGTCAGCCAGGCCAAGAACAAGAAAAGCAACCTGGTATGGAAGGTGAAATGAATCCTCTTCCGCTTCAGGCAGATAAAGATTATCGTAGTGGAAATAAATTAGTTAATAAAGTAGCTCTAATTACAGGTGGAGATAGTGGAATTGGACGATCAGTTGCCATCGGTTATGCAAAAGAAGGCGCGGACGTAGCTATTTCTTATCTAGAAGAACACAACGATGCTGAATATACAAAGCAGAAAATTGAATCAGAGGGTCGCCGAGCGATTTTAATTGCAGGAGATGTAGGGGAAGAAACCGTATGTCAAGAAGCCGTAGAGCGAACTGTTAATGAATTAGGTGGCTTAGATATATTAGTTAATAATGCTGCAGAGCAACATCCAACTGACGATATTATGAATATTTCGACAGAGCAACTGGAAAGCACATTCAAGACTAATATCTTTTCTATGTTCCATATAACAAAAGCAGCCTTACCTCATTTAAACAGAGGTAGTACCATCATCAATACAGCTTCAGTTAACCCTTATACTGGCAATGAACAACTGGTAGACTATACAGCTACAAAAGGTGCTGTCGTAGCTTTTACTAGATCGATGGCAAAGCAACTTGTTGATAAAGGAATTCGCGTCAATGGGGTCGCCCCTGGGCCAATCTGGACACCTCTGATTCCTTCTACATTCTCTGAGGATAAAGTTGAACAGTTTGGTACGAATACGCCAATGGGACGTCCTGGACAGCCTGTGGAGCATGTAGGAAGCTATGTATTACTCGCATCGGATGATTCCACTTATATAACGGGACAATTCATTCACATTAATGGTGGAATGATTATGACAAGTTAATCTTTCTCGAAAAAGGAGCTTGATTTCTCATTGAGTAGTCCAGCTTTGAGGGATTAAAATGCAAGGTTTAAAGTGGGATTAGAGTACAAGGTGAACCGCAGAAGTTGAAGCCTGAGGAGGCCAGCTTCGAGACATTCCGGTGGTTTCCGTTACCAAGGATGGCGTTAGAAGGTCCGGGAAATCACTCGCTTTCCGTGGTAGAGTAGAGAACTGATTTTAAAGAGGGGACATCTCCCTCTTTTACTTTCAGCTCCCCCTCATCAAACCGTACGTGAGGTTTTCCCTCATACGGCTTTCCGATGTTCTTCTTTCTTTGGCATTACGGTTACCCTAGTCAGCTAAACGCACTAGTTTATGCTGGATTTGTTTCTCTACTTCGTCCAGATGACCATGAAGCGTGCGTCGCTGTCTTTTCTTGTTGTTAAACAAGGCTAAGCGCTTCAAAACGTACCAGTCTATCCGATTCAACCACTTCTTCGAGGCAGGCGACAAGCGATAATAGTTCTTAAACCCTTGTAACCTACGATTCAAACCTTCAACTAATTCGTGGAGGTCCATGTGTAGCTTGCTTCTCGGTTCGGTAAACGCTTTGATTTTCGCTCGCATTTTCTTCATGGCTTCTTGCTTTGGGAAGTGAGACATGGCATAGATCGTCCAACCACCCTTCTTTTGATACGGGAGCTTCCGATTATGAAAACCTAAAAAGTCAAAGCCATCCTCATCATTCCAAAGGTTCACAAGCTTTGATTTCTCTGTATTAAGAGTAAGGTCCAACTTCATCATAATTCCCTTAATGGCACGAATACTTTCCAAGGCCTGTTGTTTGGTTCTACACATGATGACAAGATCATCTGCGTAACGAGTGATTTCTCCTAAATGTTTGAACTTCTTTTCCCATAGTTGGTCCATGGTGTCCAAGTATATATTCGCTAAAAGAGGTGATATCACACCACCTTGAGGAGTCCCGGTAAGAGGGTTTCTGACATTCCCTTCTTCCATAATCCCTGCTTTCAACCATTTTCGGATGAGCTTTAGTACCCGCCTGTCATTGATTCGTTGTTCAACTAGCTTCATTAATTTATCTTGATTAATATTGTCAAAATAACCTTGGATATCGACGTCGACTACCCAAAAACCTTTCTTACTAGCCTTTCGAATCCTCGCCATCGCTTGATGGGCATTCCGTTTTGGACGAAAACCAAACGAACAGTCATGAAAATCAGCTTCAAATATTGGTTCGATAACCATTTTCGTTGCCATTTGTGCCACGCGGTCTTTGATTGTTGGAATTCCTAGTGGACGATTCTTTCCATTGTCTTTCAGAATGTAAGTGCGGAGGACAGGACTTGGGTGATAGTTCTTTTCTTTCAACTCTATATAGAGTTCATCAAGGAACTGATCTTCCCCATATTCCTCGACAATTTCTTCAATCGTCTGTCCATCAACTCCACTACTTCCTCTCTTACGTTTCACTCGTTGCCATGCTTCCCGTAACGTATCTGGAGAATAAATCTTGTCGTAAAGCGCATGAAATCTACGCGTTGGGCTTTCCTTGGCACAAAGATATAACGTCTTCCAGAGTTTTTGAGCTTTAACATTATCGGTGTAGTTAGTCATTTTCTTGACATTCACTGACTCTTACCTCCTTTAGACATACAAACAAAGCAGAGGTCCTTTCCTAGACTACGTTTTGTTGTCGTAATCATCACAGGTACTATGACCTCCTCCGACTCCCTCTCATCCGTCCACCACTTCATGTATTCCACATTTATAGGCTTCCGCTTTATTTCTATAGAAATGATGAGGAGGGTCTCCCTAGTTCCATTCATTCCTTTTCGAACATATCGCTCCCTCTACTCCGAGAGATTCTTCGATGCTGATTCCAAGGTCATCACATCTTCCATGGTCTTCACCCACATGCCCGGGGTTCGACTTCTCCTTGTCCTGCATGAGGCAGGGGCTCTTAACGAAGCGGCAGGATTCACTTTATGTTACAATCTGTTCGTTTGCTGGCACAGGGCTTTAACCTTAAGATTTCTCTACCAGTCACCTGTCAGCTACCGAGCGTCTTGGCACTTACTCGGATTGGACTTTCACCAATAAGCAATTAATGGCTTGCTAGGCACGCGGCATGTGGTGAGCTTCCTCAGGCTACGCCTTGCGGGATCTCACCAATCATGTTCATCCCAGTCGAGTAAGCGGGAGCTCATATCGAATGAGCTCCTCACTCCTCACAGAACCGTGCGAGCGGTACTACCGCACACGGCTCTTCCTATCATCATTCACAGAATATAGCTGAGTTCATCTCTTAATTCGTAGATGTTGACTTTGGTCCGCAGTTTCGGCAGGGGATAACGTTGAAGGAATAAGGAAAATTTATCCCATCGAAACGATTTCCTCTGACTTCTACGGTTCATCCACTTGAATAGAAGGCGTTTCACTTCATCTAGGAAGTCCCCTACCGCTTTCAGGTTATCCGTTATACAATAATAATTGTAATACCCTTGAAGGGATCGATATAGCCGGTCCATGATCAGCCGGATATCCATCGTTCGGTTCGCTTTCAGCCAGGCTTTCTGGCTCTTCAATTTCGCTCGGACTTTCTTGCGACTGCTTTTGCGCTTCACTCGAAACGTACCTTTCTGGCTTTTTCCACAGTAGTGGGTAAAGCCGAGGAAGTCGAAGGTTGGGGGTTTGGTTTGTCCCTCTCTTCGACTTCTTTCCTCGGCGAATCGACCGAACGGTAAGATGTTCGTTTTGTCTTCGGCTATTTCGAGGTTGAACTTCCGCAGTCGTTTGATCAGCGATTCATAGAAGTTTTCTGCGTCCTGTTGATATTGAAAACAGCACACCCAATCATCGGCATATCGAACGATGTAGGCTTGTCCCTTACATTGTTTACGGACGACTTCCTCGAACCACAGGTCCAACACGTAATGAAGGTACACATTCGCAAGGACTGGGGATATGATGCCGCCTTGCGGTGTTCCCTGGTCACTTACGTAGTACTTACCTTCTTCCATGTATCCACCTTTTAGGAATCGTTCAATGATTCGTAAAAGGTTGGGATCCTGGATTCTGTGTTTAAGGAAGGTCATCATCCATTTGTGATCCACGTGGTCAAAGAAGCCTTTGATATCGGCATCGACCACGTAATTGACCTTGCGCTTTTCGAGGTATACATTCAGAATCTTGAGCGCATCATGACAGTTCCGGTTTGGACGAAACCCGAACGAGCTGTCCAGGAAGTCCTGTTCATAGATGGCGTTGAGAATCTTCGTGATCGCCCGTTGGATGATTTTGTCCTCATGATCCGGGATGCCTAACGGTCGTTTCTTCTTCGATCCCGGTTTCTCGATATAGGATCGTTTCACCGGGACGGGTCGGTAGGCTTTCTTCTTGAGACGTGTGACGAGCTGTTGAATATTCTCGTCCAGTTTTGCCGCATAGCCCTCTTTCGTCACGCCATGAACGCCTGTGGCTTTGCCTTTCGGGAGTTCATGGTGACATCGTTTGAGGTTCTCTTCATCTAAGAGATGGACAAGGGATGTAAACCTCATGTCCGGATCTGACTTCGCTACTTCTGATATCCTTGTCAGTTTCGTTTCCACAATGCATTCCACCTCTGCGTGTAGATTATGTTTCTCTTTCAAGGTCGATCACAGGTAGCGTCCTTCCCTCCACCGGCATTACCCGGCTTCTTCGGTACTATGACGCTATCCGACTTCCTTTAGGCATTTGACAGTCCTCACTTTATTATCGCTTGTCAGTCATTACTCTTATCGAGACCTAAAGGATCTCCCGAGTTGCCGTAACATATCGATGTGTAACGTGCCGTGGTCATTGACTCCGAGGAAGAGGTTACTCTCTTGCCGTTTTTCGATCTGTAACCCTGTTGCTTTCTACGCTCCTGAACGCATCAGCCTTCCTAAATTACGAATTTCGGAGCTTTTCCCTTCAACCTTTTGGCTTACGGCCCATCACCTAGCTGTCTACGCTTAAAGTCAGCTGTTACCAAACTGCCCTCCAAGACTCGCTACGAGTGAATGGCTAGTCCTTTCTCGACGGGCATCCCACCCGCTATATGTTACGACCTATGCTCGGTCGCTCCAGGAGTCTCGCAATTTCCCGGACCTTCTTGCTTTTTTGAGGAGAACGGAAATATCTTCACGTGAGCAGAAGCCTCATACGTGAAAATCGTGGGGCTGTGTAATTATTGCCATTGAAATGTTCCACTTAGGACATCAAATTAACCTGTAATGTAGATTTGGAAATGGTTTTACAAGGGTAGGCATACACGCCAATTAAGCTCCTAGCCATACCTCGTTTTTTAACTAGTAGCTCAATAGATATAACAGATACCTCATACTTTAACAGTAACGGTAGAACGGCATGAGTCCGATAGAAACATACGGCAAGGGGCGGTGGGGAAGGGGGAGACTCCAGTGGGATACGCGGGTTAGATGAGACCCCGGAAGGCGCCAGCCTGAGGAGGCTCAGCGCACGCCCACGGAAAGCGACTCCTTCCCCACCGCCCCTTTCTCCACACAATCATCTCGGAATCGAATCTTCAACAATCCTGCTCTGTTAATTTAAGATCAATTCTTCACAAACTCCACAAATATTTTAATACAAAATTATAATTACCTACTTGGTCTATAAAAATCAACATAGCAAATAGCATACCAATTAACATAGTAGTTACTTCCACATAATGAGGCGTTAATTAAATAATCCAACAAAAAAAATGCTCGGAGCAAAAAAGCGGGCTCGGAGCATTTTTAATACCATTTATTGTGGTCATCACTTGTTAATTTGGGCGCGCATTATATTATGATTTCTGCAACTTCTTTGGTCGTTATACCTTGCTTGAGAATTGGTGTAGTGTTTCAATAAGCACATCTAGCTTACCTTCAATGCGATGAAGCAAATAAAATGTCACCGCAATAGGAAAGCCTAAATCTGTTATAAAAGGCAACCAATTTTCCATCAGAATTCACTTCCTTTTCCCCTATCCTTTTTAAGTTATAGAAAAAGCCGCTATCTTCTTACATAGCGGCTTTAACTTCCTTACAATTCTATGCTCGTAACATTTCTTTCAACAATTCTGGCTTCCTTCTTAGCAACTAAATCTCCTCCGCTAGAATAAAAACAATTTTCAGCAATGATTGCATCCATCGCTGCGTTGATTTCAGTCTCATCTGCAGGCTCAATAGGTTGATCAATAGAAATCGTGACAACTTTATCTTCTTCATTTAAAAATTTCAACTCAAGCTTTTTCATACTTATTCCCCCTGGCTAGGATTCATCTAATTTTAAAGATCTACTAAAATAGAACGGTCATTTCTTTCAATTGTTGATAGTAAATTTTGTTGAAGAGCTTCAAGTGCTATAGCTACATTATAAAGTTGCTCTTCCGTTGCTACCATTTTCACATTGTTAAAAGATTTGCGACGATACGTTACATTTCCTTCTTCATCAGTGCCATTTTCAAAGACGAGTTTCAACTGTGTATTGACCATATCTGCTGTTACTGCCATGTCAACCACCTCCTTTCACTTCTATAATCGATAGAAATGAAGTTGAGGTGTCCTTAAAAACAAAAAAGTGAACGTCTTTTTAATAAGTAGTTCCGATACCCTGGAGAACATCTAAAATAACAGTACAAATAACATAGTGACAATAGCTATAGTCAACGTGCTACATACTAGGCTAATTATGGTGTAATTTGTAATGTTGATTTTGGTAAACCAAAAGGAATATTGGGATTTATGTTAAAATATATAGAGAGATTGTGGACGATTACAATTAAACCGTATTATTGAAGACTTGAATTCGAGATGTTTGTGTGAATATAGGGGCTGCGGGAAACGGTTCGCTTTCCATGGGGCGGGCGCTGAGCCTCCTCGGACTTCGTCCTGTGGGGTCTCAGCTGTCCCGCACATCCCATAGGAGTCTCCCCGTTTCCCTCCGCCCCTTTACCATATAAGTGTCTCGATACCCCTTCAAGAAAAGGCAGCCATTCCTAAGTTTGCATGCAAATCTTGATAGCGGGCGGTCCTATTAAAATCCTTGATAGAGAGAGGTTCATTGCAATAGAACACGGTTAGTGGAAGATAGTCCTTCTGGGAAAGGGATTCGTTTCCACACATCGAATGGGGGGGCTTGGGAATCTCCCCGTTTCCTAGCCACCCACTCCCATCTATGAATAGCCTACAATTTGAAGAACCCATTACTGAGGTTTCCGTCTGCCTCACAATGGCAAGGAGGGCCGGGAAATCACGAGACTCCACTTTTAAAAGCGGAGGCGCCTTGGTCAGCGGCGTATGGACTGGACTGAGCTGTCGGAGATAAAGGAAACACGAAGAACATCGTGATTCGATGTTGACTTATCGTACAGAAGCGAGGGAAGTCTCACTAGCCGCTAGGCGCAGGAGCTGGATAACGCCGATAGGATTGATGAACCAGATTTAGCCTTCGTCCTTATAAAGCGTAAGAGCTGGGATGAACATGATCGGTGAGATCCCGCAGGGCGATAGCCCGAGGAAGCTCGCCACATGCCCATGGAAAGCGAGTGATTTCCCGGACCTCCAAACGCTTTCAACCATAACGGAAACAACATCTCTCGATAATGCTTAGAATTACATTAATATATTTTTTTGACATATCATAAACCCTCCTTAATCAATGAATCATTGTGGCTCACATCGCTTAGAGAGCTTCCGAATCTCGCCCTTACCTGGAAAATAATGTACTTATACTACCTAAATTACCATATGCTGGCCATCGAGGAAAAGATGATCAATGTATAACCTTCCCTTTAAGAGAGATTCTGTCATTTTCACTTCACGCTTGTACGCAAAAGTGTTTCATTTGTATTTCAAACCCATATAAATGAAGAATATATTTTGCTATAATTGGAAGTCTACCAATTCAAAGGGAGGATAAAAAATGAAAAAATTTACTATATTAATATTTGTTCTTATCTTAAGTCTTCTAGCTGCCTGTTCTTCTGATGAATCTGGTAATGACACAACAGAAGAGCCATCTACAAGTGCAGAGGGCGAAAATACAGAAGAAAAGACTGAAAACGAAAAAGATGGAGAGAAGGTTGAAGTAGATAAAGGTCTTCTGAATGTTGAAGTTACCCTTCCTGCTTCTATGGTAGAGGGACAAAACATGGATCAAATCACAGCAGAAGCTAAGGAACAAGGTGTAAAAGAAGTAACACAGAACGATAATGGTTCTGTAACTTATAAAATGTCTAAATCCGCGCATAAAGAAATGCTTAAAGAAACTAAAAAGGGTGTCGTGGAAAGTGTAGAGGAAGTGAAAAACAGCGGAGACTACTCATCTGTTCAAGACATTACGTATAATGACAATTTTACTGAGTTCACCATGGTTGTAGACCAGAAGAAATATGAAAACAGTATGGATGGTTTTGCTACCATGACTCTAGGTATGTCCGGGATGATGTATCAAGTATTTGAAGGTAAAGGTGAAGATGAATACTCTGTAAACATTACTATTGAAAACACATCAGGTGAGGAATTTGATGAAGTTAAGTATCCAGAGGCTATAGAGCAAATGGAAAATAACTCTCAATAACAATTAAAATTTTTAGAGGCTGCCCATTTCATTCGGCAGCCTCTTTTTTCACTTCTTCCTGGTCATTTCATCGAACCAACCGGCTTGTGATACAAACTCACATCCTTCCGCTGCCAACTGTTCTACGATTTGAATTTCAGTGCGATATGTAATAGGTACGGTTAGGGAACGAAGATTAACGGCACCCTACCCCCGCTGTGCTATAACTACAGTTGGGGCCCTTTTTCAAGATTCTAATAGGACCTAACAGGAGAGATGAGCTGAAGATAAGATGAATTATTTTGAGGTTTTATAATAATTGATTTCCATTTAACCTGCTCGTTTAAGTACGGTTCACAATCTCCACATTTATTTTAACATGAATTGGAAATTACACTCTTAATTAAAAAATCAACATCACAAAAAAAGATAGACCAAATCATATGCGATTTGGCCAGCTAGTTGGTAAGCTATTTCGTATGTTTATCCACCGTAACGGAACTACTTAGAATTAAGTGGGCCGTCCTTCGTTACTCTTCTCTTTTTTGAAACTCCTTTTCCACCCATTCCGTGAACAACTGAAAATCCTTTTCTACTTGACGCTTATAAAACATTTCCATCTGGGTAAGGTCGTCAACGAAGCGGTCGAGATTGCCGATCGCCTTCAGAATCTCAACTTCACTTTCATGCGGAAGGGAAGCATCCACATCCGAATCCGCACGCGCGTGGATTTTCGCAGTTACTTTCCCCATCGTTTCCACGGTCGCAAGCATGCTGTTTCTATCAAGCAGCTGTTCCGGATCCACCTCTTCTGCAAAAGCGGTCGATGATCGCCGAAACCTAACTCGTCTAAATTTCTTTTTAATTCACGACTGGATGTACCGAAATATCCCGCAAATTCGACGCCATCATACCCGGTTTCAGCAACCTTACGCAAGGTTCCTAAAAAGCTGATAATATAAGAGAACAAAAACTAAATCAATCAATATATAGAAGGAAATGTCAATGAGACTGCCGATATATAGTAGGTGGTCCCATTGTATTTTTCTTTGTAAGGACTTTTTCAGTGGCCTCGACGAAGTCCAAGGAGGCTCACCGTACACGGGAAGCGAGTTATTTCCCCGACCTCATACTTTAACAGTAACGGTAGAACGGCACGATTCCGATAGAAACTTACGGCAAGGGGCGGTGGGGAAGGGGGAGACTCCTGTGGGATACGCGGGTTAGATGAGACCCCGCAAGGCGCCAGGAGGCCACTGAAAAAGTGAATTTATTAAGAGAATCAACTTAACCAACCACTATATGTACGATTGATATTTTATTTAAAATCAACATGTTGACTGTGATTCTCTTCCCGTATTAAATTCAAACACTTTTTCAGTGGCCTCGGCGCCAGCCTGAGGAGGCTCAGCGCACGCCCACGGAAAGCGACTCCTTCCCCACCGCCCCTTTCTCCACACAATCATCTCGGAATCGAATCTTCAACCCTCCTGCTCTGTTAAACGTTGACAATAGGTGTTGCCATTATGTTATTTGAGTTGCAATTTGGTCTGATAATTAGCATGTTTTTTCATAAATCTCTTCGCCGTATCGGAGCTACTTATTATCACATTCAGGTTCCTTATTATTTCTTTTTAATAAATAGGGGACTATAGTAAAATAATTGATCATGGAAGAGAATGTTGAGTAACTCTTCATGATAGGATATGTCGAAAGCTGATCAAAAGGAGTTTATTGTTATGCCAGAAGGTCCAGAAATTCGCAAAGCTGCTGATGAGGTAGAAAGAGCACTCGTTGGTCAGTCTGTAAAAGAGATATCTTTTGCCTTTCATCATTTACAGCACTACCAGGAAAGACTAAAGACGGCTTCTATACAAAAAGTAGAAACAAAAGGCAAAGCAATGCTGATACGATTCGATAATGGTTATACGATCTATTCTCATAATCAATTGTACGGGAAATGGTATGTAGGCAAAGCCTATGCCTATCCAGAAACAAACCGTCAGCTTCGGTTAGCCATCCATAATGAGAAAAATTCAGCACTTCTTTATAGCGCCTCAGATATTGAAGTCCTACGTGATGAAGAGGTGCCACTTCATCCCTTCATTGCTAAAGTAGGTCCAGATCTATTAAATGACAAAGTTTCGGTCACAGATCTTGTTCGTCGCTTCCAAAGTAATAGATTTAGAAAGCGAAGGTGGACTTCCTTACTTTTAGATCAAGCCTTTATCGCCGGTATCGGAAATTATTTACGCAGCGAAATTTTATTTGTGTCCGGCATTCATCCAGAGCTAAGACCGATCGATTGTACAGTGGAACAGCTGGAGAAAGCAGCCCGAACCTCTATTGATTTGATGTGGAGATCGTATCAAAATGGAGGAATTACCAATAATTTAGAATTGGTTCAACGTTTAAAAGATCTAGGAGTCGCTCATGATCAATACAGGTACTGGGTATTTAATCGGGAAGGTCAGCCTTGTCGAATGGATGGTACAGAAATCATAAAAATCATGGCTGGTTCTCGCCGTTGTTATTATTGCCCAACTTGTCAAAGCAAAGAATTATAAAATATATGCTTGGCAAGAATTTCACTACCCATCGTTAACTTTCCAAATGAATAATAAGGGAGACGCCGTTTATCAGTCGCTGACCCTGGATTAAAAAGCATTGTTTTCTTTGAAAATTTGAGAAGCGGCAAGTGGGAGTGTCCAAAAATAATAAGATCAACTTTTTCTTGGTCAAATTCTTCAACCACGCGTTTTTCTGTCGTTTTCTTTTCTCCATGTCCGTGGACAATCCCTATAGAAAAACCTTGAATACTTATGATCTGACGGCGCGGAACAAGTTGCTTTATTTCATCTGTATCTACGTTGCCATAGACACCAATCAGTTTGCCATATTGCTGGAACTCTTCATAAACTTCAGGGGTTTGCCAGTCGCCAGCGTGGATGACTAAGTCCGCCTTTTTCATCTCTTGTTTTAATCGATCCGGCATCGGTTTATTTTTCTTTGGCATATGAGTATCAGATACTACGACAATCTCCATATTCTTCACTCCTGTCTTATTCCTTCTAAGTGCCATTACACTTATATATCAAAAAGACCACCTTTTTCTATAAAGAAAAAGGTGGCCTGACCTACTTATTCGATCGGTGATTTATTGGGAGTTCCCGCTTTACGCGGATACTTTTTAGGAGTTTGACGGCGTTTTTCTATAATAGCGATGTTGCGTTCACTTCCTTCTTCAGGTAGATCAAACGTATGAACATCGACAATCTCGCCTCCAACGGTTTGAATCGCCATTTGTGCAAGTTTCATTTCATCCCGCAAGTTGGGACCTTTCATAGCGAGAAAGTACCCACCTTTTGCTGTTAACGGCAGACACAATTCACTAAGCACGGACATTCGAGCTACCGCACGTGCCATCACAAGATCATACCCTTCACGAAACTTCGGATTTTTACCAAAATTCTCAGCACGATCATGATAAAAAGCAACATCATTCAACCCAAGTTCGTGGGCTAAGTGATTCAAAAAGCTGATTCGTTTCTTTAATGAATCGACAATTGTCACTTTAATTTGTGGAAAAGCAATTTTCAAAGGGATACTAGGAAATCCGGCTCCCGCTCCGACGTCACAAATGTGAAGCGGCTGATTGAAGTCATGATAAAAACCCGCCGTTAACGAATCATAAAAATGCTTTAAGTAAACACCTTCACGATCCGTAATAGCCGTTAAATTCATTTTTTCATTCCACTCTACCAATATTTCGAAATATTTCTCAAACTGTTGTTGCTGTTTGTCGTCTAATTCGATGCCTTGGTCTTTTAGTGTAGTGAGGAAGGTATTTGTATCCATAAGTCCACCCTTTCCCTATTCGCCAGAAACGCGGGCAATTTTCCCTTGTTCAATATACACAAGAAGGATAGAAACATCAGCTGGATTTACACCAGACACACGAGAAGCTTGACCTACTGATAGAGGGCGAACCTCTTTCAATCGATCACGTGCTTCTGTTGCCAACCCATGAATGTCATCGTAATCGATGGATTCAGGAATCGTTTTTGTTTCCATTTTGCGCATACGCTCGATTTGTTCGAGTGCTTTTTTAATATAACCTGTATACTTCATTTGAATTTCTACTTGTTCCGTTACTTCTTCACTTAGCGATACGTCGCTTGGTGTAACTCTTGCAATTAATTCATACGTCATTTCCGGACGACGAAGCAAGTCTGTGGCACGAGCGGCTTCTTTTAGACGACTGCCTCCCGCTTCATCTATCGCAGCTTGAACGTCATCAGTTGGTTTTAATATAACTTTTTCTAGACGAGCTTGCTCTTGTTCAATCAAACGCTTTTTCTCAAGGAAGCGTTCATAGCGTTCGTCAGAAATCGTACCATATTGATGTCCAATTTCGGTAAGACGTAAATCCGCATTATCATGGCGAAGCATTAAGCGGAACTCTGCACGTGATGTTAGCAGACGATACGGTTCATCGGTACCTTTTGTCACAAGATCATCGATCATAACACCGATATAGGCTTGTGAACGGTCTAAAATAAGCGTGTCTAAGTCCAGGGATTTGGCAGCTGCGTTAATTCCGGCCATTAGACCTTGTCCAGCCGCTTCTTCATAACCTGAGGTGCCGTTAATTTGTCCGGCAGTAAATAGTCCACTAATCTTCTTCGTTTCAAGTGTAGGCCATAGTGTAGTAGGCACGACAGAGTCATACTCAATCGCATAGCCTGCTCTCATAATTTCTGCTTTCTCAAGTCCAGGAACGGTCTCCATCATTTCCTTTTGAATAAATTCAGGAAGGGATGTGGAAAGCCCTTGAACGTAAACTTCTTCTGTGTCACGGCCTTCAGGTTCTAGGAAGATCTGATGACGCGGCTTATCATTAAATCGAACAATTTTATCTTCAATGGATGGGCAATAACGTGGCCCTGTACCTTTGATCATACCGGAGTACATCGCAGAAAGACCCAAGTTATCATTAATGATTTGATGGGTAGTTTCATTGGTGTACGTCAACCAACATGGAATTTGATCGGTAATAAATTCCGTTGTTTCATAGGAAAAGAAACGCGGTTCCTCTTCGCCGGGCTGAATCTCGGTCTTAGAATAATCAATTGTACGGCTGTTCACACGCATTGGAGTTCCCGTTTTAAAACGGACCATTTCAATACCAAGTTCTTCTAACTGCTCAGATAAAGAAACAGACGTACGTTGGTTGTTTGGACCACTTTCATAAGATAGGTCACCAATAATCACACGCCCACGCATAAACGTCCCTGTCGTTACTATTACTGTGGGAGCATAATAGGCGGCTTTCGTTTCCGTCACGACCCCTTTAATTTGATCATCCTCTACCAGAATCTTCTCTACCATTCCTTGGCGTAGAGTCAAGTTCTCTTGAGTCTCAAGCACTCGCTTCATTTCTTTTATATATAAAGGTTTATCAGCTTGTGCACGAAGCGCACGAACGGCTGGTCCTTTTCTCGTATTTAATAAACGCATTTGAATGTGTGTTTTGTCGATAACTTTCCCCATCGCGCCACCTAAGGCATCGATTTCGCGTACGACTACTCCTTTTGCCGGTCCGCCGATGGACGGGTTGCACGGCATAAACGCAACCAAATCTAAGTTCAGTGTTAGCATAAGCGTCTTCGCACCGCGTTTTGCAGCTGCAATCCCTGCTTCCACTCCAGCATGACCGGCACCAATAACAATTACATCATAATGCCCTGCATCGTAAGTCATTTTGGTCGTCTCTCCTTTAATTTATATTATTTCCCTAAGCAAAATTGTGAAAACAGTTGGTCAATTAAACTTTCGTGTACAGCATCTCCGATAATTTCACCGAGTAGTTCCCACGTACGTGTGACGTCGATTTGTACAACATCAATGGGAACCCCCATATCCATACCGTTCTTCGCATCTTCTAAAGCTTGATTTGCTTCTTTTAGCAGCTGCACGTGACGAACGTTTGAGACGTAAGTCATATCGCCGGTATCAAGATCGCCTTCGAAGAACGTGTTGGAGATGGCGTTTTCGAGCTGATCAATGCCTTCTTCACGAATAAGTGCTGTCGTAATAACTGGATGATCAGCTGTTAACCTTTTAACTTCATCAATATCTAATTTCGGTTCTAGGTCTGTTTTATTGACGATAACGATGATATTCATATCGTGAACAGCTTCGAAAAGCTTCTTATCTTCTTCTGTTAGTTCATCTCCATAGTTTAACACAAGGAGGATGAGGTCGGCTTCTTGTAATACTTGTCTGGAGCGTTCAACTCCGATACGTTCAACAATATCTTCGGTCTCGCGAATGCCTGCGGTGTCAATTAGTCGTAATGGGACACCTCGTACGTTTACATACTCTTCAATTACATCTCGAGTAGTTCCTGGTACTTCAGTTACGATGGCTTTATTTTCGTGCACGAGGGCATTCATTAGAGAAGATTTTCCTACATTAGGGCGACCGATAATGGCTGTGCCTAACCCTTCTCGTAAAATTTTCCCTTGCCGTGCAGTTTCTAGTAATTTATCTACTTCTTCTTGAACTTCTTTCGTTTTCTGCCTCATCATATCGTTCGACATTTCTTCCACATCATCATATTCAGGATAGTCAATGTTCACTTCGACGTGGGCGAGCGTTTCAAGAAGTTTTTGACGAAGTTCTTGAATGAGGTTGGATAAACGGCCGTCCATTTGTTTTAATGCAACGTTCATGGCTCGGTCTGTTTTAGCACGGATCAAGTCCATGACGGCTTCCGCCTGGGAAAGGTCGATTCGTCCATTCATAAATGCTCGCTTTGTAAACTCTCCTGGCTCAGCTAATCGAGCTCCGGCAGCTAATGCAATTTCTAGGACGCGATTCACAGAAACGAGTCCACCGTGGCAATTAATCTCCACGACATCTTCACGTGTAAAGGTTTTGGGAGCACGCATCACAGAAATCATCACTTCTTCTGCAATTTCTTCTGTTTGCGGATCCATCAACTTCCCATAATGCATCGTATGGGAATCTACTTGAGTTAAATTTTTTCCTTTAAAAAGTGAAGTTGCAATCGATACAGCTTCCGGACCGCTTAATCGAACGATCGCGATGGCACCTTCGCCCATTGGTGTTGATATTGCCGTAATCGTATCCATTTCCACACGCGGTCACCTCCTTCTTGAATTTTTTATCTATAGTTATCCACATGGGGATGAAAATTAAACTCACTAACATAATAGCTTATCATACTTTGGGGTAGTTTGGAAAGAGGGTGGTTGTTTTTATCCACATGTGTATAACTTTTAAGTTCTTCTATTTACTCATAAAAAAAATGTTCCTGCCAATTTTTTTGACAGAAACATTCTATAACATCTACTTCATTTTCTTAGCTTTATGAAGGACGGATAACAATATGACGTTTGGGATCATTACCTGCTGAATCCGTCTCTACTTGATTATTGTTTTGCAAAGCAGCATGAATAATCTTTCTTTCGTAAGACGGCATTGGTTCTAGGTTAACCGATTCTCCAATCCGTAACGCTTTGTCGGCGAGACGATTGGCTAAGGTTTCTAGTGTTTCTTTTCTTCGAGCCCGGTAGTTTTCAGCATCGAGCATGACCATATAATATTGATCAGCATCTCGATTAACAGCAAGTTGAACGAGATATTGCAATGAGTTTAGGGTTTGTCCACGTTTACCGATGAGCATGGCGATTTTTTCACCAAATAATTCGATAAAAATGTCACGCCCATTTACTTCTGTCTTTACTTTAACAGGCGCTCCCATTTGCTCTGCTACTTCTAGGATGAATGATTCGGCGTCCTGCACTGGATCTTTAACGATTGAAACTTTTACAATAGCTGGTTTCGTTCCAAAAATTCCCAAAAACCCTTTTTTACCTTCATCAATGACTTCAACTTCTACCTGGTCCTTTGATGTCTGTAATTGTTCTAGTGCTGACTGGACCGCTTCTTCAACTGTTGTTCCCGTAGCAGTTATCTGATTCACTCGGCTGTTCCTCCCGTCGTATCTTTCATCATAGGCTTACGTATGAATAAAGTTTGTAAGATCATAACGATGTTACCGACGATCCAGTATAAGGCTAATGCGGATGGGAAGAAGAATGCAAATGTACCAATCATTAATGGCATAATGTACAACATCATCTGCATTTGCGGATTTTGAGCAGCCGCGCCGCCCGCCATCATTAGCTTTTGCTGTAAGAAAGTTGTTGCAGCAGTCAATATAGCTAGAAATGGGTCAGCAGTGCCTAGTTGTAACCAGAGAAAATCATGAGTCTGAATCGTCTCTGTACGCATAATCGCGTGATAGAACCCAATTAAAACGGGCATTTGCACGACGATTGGTAAACAACCGGCTAGCGGATTAACGCCATTCTTTTGAAATAGCTGCATTGTTTCTTGTTGAAGCTTCTGCTGAGATTGAGCATCTTTTGAGCTATACTTCGAACGAAGCTCTTGTAGTTGTGGTTGGATTTCTTGCATCGATTTTGAACTTTTAAGCTGTTTTACGTTTAATGGCAGTAGAACCAAACGAATAATGATCGTTACGATTATAATGGATAAACCATAGCTTCCACCTGTAGAATCAGCAAAAAATTGCAGCGTTTGAGATAACGGAAAAACAATATATTCATTCCAAAAACCTGTACTATCCTCGGTGATTTCCTGGTTAACTTGGGTACACCCGGATAAGAACGTAAGCACACCTGCCATTGCAAGTAATGCTATCCATTTGTTACGCAACGTCCTTCCTCCTTACACATTCACTTTCACTATAGAGTAGTGTAGCACTTTTCCATAGGTCATGACTATACAAATTGTCAGTTTCGCAACTTTCTATCTAAAAGTTTTGACTTATGAAGGACATGAGTCAAACTACTCTTTATTTCATGAAAGCCCATCTGATGAGTCGGTTTCCTTGCAATGATGATGAAATCATATTCAGGTTTAATTTGACCTTCTAATTCATGAAAAGACTGTCGCAAGTATCTTTTAATCTGATTTCTCATGACAGCATGACCAATCTTTTTACTTACCGATAACCCAATTCGAAAATGCGCTTGATCCTTTTTCTTTAAAAAATAAAGGACAAGTTGTCGATTAGCGAAAGACTGGCCATGGTGAAATATCTGTTGGAATTCTTTATTCTTTTTTATTCGGTAAGTTTTCTTCATGGACTCAAGACCTCCGAAAAGAAAAGCGCACGCGCCTTATCTAAACTTAGACTAGAAAAAAGACCACTGATTTTTTCAGTGGCCTATGCTGATAATACTTTTCTTCCTTTACGGCGACGACGAGCAAGAACGTTGCGACCATTCTTCGTACTCATACGACTACGGAAACCATGTACCTTCTTGCGCTTACGAGTATTTGGTTGAAATGTGCGTTTCATTATATATACACCTCCTGAGGAAAATTCCTTTACATACTTTTAAAAGGCATTCCCGATAATTATAAGCAATGACCTATTCTATGTCAATGACCTTTCTCTATCAATAGATCAACCGCACGTTAAAACAGTTATATAACAGATGTTGTTATATAACACTGAATGATGTCGTTTTTTATGCTTTTTCAGAGAACATTCACAGGGGCTGTGTATAGTTTTTTCTCTACTTTAAGACTATCCACAACAAATATCGACAAGATATTCACATCATCTAGTGTTGTGGAGGGATAATATCTACAAGGGGTTGAAATTGTGGATAAGTTCACCTAAACCATTGCATGAAGTGACTTTATCTGGTACTATATTTGTGTTTAACTGTGATTGTTCAGAATTCAAATGTAAAAGTATTCACAGGTTGTGGATAACATGTGGACATGTGTTAACAAGGTTGTTTAAACACTTATTAACAGGAATGTGGATAATGATAATAACATGCATCATCCCTTTTTTAGAAAGAGGATGCTCGTCCACAAACAATTTCAAAAGAATGGCTTTTTTCGTTAAACAAACATTATACAAACACCTTTCGATCTTTTTAACGCCGTTCGAAAAAGAGAACGAAAGGCTTTTTTGTTTTCAGAAATTGATAAATTGTAGAAAGGGGTGAAAACTTGGAGAATATTCACGAACTATGGGACAACACGTTAGAAAAGATAAAAGAAAAAATAAGTAAACCAAGCTTTGAAACCTGGCTAAAGGCAACCAAGGCTGACTCTTTAAACGAAAACTCGTTAACGATTGTTGCTCCGAATGAATTTGCTAGAGACTGGCTTGAAAATCAATATGAAAGTCTCATTACTGAAACACTTCAGGAGGTTACTGGAGCACAATTATCAACCAAATTCATTATTCCTGAAACGAAAGATGATCAACTCGATGATGTAAAACTTGCAGATAAAAAGAGGGCTAATGTAAGAGATAAAGGTAATGAAGAGTCAACACAAAGTATGCTCAATTCCAAATATACCTTTGATACGTTTGTTATAGGATCAGGCAACCGTTTTGCCCATGCTGCATCTCTAGCTGTAGCAGAGGCACCTGCAAAAGCATATAATCCCTTATTCATATATGGGGGGGTTGGTCTAGGTAAAACTCACTTAATGCATGCCATTGGGCACTATGTCCTTGATCATAATCCCAACGCAAAAGTTGTTTATCTATCATCTGAAAAATTTACGAATGAGTTTATTAACTCGATCCGTGATAATAGAGCCGTGAATTTTCGCAATAAATATCGGAGTGTCGACGTTCTGTTAATTGATGATATTCAATTCTTAGCTGGAAAAGAACAAACCCAAGAGGAATTTTTCCATACATTTAATACTCTTCACGAAGAAAGTAAACAAATAGTAATCTCTAGTGATCGCCCACCAAAAGAAATACCCACTTTAGAGGATCGCTTACGTTCACGTTTTGAATGGGGGCTGATTACTGATATTACGCCTCCAGATTTAGAGACAAGAATCGCCATCCTTCGTAAAAAAGCGAAGGCAGAAGGTTTAGATATTCCTAATGAAGTCATGCTTTATATTGCCAATCAAATTGATACAAACATTCGCGAACTTGAAGGTGCACTTATACGAGTTGTTGCTTATTCTTCCTTAATTAATCATGATATAAACGCCTCGCTAGCAGCAGAGGCTTTAAAAGATATAATCCCTAGCTCAAAGCCGCGTGTCATTACGATTCAAGCTATTCAGGAACTGGTAGGGGAAAAATATAATATTCGTTTAGAAGACTTTCCAGCTAAAAAGCGTACGAAATCGATTGCCTTTCCACGCCAAATAGCTATGTATCTATCTCGAGAATTGACCGATTTCTCTTTACCAAAAATAGGTGAAGAATTTGGCGGACGAGATCACACAACTGTTATTCATGCTCATGAAAAAATCTCTAAAATGATCGCAACAGATCAACAGATCCAAAAAGAATTGGATGAAATCACAGAACAATTAAAAACGCACTAGCTGAATAGTGTGTATAAGTAGGTCACATACATCAACAACTTATACACATGTGGATAATCATGTGTGACTTAAAGAAAAAGTGTTTATCCACAAATCCACAGGCCCTACGACTTCTATTACTACTTTTTATAATAATAATTAATATATACAGGAGGAATTTCATCCATGAAATTTTCAATTCAAAGAGAACAATTAATGGAGAGTGTACAGAATGTGATGAAAGCTATTTCGTCACGAACAACGATTCCAATCTTAACGGGAATTAAATTAGAGGCTACACCTAGTGGAGTTAAGTTAACAGGTAGTGATTCTGATATCTCTATTGAATCTTTCATTCCTGCTGAAGAAGATGGAATTGTATATGTTGAAAATATTGAACCTGGTAGTGTAGTACTCCAGGCAAAATATTTCCCAGATATCGTTCGTAAGCTTCCTCAAAAAAATGTTGATATAGAAAATGATGACAAACGCAATGTAACGATACGTTCAGGAAAAGCGGAATTTCACTTGAATGGCCAAGATGCTGAAGAGTATCCCCAATTACCCCAACTTCATACAGAGGATAGTTTTGAATTGCCAATAGATTTATTAAAAAGTCTTATTCGACAAACTGTCTTCGCAGTTTCTACATCAGAAACGCGCCCCATTCTAACGGGGGTACACGTGAAAATTGAAAACGGTGAACTTCATTTCACTGCTACTGACAGTCATCGACTTGCTTCACGTAAAATTCCTTTAGAGAAAAGAGAAGGACAAGGTGAAGTGCCTGCGGTTGTCATTCCTGGTAAAAGTTTAAATGAATTAAATAAAATTCTGGATGATTCAGAAGATACTATCGAAATTAGCGTGACAGAAAATCAAGTTCTATTTAGAACACAACATTTGTATTTCTTATCTCGTCTATTAGATGGCAATTACCCTGAGACTTCTCGCTTAATTCCTGATCAAAGCAAAACCATTGTAAAAATTGACACAAAAGATCTCTTACAATCAATTGATCGCGCTTCTCTATTAGCTAAAGAAAATCGCAACAATGTTGTTCGATTGATTGCAAGAGATGGGAACCAAATTGAAATTAATGGGAATTCTCCTGAAGTAGGAAATGTAGTTGAAGAGGTTACTGCCAATTCGATTGAAGGAGAGGAATTGAAGATTTCCTTCAGTGCTAAATATATGATGGACTCTTTAAAGGCAGTAAATAATGAACAAGTGAAGATCGAATTTACTGGAGCCATGCGCCCATTCCTTATTCGTCCAGTCGATGATGATCAAATTTTACAATTAATTCTTCCGGTACGAACGTACTAAATTTTTAGGCTGATCTTACTTATCATGCTTTTGTTTAGGTGAATAGGAGATGGGAAGCAACTGAGGCCACTGAAAAAGTCCAATCCATCAAGAACCCCCGCTATTTACTTTCTAAATAGACGGGGGTTCTTGTATAATAGAGGTACTAAATATAAATTAAGGGATTGGATACACTTACGGAACCAACCCCCTTCCTCAAATCAGGCAACTAGTAATATTAACGTTTTAATATAGCCAATTTTTAAAAAGCCGTTTTGAAAATCACATCATGACGGTTTTTTACTTTTTAACGAGAAATGACGGACAATTTATCTATTTTCTGTTATATTCTTCGGTTTACTTTCCTTAAGGCAATATCTTTAGTAAAATAGAGAGACAAGACAAACCACGAAAAATAGGGTGAATTTATGAGCGAACGCATTGAAATATCCACTGAATACATTCAACTTGGTCAATTCTTGAAATTAAGTAATGTTGTTGAATCAGGTGGAATGGTGAAAATTTTTCTAGCAGAATTTGAAGTCTACGTAAATGGTGAACGAGAGCAACGCCGTGGACGAAAACTTTACCTGGGAGATAGTGTTGAAATTCCTGAATTTGGAGTTTATGAGGTTGCCCGAGAAGATTAACGGGCTTCCTACTTTTTATGTATATTAACGAACTGTCAATGCGATCATTTAGAAATTATGATCAGCTCTCATTGACTTTTGACCATACCATTAATGTCATTATTGGTGAAAATGCCCAGGGGAAGACCAATTTAATGGAAGCCATCTATGCTTTAGCTTTCACTCGATCTCACCGAACATCTCGTGACAAAGAACTCATACAATGGGACGCAGAGTATGCTAAAATAAAAGGTAGTATATATAAAAGAAATCGACGTTTCCCTCTTGAAATTATCTATTCCAAGAAAGGGAAAAAAGCGAAACTCAACCATATCGAACAAAAGAGGCTTAGTGATTATATTGGCGCATTAAATGTCGTCATGTTTGCACCTGAGGATTTGAACCTAGTAAAAGGGAGCCCTCAGGTGCGTCGTCGGTTTATTGACATGGAAATCGGTCAAATCCAACCAAGATACATTTACCATTTAGGACAATTTCAAAAAGTGCTTAGGCAGCGAAACCACTTACTTAAGGAACTGCAGAGAAAACCATCAGCTGATCGAACGATGTTAAGCGTATTAACCGATCAGCTGATTGAACATGCCGTAACGATCGTTGAACGGAGGTTCAAATTTCTCCAATTGTTAAGAACGTGGGCTATTCCAATCCATGGAGGAATTAGTCGTAACCTTGAAACGCTTGAAATCTCCTACGATGCTAGTGTGAAAGTATCAGAGGATATGGATTTGGAAACAATAAAAACAAGCTTTGAAAAAAAGTTTATCGATATAGAGTCTAAAGAAGTCGACCGCGGGACTACCTTAGCTGGACCTCATCGGGACGATTTAGTTTTTTATGTAAACGGTAAAGACGTGCAAACGTTTGGTTCTCAAGGCCAACAACGAACAACCGCTTTGTCTTTAAAATTGGCTGAAATTGAATTGATTCATAGTGAAGTTGGTGAATATCCCATTCTATTATTAGACGATGTCCTAAGTGAACTGGATGATCATCGACAGTCACACTTACTTCATACCATTCAGGGGAAAGTTCAAACGTTTGTATCAACAACGAGCATCGAAGGAATTGAACATGAAGCATTACAAGAAGCGGAAATTTTTCATGTGAAAGAAGGTACGATTGAAGTTCAGAAATGAGGTGACACATTGTTCATTCACATTGGTGAAGATCACGTGATCCAGTCGAAAGACGTTGTAAGCATTATAGATTATAGTTTATTAAGTTCTTCTTCAATAGTTGAGGAAATGGTTTTTAACCAACGTAAAAATAAACGGGTCATAGAAACTGAAGAAAATGCTGCTAAATCTATTGTTATCACGATTGATTATATTTATTTTAGTCCACTATCTGTTTATACGTTGAAAAAACGAGCGAATATGATGTCAACACTCAATAGAATTGAAGATTATACAGATGAATCCGAAGTTTAAGCATATACCACTTGAGAAATGTAGGTGAGGTACCATGAAGGAAGATATTTTAGAAGGACAGCAGACCTATGATGAGAACCAAATACAGGTGCTTGAAGGACTCGAGGCTGTACGTAAGCGTCCTGGTATGTATATTGGTTCTACCAACGAGAGAGGTCTTCATCACTTAGTTTGGGAAATCGTTGATAACAGTATTGATGAAGCAATGGCTGATAATTGTGATCAAATCCAAGTTATTATTGAAGAAGACAATAGTATCACGGTTACCGATAATGGCCGTGGTGTGCCTGTTGGAATGCATGAGAAAGCTGGTCGTCCAGCTGTAGAAGTTATTATGACCGTTTTGCATGCCGGTGGTAAATTTGGCGGTGGAGGTTATAAGGTTTCCGGAGGACTACATGGTGTAGGTGCCTCTGTTGTTAATGCGCTCTCTTCTAAACTAGAAATCTTCGTTCACCGTGATGGGAAAATTCACTACCAAGAATACCACCGCGGGATTCCCCAAGAAGATTTAAAGGTAATTGGCGATACAGAAATCACAGGAACCCGTATACAATTCACACCAGACATTGAAATCTTTTCTGAAACTCAAGAATATAACTATGAAACACTAGCAAACAGAATTCGTGAGCTTGCCTTCTTAAATAAAGGGTTAACAATTACGTTAGAGGATAAGCGTGGTGACGTAGAGCCAAAAGAATATTACTATGAGGGCGGAATTGTGTCCTATGTTGAACATCTAAACAGAACACGGGAACCTCTTCATGAAGCCTTTTTTATTGAAGATGAGCAGGACGGAATCTCTGTTGAAATTGCCATGCAGTACAATGATGGCTTTGCAAGCAACCTATATTCTTATGCAAACAATATTCATACGTATGAGGGCGGAACTCATGAATCAGGTTTTAAAACAGGGTTAACCCGAGTGATTAATGACTATGCTCGTAAAAGTAATATGTATAAGGAAACAGATCCGAATTTAACCGGTGATGACGTGCGTGAAGGGTTGACCGCGATTATTTCCATTAAACACCCTGATCCTCAATTTGAAGGACAAACGAAAACGAAATTAGGTAATAGTGAAGCTCGGACCATTACTGATTCCTTATTCTCAGAAGGATTATCGAAATTTTTATTTGAAAACCCTGGTGTAGCTAAAAAAGTGGTGGAAAAAGGTTTAATGGCTTCAAGAGCTCGTATGGCTGCTAAAAAAGCCCGAGAGCTTACTCGACGCAAAAATGCCTTAGAAGTTTCTAACCTTCCAGGTAAACTGGCCGACTGTTCTTCTAAAGATGCCAGAATATCAGAATTGTATGTTGTAGAGGGTGATTCTGCCGGTGGATCCGCCAAACAAGGACGCTCTCGTCATTTCCAAGCGATATTACCGTTACGAGGGAAAATTATCAATGTGGAAAAAGCACGCCTAGATAAAATTCTTTCAAATAACGAAATTCGAACGATCATTACAGCGTTAGGAACGGGCATTGGGGAAGAATTTGATATTACGAAAGCTCGTTACCATAAGATCGTTATTATGACAGATGCGGACGTTGATGGTGCCCATATTCGTACACTTCTACTCACCTTCTTCTACCGTTACATGCGTCCATTAATTGAATATGGCTATATCTATATTGCCCAACCTCCTCTCTATAAAATACAACAAGGGAAAACGGCTTATTATACCTATAGCGATAAGCAATTAGATAAGATGTTAGGAGAATTACCAAACTCTCCTAAGCCTGGCGTGCAACGTTATAAGGGTCTTGGTGAGATGAACCCAGAACAGTTGTGGGAAACAACAATGGATCCGGACACACGTACGCTTTTGCAAGTAAACCTTGAAGATGCAATAAGTGCAGACGAAACGTTTGATATTTTGATGGGAGATAAGGTAGAACCACGTCGTAATTTCATTCAAGAAAATGCACAATACGTAAAGAATTTAGATGTATAAGAGATCGGGCGGCATTGTAACAACTACTAGATAGAAAAATGTGTAGCCCCTGCAGGTAATAGGAGGTAATGAAATGGTCGATCAACCCGAACGCCAGCGCGTTGAGGAAGTCAATATTAGCCATGAAATGAGAACTTCATTTCTTGATTACGCTATGAGTGTAATCGTGGCTCGTGCACTTCCTGATGTTCGTGATGGTTTAAAACCAGTACACCGACGGATTTTATATGCAATGCATGATTTAGGTATGCATTCAGATAAAGCCCATAAGAAATCAGCCCGTATTGTAGGGGAAGTTATAGGTAAGTATCACCCACACGGAGATTCAGCAGTATACGATACGATGGTTCGTATGGCTCAAGATTTTGCCTACCGAAATATGTTGGTTGATGGTCACGGAAACTTTGGATCTGTAGATGGTGATGCAGCAGCTGCCATGCGTTATACCGAAGCACGTATGTCCAAGATTTCGATGGAGATACTGCGCGACATTACCAAAGATACTATTGATTATAATGATAACTATGACGGAACAGAAAGAGAGCCTGTCGTTTTACCAGCACGATTCCCAAACTTACTCGTTAATGGAGGGTCCGGAATTGCAGTTGGAATGGCTACAAACATACCGCCTCAACAATTAGGTGAAGTTATAGATGGAGTGCTGGCTGTAAGTAAGGATCCAGATATTAGCATCCAGGAGCTAATGGAAGATTACATTTACGGTCCAGACTTTCCTACTCATGGCCAAATCCTTGGACTTAGTGGTATTAGAAAAGCCTATGAAACTGGGAAAGGCTCAATTACTATTCGGGCAAAAGTCAATATCGAAGAACAAAATAACGGTAAATCCCGATTAATTGTTACAGAACTTCCTTATCAAGTAAACAAAGCACGCCTTGTTGAAAAAATCGCGGACTTAGCCCGAGATAAAAAGATTGATGGCATTACAGATCTTCGTGATGAGTCAGATCGTACAGGTTTACGCGTCGTCATCGAACTTCGCAGAGATGCTAATCCAAATGTGTTATTAAACAATTTGTATAAAATGACAGCCCTTCAAACCTCATTTGGTATTAATGTTCTGGCTCTAGTAGATGGTCAGCCGAAAGTACTAAACTTAAAACAGTGTTTAGAGCATTATCTAGAACATCAAAAAGTTGTAATCAAACGTCGGACAGCCTATGAACTTCGTAAGGCAGAGGCACGTGCTCATATCTTAGAAGGTTTACGAATTGCATTAGATCACTTGGATGAAGTGATTAAGCTGATCCGTGCTTCTCAAACAACTGAAATCGCACGTAATGGTTTAGTAGAACGTTTCGGCCTTTCTGAGAAGCAATCTCAGGCCATCTTGGATATGCGTTTGCAGCGCCTTACAGGTCTAGAACGTGAAAAGATTGAAGATGAATACCGAGAACTCATCAAAGTGATTGATGAACTGAAAGCTATATTAGCTGATGAAGAAAAAGTTCTTGAGATCATTCGAGAAGAGTTGCTTGACATTAAAGAACGCTTTAATGATGAGCGACGCACTGAAATTCTTCTTGGAGGTACTGACTTCATTGAAGATGAAGACTTAATTCCTGAAGAAACCGTAATCGTTACATTAACCCACCAAGGCTATGTGAAACGTCTTCCAGCGAGTACCTACCGTTCCCAACGTAGAGGTGGACGCGGTATTCAAAGTATGGGAACCCATGAAGAGGATTTCGTCGAACACTTATTATCAACGTCAACTCATAATACACTGCTATTTTTCTCAAATAAAGGCAAAGTATACAGAGCTAAAGGTTATGAGGTACCTGAATTTAGTCGAACAGCCAAAGGCATTCCAATCATTAATATGCTAAATGTTGAACAAGATGAGTGGATTAATGCAGTGATCGCTGTCGAAGACTTTGTCGATGATTGGTATTTCATTTTCACAACAAGAGATGGAATAACGAAGCGGACAAGCATTTCCCAATTTGCGAATATTCGTAAAGGTGGACTAATTGCTCTCGGTCTTCGTGAGGATGACGAGCTAATCTCGGTGAAGCTGACAGATGGCAAGCAGGATATTATGATCGGAACACAAAATGGATTTGTGATTCGATTTAATGAAGATCAAATTCGTACCATGGGCCGTACAGCTGCTGGTGTAAAAGGAATCTCGCTTCGTGAGGATGATAAAGTCGTATCAATGGAGATTATTGATAATGACTTACAAGTCTTAACCGTAACTAATAAAGGCTTTGGTAAGCGGACACCAGCTGATGATTACCGGATAACCAATCGTGGTGGTAAAGGAATTATCACATGTAATCTAACAGAGAAGAACGGTAAAGTGGTAGCGACTAAAGCTGTAACCGGAACCGAAGATGTGATGATTATTACTGCTCAGGGTGTCCTCATTCGAATGTCTGTTGAAAGCATTTCTGAAACGGGTAGAAATACGCAAGGTGTACGCCTGATTCGTCTTCAAGATGAGGAAGAGGTAGCTACAGTTGCCCGTATTGAGTCTGAGAAAGAACAGGAAGAAATAATAGAAGAAGCAATTGAAGCTGGAGAATCAGCAAATGAACAAGATCTTGAGCAAGAACCTGAACAAGACCCTGAAGAATAAGAGAAAAAAAAGAAAAAGTCGTCTGTCGATTCTAGCGGCAGAACGGCTTTTTCTTACATAATAAAAGAGGTGTGAACGTATGGAAGTACATCCATCCCAACTGGAACCTGGCTGTATTATCGTTAAAGAAATTATGGGAAAAACTAATCAACCGATTATTCCTAAGAATACGGTACTTCATCCTTTACATATTTCTGTTTTACATAAATTTATGATCGAAAGCGTTGAAGTTGGGCCTAAATTATCGAATGGAAGTCCATTTCTACCACAAGAACGAACAACCTCTGAACCATCAGAATCTTATCCAAAAAAAGCTTCACCAGAAAAGGATATCCCCTTTAGAGATTACTACTTAGAAGTCGTAAAAAACTACCAGCAATGGTTTGAACGCTGGCAAGGTGGATCCCCTCTTGATATGCATGAAATACGAAAGTTTATGGTGCCCCTGATAGAAAAGGCTGTAAAGTCGAATAGAGAAGTCTTTACCTTGCACCATTTTTCTTCAGATGATCATTATCAAGAACATCACAGTGTTGCTATGGGTTTAATCTCAGCATTTTTAGCTTCGAAGCTTGGATATTCTCGTGGAGAATGGATACAGGCCGGTTTGGCGGGATTGTTGAGTGACTGTGGAATGGCTCGAATTGATGCCAACACAGTAAATCAGAAAGGTTCACTAAGTAAAAAAGAATATGAAGAAGTGAAAAAGCATGCTACTTATTCTTATCGATTAGTAGAGAATGTTTCTTCCCTTGGTAACTATGCAAAGCTAGGTATATTACAGCATCATGAACGTCTAGACGGTAGTGGTTATCCGCTTGGCTTAAGACAAAATAAAATTCATCGTTTTAGTCAAATTATTGCGGTTAGTGATATGTATCATGCGATGACATCAGAAAGAATATATCGAAGAAAACAATCACCATTTAAAGTGATAGAAGAAATATTACAAGAACAATTTGGCCGTTATGATCATGAAGTCATTCAAGTATTTGTTAAGCAAATGGCTAATTATTCTACAGGGACAAAAGTTAGGCTAACGACCAATCAAATGGCTGAAATCATTTTTATAGAACCCGGTAGTCCGACAAAACCTATGGTGCGTCTGCAAGAGACAGAAGAAATTATTCACCTTAAAGATCAGACTAATATTCATATAGAAGAAATATTTGATGGATAAAGACCAGTTGGCTTAATTGGACTGGTCTTCTAACCATGAGGATATAAGATTAGCAATTTGAGTTGGCATACTCTCAAGAAAGTGTAGAATGAAAACATAATCTTCACGATCTCTTAATTTATCCATTTCCCCCCACCATTCCCCTTCATAACGTACGAGCATACTTAGGTTATAGAGAACAGCAAACATTGCCATTAAATCTGGGAAAAGTGAATGGCTATCACTTGTATTTTCCTTATAATTATATATGTCCTTCATGCAGGGAAGTGGTTTAAGTAATTCATTCATGGATACCTTATTAGGGAGAGAAGTCATATCGAATAAACTTTTAGCAGCAAAAGGGAAAAGACCTTGAGGTTGAATGCGTACGTCATCTTCTAAAAAAAGGTAATGTTGCTTTTTTCGTTTACGTGTAGATAACCCATGTGCAAGAACTTTGGCTGAAGCCGGATAATTGTGATCCACTACTAAAATACAGCTTTTTAAATAGTGGGTTAGACTATAGTAGTAGAGTAAGGGTTGTACGCTAAAAGGAGTTTGTGCAGCGGCTTTCAAGTATTCTTCTCCTAATTGAAGTCCATAACTGAAACGTTCTGCATTTTCGTAGGCCAGTAATTTCGCCTGTTCTCCTTCTGTTATTTGGTATTTTTTCATTAAGAATTTTCTTGTATGGGAAGTAGCTTTTAAATACGTTAAAAAGGTTTGATTTGAATTCGGCAAAGTTGTACTCCTTTCTTTCTTCTAGGGTGTGTGAAATCTTGTTGTTGATTTATGTTATAAAAAATATTGTTGCTTTATTAGGGAAGTTGCTTATCTTGTCTCGTTAAAGCCCTCTGTTTTAAGGCCAGTATTGTTGAAGACTCGGTTTTGAGATAATGCGACTGTTCCGTCATCGGTATGAGGAGAAGGTGGTCGGGGAAATAACTCGCTTTCCGTGGGAGTACGGTGAGCCTCCTTGGACTTCGTCCTGCGGTAGTCTCACCATGTCCTCTAATCCCACAGGAGTCTCGTCATTTCCCCGACCACCTTGCCATGAAGAAGAGGGACGGAACATCAACGAATCTTAGAAATAGCCATGTAGCCATTGATATAACAGCACTTTTATCCTCTGTTTTTATTATGGAAGAAGGCCCCCCATTCGATTCTGTTCGTGAAAATTAAGGAGGGAGGGCAGGGAAAACAGGGAGACTCCTGCGGGAAAAGCGGACTAGACGAGACCCCACAGAGCGAAGCTCGAGGAGACTCGGCGTCTGCCCGCGGAAAGCGAGCTGTTTTTCCTGCCCTCCCAAACTCCATACGGCAAACGGATCTTCTTATTATTAAACAGAGGGCTTTGTTGAATAAACTTCGCCTCTATACTCGGGAGACTATCAACATTAACGCCATAGCCATTTTCTACAAAGAATGGAATTGTTTTTTTGTCTTGAAAAAGGTAATTCATTGTCGTATTGTAAATAACAATAAGAAAGTATAAAACCTTACCCACTTACTTTACCCATATGGACCTAAACTATTTAAGGAGAGGATTAAGCATGCGTGAAGACAAGTTTACAAAAGAAGGATTAACGTTTGATGATGTTCTATTGCTTCCAGCAAAATCTGACGTCTTACCTCGTGATGTATCTTTAGCAACTGAACTATCACCTACTTTAAAATTAAACACACCTATTCTGAGTGCTGGGATGGATACAGTTACGGAAGCTCCAATGGCAATCGGAATGGCCCATCAAGGAGGGCTAGGTGTCATTCATAAAAATATGTCGATAGAAGAACAAGCTGAGCATGTGGACAGGGTGAAACGCTCGGAAAGTGGCGTTATTTCTAATCCTTTTTTCTTAACTCCTGAACACCAAGTGTATGATGCTGAACACTTGATGGGAAAATTCCGTATATCCGGAGTACCGATAGTTAATAACAATGAAGAGCAGAAGCTTGTTGGAATCATTACCAATCGTGATCTTCGGTTTATGGTTGATTATTCTCGTAAGATTAGCGATGTCATGACTCGAGATAATCTTGTGACCGCGCCTGTAGGAACAACATTGGATGAAGCCGAACGAATTCTTCAACAATATAAGATAGAAAAGCTTCCCTTAGTCGACGATAACAATTCTCTCAAAGGGTTAATTACAATAAAAGATATCGAAAAAGTAATCGAATTCCCTATGGCAGCAAAAGATTCACAAGGACGTTTACTTGTAGCTGCAGCTGTAGGCGTGACCGCTGATGCTATGACAAGAATTGATAAATTAGTGGAAGCTGGTGTAGATGCTTTAGTTGTTGATACGGCTCACGGACATTCTCAAGGCGTGATTGAACAGGTCAAAAGAATTCGCAATAAATATCCTCAAATAAATATTATTGCTGGAAACGTAGCGACACCTGAAGCAACTCGTGAATTGATCGAAGCAGGTGCTGACGTAGTTAAGGTAGGAATTGGGCCAGGGTCCATATGTACGACACGAGTAGTAGCTGGCGTAGGTGTACCACAAATTACAGCTGTGAATGACTGTGCAATGGAAGCATCTAAACATAATATTCCTATCATAGCTGACGGTGGAATTAAATATTCAGGAGATATTGTAAAAGCGATTGCTGCAGGTGCACATGCAGTTATGCTTGGCAGTTTACTTGCAGGTGTTTCCGAAAGTCCAGGAGAAACGGAGATCTTTCAAGGACGACGCTTCAAAGTTTACCGTGGTATGGGATCTGTTGGGGCAATGGAGTCGGGCTCGAAGGATCGTTATTTCCAAAGCGAACAGGAATCGAAAAAACTGGTTCCTGAAGGGATTGAAGGGCGTATGCCTTATAAAGGGCCTTTAGGCGATTCGATTCATCAATTGCTTGGTGGATTACGTGCAGGCATGGGGTATTGCGGCACTAAAGAAATTGAATCCCTACGTAACGATGCCAAATTTACTAGAATTACAGGGGCAGGAATGAGAGAAAGCCATCCTCATGATGTTCAAATCACGAAGGAAGCACCAAACTACTCCATTTGACCCTCAAAATAAAGTATAGACAGGGACTTTTCCCTGTCTATTTTTTTGTATAGGCATGTGGTAGAATAACTAAGATGTATATTATATTTCGTGGAGGTTGAGAGAGTTGAAACAAAGATTACAAGCATCAATGGCCGTGGGGATGGTCCTTGTTTTAAGCATATTTACCGTTTTGGGGAATCCTGCCCATACATACGCAGACACGGTAGATATTGAAGCAGATTCAGCCATTTTAGTGGATGCAGAATCAGGAAAAATTTTATACGAAAAGAATTCTGATTTAACATTACCTCCAGCTAGTATGGTAAAAATGATGACAGAATACCTTGTATTAGAAGCTATTGATAAAGGTGACATAGAATGGGAGACAACGACGCAAATAAGTGATTATCCATATAGTATATCTGCTGATCCTTCTTTTTCAGGGGTTGGTCTGACTCAGAGTCAAGATTATACAGTGCGTGAACTTTATGAGGCAATGGCTATTAATTCTGATAACGCAACATCTATTGCTTTAGCTGAATTAATAGCTGGTTCTGAAGGCGATTTTGTAAAAATGATGAACGACAAAGCTGAGGAACTAGGTATGACTGATTATGAGTTTGTAAACTCTTCCGGACTTGAAAACAGAGACCTAGGGGATAATTACCCAGAAGGAACGGAACAAAGTGATACCAACTTGTTATCTGCTCGTTCATCAGCTATTTTAGCTTATCACTTAGTTAATGACTATCCTGAAGCATTAGAGTTTTCCTCTGTCCCGACAACAAATTTTGATGGTCAAGAAATCAGAAACTGGAACTGGATGCTTCCAGGGATGCCAGGTCAACTCGCACAGTTTAGTTATGAGGGATTAGATGGATTGAAAACAGGCTATACCGACCTTGCAGGATATTGTTTTACAGCGACGGTTGAACGTGATGGACAACGTCTTATTTCGGTTGTAATGAAAACAGGTAGTGAAGAAGCACGATTTGCAGAAACAAGAAAGCTTCTTGATTATGGACTAGAACAATTTAATCAGCAGGAGCTCTTTCAAGCGGGACATCAAGTCGATGGCCACTCAACTCTTGATGTTTCTAAAGGCAAAGAAAATTCTGTAGAGTTAGAAACGGCATCAAGCATTGCAGCTCCTGTGAAAAATGGAGAAGAAGACCAATATGAAGTGAATGTTAAACTATCTGAAGACGTTTTAGATAAAAACGGAAACTTACAGGCTCCATTTGAAAAAGGGCAAAAAGTTGGTACAGCTGAGCTTGTTTATAATGGAGAGGAAACGTATAGTGATCTACAAACAGGGGAGCCTCTACGTACAGAAGTGGATGTAGTGACAACGTCTGGTGTAGAAAAGGCTAACTGGTTTATGTTATCAGTAGGTGCTATTGGAGATTTCTTTAGTGATATTTTTGCAAGTGCTGTTAATACAGTAAAAGGTTGGTTCTAAGAAAAAAATCAGTTAATTTAATAGGATTTAACGCTTGTATAAGGTACAATAGACTATAGGAAAAAAGTCTAAAAAATTAAAATGAATAAAATATAGAACACTCAGGGAGGAAGGAATTATTATGGCTCAAACAGGTACGGATCGCGTAAAGCGCGGAATGGCAGAAATGCAAAAAGGTGGCGTTATTATGGACGTCGTAAACGCAGAACAAGCAAAGATTGCTGAAGAAGCGGGTGCTGTTGCCGTCATGGCTCTAGAACGTGTTCCATCAGATATTCGTGCAGCTGGTGGCGTAGCACGTATGGCTGATCCAACAATTGTTGAAGAAGTGATGAACGCGGTATCTATTCCCGTCATGGCAAAGGCACGTATTGGTCATATTACGGAAGCCCGTGTTTTAGAATCTATGGGTGTCGATTATATCGATGAAAGTGAAGTTCTAACACCTGCGGATGAAATTTATCATATTAAGAAAGATGATTATACTGTACCATTCGTTTGCGGTTGCCGTAACATTGGCGAAGCGTCACGTCGTATTCGCGAAGGAGCCTCTATGTTGCGTACTAAAGGTGAACCAGGAACAGGGAATATTGTAGAAGCTGTCAGCCACATGCGCCAGATTCAATCTCAAATTCGTCAACTTCGCGGAATGTCTGATGATGAGATAATGGTCTATGCAAAAGAAAATGGTGCTCCATTCGATCTTCTTTTAGAAATCCGTGAAGAAGGTCGCCTACCAGTTGTAAACTTTGCAGCAGGTGGAATTGCAACACCATCTGATGCATCACTAATGATGCAATTAGGAGCGGACGGAGTGTTTGTTGGATCAGGAATTTTCAAATCTGACAACCCTGCCAAATTTGCTCGTGCTATTGTAGAAGCAACTACTCACTATGATGATTACAAATTAATTGCTGAATTATCTAAAGGTCTTGGTACTGCCATGAAAGGATTGGAAATGAATACACTCAATCCAGAACAACGCATGCAGGACAGAAGTCAGTAAATGGTGGAAAATGGTTAAGTTAAGTAAAAGGAGACATGCATCATGACTACGATTGGTGTGTTAGGGCTTCAAGGAGCTTTTCGTGAACACATCCGTTCCGTAGAAGCATCTGGAGCAACAGGTATTGTCGTTAAAAAAATTGAACAATTGAAAGAAATCGATGGGTTAATTATCCCAGGGGGCGAAAGTACAACAATTCGCCGCCTGATTGATAAATATAACTTTCTCGAGCCCATTCGTCAGTTCGGAAAACAAGGAAAGCCCATATTTGGAACGTGTGCTGGATTAATTTTGTTAGCATCTGAAATTGATGGATCGTCCAATGTTCACTTAGGACTCATGGATATTCGTGTCCATCGTAACGCTTTTGGGCGACAGCGCGAAAGCTTTGAGGCTCACCTTGATATTGAAGGTGTGGCTCATCAGTATAATGCGGTCTTTATTCGAGCACCCTATATTGAAGGGGTAGGAGAAAAAACGTCTATTTTAGCAACTTATGAAGGCAATATCGTTGCAGCTCAGCAAGAAAATTTCTTAGCGTGCTCTTTCCATCCAGAACTCACGAATGATCATAGAATTACTGATCATTTTGTGAAAATGGTAGAAAAAGCTAAAAAATCTCTTGCAACTTTATAAGTAATCCGTTACCCTTATGTGAAAGATGAAGTTGACTTCATTTTATAAACGTACATTTTAAACGCGATGATAGGAAATAGTAACAAATCATTCTTTCTTAAGAGAGTCAGTGGTTGGTGGGAACTGATGAAAGGATAATGTGAATCCATCCTTGAGCTATTTACCTGAAACGAGTAATAGGGTAAATCGGTCCTCACCGTTATGAGTAAGCCGGAAGGTCTCGTACCTTTAATCTGGGTGGTATCGCGGGAATTGATTAATCAAACTCTCGTCCCTTTATTTCAAGTAAAGGGACGAGAGTTTTTTATTTATTTGGCTATGTTAAACGTTAATGTTGATATTTATTAGAGGGGGAAGGTCTAATCAATATCGGGCAGGGTTTTGAAGACTCGATTCCAAGAAGATGATAGGGAGTCGTTACCTCGTTGTCACTCCCTATGGGGTCTCGCCTAGATCATTCTCCCGCGGAAGTCTCGTCGTCGTTTCAAAGATTCGATTGTGGAGGATACGTAGCCTCTCAACTAGGGCTATTATCAACAACAACATTTATCACAGCCAAAATTAAAGGAGGAATCATAAATGTTAGACTTGAAATATTTGCGTCAAAACTTTGAAGATGTGAAGCAAAAGCTTCAAAAAAGAGGAGAAGATTTATCAGAACTTGATACATTTGGAGATTTAGATCTACGCCGACGTGAACTGATTCAGGAGACTGAAGAACTAAAAGCTCGTCGGAATGAAGTCTCTAAGGAAATCTCTTTGTTAAAAAAGGAAAAGCAGAACGCTGATGAAAAGATTAAAGAAATGCGTGAAGTTGGGGATCGCGTTAAAGCATTAGATACAGAATTAAAGCAGGTGGAAGAGCGTCTTGAGACACTATTGCTTTCTATCCCGAATATTCCACACGAAAGCGTCCCTATAGGCGAGGATGAAGAGGATAACATAGAAGCTAGAAAATGGGGCGAGATACCTAACTTTGACTTTGAAACGAAGCCTCATTGGGATGTGGCAACAGATCTAAATATCTTAGATTTTGAAAGAGCTGCTAAAGTAACAGGAAGCCGCTTCGTCTTTTATAAGGGTCTAGGGGCTCGTCTAGAGCGTGCCTTATTAAATTTTATGATGGATCTCCATTCAGATAATCATGGCTATCAAGAAATGCTTCCACCTCAACTAGTCAATCGTACGTCTATGACAGGTACAGGGCAATTGCCGAAATTTGAAGAAGATGCTTTTAAAATAGAAGATTGGGATTATTTCCTTGTTCCAACAGCTGAAGTACCGGTTACAAACTTTCATCGTGAAGAGATCTTAAAAGAGGAAAACTTGCCGCAGAAATTTGTGGCTTTTAGTACGAATTTCCGTTCTGAAGCAGGATCGGCTGGTCGTGATACACGAGGGTTAATACGTCAGCATCAATTTAATAAAGTAGAGCTTGTTCAGCTAACGAAACCTGAAGACTCTTACGATGTATTAGAAGAGCTTACTGGGCATGCAGAGAAGGTATTACAGCTGTTGGAGCTTCCCTATCGAGTAATGAGCATGTGTACAGGAGACTTAGGTTTTACGGCAGCTAAAAAATACGATATTGAAGTTTGGATTCCTAGCAATGATACGTATCGTGAAATTAGCTCATGTTCGAATTTTGTGGACTTCCAAGCGAGACGGGCTGGGATTCGATTCCGTCGTGAGGAAAAAGGAAAACCAGAATTTGTTCATACTCTAAATGGATCTGGCTTAGCACTTGGCCGTACAGTTGCTGCCATTTTAGAAAATTACCAGCAAGCTGATGGTTCTGTTGTAGTCCCTGAAGTACTCCAACCATATATGGGTGGTAAAGAAGTGATTCAATAAGTGACAGTACGAGCCCTCTTAAGGTCTATTGATCCTAAGAGGGCTCATATAAAATTTTTCTTAGAAATGTCTTCTATTATTGACGGAAGATATGCGAATTAGTATACTTATTAAGTGGCATTAGGTGTACAAAACATTTTTTGAAAAAAGTACACTAAATTATTGACGAAATATCTTAACCATGATATATTATATATTGTCGTCAACAGGGAGGGGTACCCAAGTTTGGCTGAAGGGATCGGTCTTGAAAACCGACAGGGGCTTCACCGCCCGCGGGGGTTCGAATCCCCCCTCCTCCTCCATTTTTAATTACAATCGCGCATAAATATTGGAGATTAATAGACAAAACTCGTTACCAAGTGTAACGAGTTTTTATTTTGTCTTAAATTTTGAAAGTGGATGCGGTTTTGTTATTTTCAAGGGATCATTTTCTTGTCACCTTCATTATTCAGAAAAGGTACATATATCTGGGAGAAATGGTAGGAACAGCATCATGGTTCCGTTGTTAAGGAGATCAGGGGAAATGATTGAACGGTCAACCGTTCTCACCGTGAGTGTTTTCCGTAGGGTTCTCAATGTTCACCTTCCTATCGTTGATGAACGACATTTCTCAAAAGGTATAAAAGACACTAGAAAATTCCCAACCAAACAAAAAATCCTATTTCAGACAACATCTCATGATATTGAATATCTGCATAAGAGCAACATTATAGAAAATGCTCCGAGCTTTTTGCTCGGAGCATTTTTAATGTACCAATATATATTTATCCTGTTGATTGGTACTTGTTAACCAGTGACACTTGGTGTTTGATTACGTTAACAAATGACTAGAGCGCCATTTGCGTGACTGTTGGATAAAGTGCCCTATTTTTTCTAAGACAGGTTCAATACTTGATTGATCATTCAATACATCGTAATCTGCGATATTTAAACGAAGCACTGGACAGGCATTAAAATTGTCGATCCAATTCTCGTAACGTTTGAACATTTCTTCCCAATATTCGACAGGTGTCTGTTGTTCCATTTCCCGGCCTCGGTCTTTAATACGAGTGATAACGTCATCAAATGACCCTTCCAAGTATATAAGTAAGTCCGGATGTGGAAAGTATGGAGTCATAACCATAGCATCAAACAAATTAGTATAAGTGTTATAGTCAACTTCAGACATCGTACCCTTCTCATAGTGCATACGAGCAAAAATTCCTGTATCTTCATAAATTGAACGATCTTGAACAAAACCACCGCCATATTCGAAAATTTTCTTTTGCTCTTTGAAGCGCTCGGCAAGAAAGTAAATTTGCAGGTGGAAACTCCATCGTTCAAAATTATTATAAAATTTATCAAGATATGGGTTTGTCTCAACTTTTTCAAAGGAAGTTCTGAAATTAAGGGCTTCAGATAATGCATTTGTCATCGTAGATTTACCTACTCCGACGGTACCTGCAATAGTGATTACACTATCGTGTGGAATTCCGTAGCGTTCACGTGCGTTCATTTAATAACTTCTCCTTTATTCAAATGATGTTGAACTTGATCAACGATATAGTCTAGATCTTTTTGATGCTTCACGAAGTCAAGATTGTCGCCATTGAGACGAATCACAGGGATATCTGGGTGAGTAGCTTCAAAGCGGTTCATAACATCATCATAATCCTGTGATAATTGCTGTAAATAAGATGGTTGAATATTAGCTTCAACATCACGATTGCGTATTCTGATCCTCTCAAGAAGAGTATCGAGACTTGCATGTAAATAAACTACCATATTAGGTTTAGGCATATCATGTGTGAGTATCTCAAAGATTTGATCATATTTGTGAAATTTCTCTTCTCGTAACGTGCGACGTGCAAAAATCATATTCTTTAAAATGTGGTAATCAGCGACGACCGGTTTTCCGAGTTTTAAATAATCCCTATCTACGTCTTCTAGCTGTTTTACTCGATTACATAGGAAGAACATCTCAGTTTGGAAGCTCCATTCATCTATATTATCGTAAAACTTGCCTAAAAACGGATTCTCCTCAACGATTTCCTTCAACAATTGAAAATCAAACTGGGAGGCGAGTTTTTTAGACAGAGATGTTTTACCAACCCCAATGGGCCCTTCGACAGCTATGAAAGGTAATTGTCCCATCTTTCTCCTCCTTATATATAGGCGAAACAAAATTCGATACGTTTTGACAGACAAATATCATTTTACCACACCGAGAAACATGAAGTAATGATTTCGAGGGCATTTTAGTAGAAATTACTTTTAAATTAAGGAATACTTTTGTATAATAGGATAGGTGCGCCCCCGTAGCTCAGGGGATAGAGCATCGGTTTCCTAAACCGTGTGTCGCAGGTTCGAATCCTGCCGGGGGCATTAATGTTTTAATAGCAATATTTTTATTTGCAAAGTTGGTCGTTTGAGCACACGGTCTATATCTCCTATATTGAGTGGCACGTAAGCCCTCTTCCGTTTTCGTAATATAGAATTCGGAAGGGGGCTTTTGACTGTGGAATGAAATTAAATGAATTTATTTAAACGATTTTCTACTTGAATATCTAGTAGATAAGGACAAACGTTCTCACGCTATCAGAAAGAATGAGTACGATAAAATAGAAGGCAGGATATAAGGACTACTAACGAAATTAATTCAATTATCCTAGTCTTCAATTGTAAATAGAGGTGGTGAGAGCCTTGGAAAATGAAATCATGCACCAAGTATTACTTTTTGCTACACTACTTAGTCCATTTGTAGCAGGAAGTGTTCAAATGGTGAAACGAACCGTTACCTTGCCTAAAAATTATGTCCCTTTGCTCAGTACAGGGACAGGTTTACTACTTGGAGCTTTAGCTTTTCCGTTAACAGATATGGATTTGATGCTTCGATTATGGGCTGGAGTAGGTGCAGGATTGTCAGGTACGGGTTTATTTGAAATTATAAACCGCAGGGATGGGTATACGAATTGTTCAAAAGGAGATCAAGAAAGTGAGTAAATTAATTGCGTTAGATGATGGCCATGGTATGGACACTCCTGGAAAGAGATCGCCATATATTGATTCACTAGGTCGTTCAATTAAGGAGAATGAGTTTAATCGAGAAGTGGTTAAGTTTTTGGATCAAGAGTTAAAACAATGCGGATTTGATACGTTATTGGTAGCCCCAACTGATCAAGATACCCCCTTAACGGTGAGAACAAACCAAGCTAATCAATCTAATGCTGATGCCTATATTGCCATCCATTATAATGCGTTTGATGGGAGCTTTGGCAGTTCGAGTCCTTCAGGTATCTCTCTTCATGTGTATAACGGTCATAGAAATCAAGAAGCTGGAAAACTAGCAGAATCTATCGCTAAATATTTGAAGTTGGGAACAAAACAGAACTACCGGGGTATCATTGAAAATAACTTTCATGTATTGCGTGAAACTACGATGATAGCTGTGCTGAGTGAGAATGGCTTTATGGATAACGAAAGAGAAGCTTTGCTTATGCTTAACAGTGACTTTCAAAGGGAAGTAGCAAGCGAACATGCCCAAGGGATTTGTGAATATTTCGGAGTAGAATATGTAAATGGATCAGCTCCTTCTCCGCCTCCACAAAATGAAGCAATCGAAGACTCGACAGTCGTAGAGGAACCAACATCTTTAACGGGAGCTAGAGTAGAGTCAATTTATCGTGGAAGTGACCGTTTGAATTTCCGATCCAAAGCTACATGGAGTGATCAGGATATTGTAGGAACCTTTGGTTATGGGGAAGGTTGGATCATTCGTCGATTGCTGAAGGTAGAGGGGAGTTATCAATATGAGGTCAAAAATTCTAAGGGGGCTGTTTATTATATTACAGCAAGCCAAAGGTATGTGAAAGTTATTGGAAACAACATACCTTCTTCAGCAGATGCCATTGTGCCCTATCCAGGTAAGGCTCTTCAATTAGGATCGAGTGGAAAAGATGTTCAGCGAGTTCAACGAGCTGTTCAAGTAACTGTTGATGGATCATATGGCCCGATAACCAGGGATGCTGTTAGAGCTTATCAGAGTCGTCACGGCTTACAGATAGACGGTATTGTTGGACCGAATACTTGGAATGTTTTGTTTTAAGATCAAAAACTGGATCTATTCTATAGATCCAGTTTTATTTTTACTATCTTGGTGATAAGCAAAGGTTTATAAAAACTTGAGATGATCAAAATGCTGCTAAATGTACACTCTGCTACTCTACTTTTGAAGCATTTATAATTTCCCATATCTTCTTCAACTTTCTTAAATCTTCTTCTTTACAATGTGAAAGACTGACATACCATCTTTGCAATTCAGGATCGCTAATCAAGGAGTCTAAGTCCTGATTGGATATTTCTCGCTGTGATTGATTCGTCATTCCCGTTAGCCAATCAATGGAGACTTCATACAGTGAAGCTAAGGTCGTCAACATTTTTGTATCCGGTTCTCGATAGTTTCGTTCATAACCGGAGAGCCTGGAATTAGAAATGGCCAAGTTGCCACAAACATGGGTTTGCGACCAACCTTTATTCTCGCGTGCCTGTTTTAATCGTTCCCCTAATGAAGCCATGTATCTCACCTTTTAATTATAGTGTCATTTACAAAAATTATACTATAATTTCACGAAACGTGGAAATATTTCCGCGAAGTGTTAAATTAATCGTTGACTTATGCGAAACGCACAAATATAATGTGTTAAAGGAGTTACGCGAATCGCGCAAAAATAATCATAACTGTTGTTCGTACTCTTGATTTAAAAACTAATGAGAAGGTGAGTGGGTTAATGATGGCTTATTTAATTGCTCTTGATGATGGACATGGAAAAAACACCTCAGGAAAACGAACGCCTTATATTGATCATTTAGGACATTCAATTAGGGAAAATGAATTTAATAAACAAGTTGTAAAATATTTAGATACCGAATTAAAGCGCAACGGTTTCGACACATTGCTTGTAGCACCAACAGATGTGGATACATCACTTTCAAAAAGAACAAAACGGGCGAATAACGCGGGAGCTGATGCCTACGTTTCTATTCATTATAATGCTTATGATGGAAGTTTCACGGGATCTAATCCAAGTGGTATTGAACTCTATGTGTACCCTGGAAACCTAAATCGTAAGGCAGGTAAACTTGCTTATCACATAGGAAGTTATTTACGGAAGGGAACCAAGCAAAATTACCGAGGAGTTAAAGAGGCAAATTTTCAAGTGCTTCGTGAAACTAATATGGCGGCTGTGCTATCAGAGAATGGATTTATGGATCATCCAGATGAAGCTATGCTTATGATGGACGCTGAATTCCAACAGGAGGTGGCCATTGAACATGCTAAAGGGATTTGTGATTTTTTTAATGTTTTGTATGTACGAGAACAAAGTGAAGCTTGGTTTATTGGCCGGCGGGTAGAATCCATCTTTGATGGAGAATTAAGATTTTATAATCAACCCTCTTGGTCTGATACTGATGTCGTAGGTTATCTAAAAAAAGGGTATGGTTTTCCTGAAATTACAGCACGGGTTCCCGTGGGTGGTGGCGACCAATATAAAGCTGTCAACTCTAGCGGGGCAGTATTTTACGTTACAACGAGTGAAAAATATGTTCAAGTTATATAATGAAAAAGCTATGTTAAACGTTCATGTTGATAGTTGCCGTAAAAAAGGTCCTGTTATATTACTGAGTAGTTCCGATACCGTGGAGAAAATCTAAAACACACTATGTTTAGCACCATAAATATCAGCTTCGAGAGATGTTGTTTCCGTTATGGTTGAAAGCGTTTGGAGGTCCGGGAAATCACTCGCTTTCCATGGGCATGTGGCGAGCTTCCTCGGGCTATCGCCCTGCGGGATCTCACCAATCATGTTCATCCCAGCTCTTACGCCTTATAAGGACGAAGGCTACATCTAGTTCATCAATCCTATCGGGCGTTATCCAGCTCCAGCGCCTAGCGGCTAGTGAGACTTCCCTCGCTTCTGTACGATAAGTCAACATCGAATCACGATGTTCTTTGTGTTTCCTTTATCTCCGACAGCTCAGTCCAGTCCATACGCCGCTGACCAAGGCGCCTCCGCTTTTAAAAGTGGAGTCTCGCGATTTCCTGGACCTCCTTGCCATTGTGAGGCAGACGGAAACCTCAGTAATGGGTTCTTCAAATTGTAGGTTATTCATAGATGGGAGTTTGCAACTGCACACTTGTTCCATATGGTGTAGCGAACACAGAAGACGACTCAGGCAGTAGGCCCGTTCATTAAAAGCAAAGGATGGGTGGATAGGAAACGGGGAGCTTCCCAAACCCCCATTCGATGTGTGAGAAACGAATCCCTTTCCCAGAAGGACTATCTTCCACTATCCGTGTTCTATTGCAATGAACCTCTCTATATCAAGGATTTTAATAGGACTGCCCGCTATCAAGATTTGCATGCAAATTTAGGAATGGCTGCCTTTTCTTGAAGGGGTATCGAGACACTTATATGGTAAAGGGGCGGAGGGAAACGGTGAGACTCCTATGGGATGTGCGGGACAGCTGAGCCCCCACCCCATGGAAAGCGAGCCGTTTCCCGCAGCCCCTACATTCACACAAACATCTCGAATTCAAGTCTTCAACAATACTGTTTCGCTCGCAGGAGTCTCGAATTTTCCCACCCCTCATGACTATGAAGAGTGGAGCGGACCCCTTTTATGAAAATCGGGGGCGTTGTTGATTGGGAGAGAAAGCGAACTTTTTCCCCTGAGCCCCTTTCTCTGCTTCTAATGATGGAACCATGATTCTGCTCCGAACGAGAGGGTTTTTAAATGAGGTCCTAGCTTCTTACACTGTAATTGTCTAAATCGTGGAAATGACTATGTAACTGTAAGGCTTGATTATAGTAGTACTCAATGTTTCCACTGAATTCTAATGATAATTCTCCATTATTATTAAAATCGCCCTTTCTTCTTGATAGAACATATCTGAAATAAATAAGTAAGCAACGATAGCACCGACTAAAATCATAGCACAAATAATGCCCAACATTACCCATTTCAGGATATTTTGTATGTGTTTATTTTTAATGAATTTACTCATTATTACCACTCCTGAGAACATCGTTAGAAATACATACAGCATTAGGTTCATTTTTATTTCAAAATGTCTATTGACTCACATTTGTTAGTTTACCTTCTTGTATCATTAGTATTCGATCGCCTAATTTAGCTGCTTCACTCTTATTATGGGTGACAAGTAGGGTTGGTATTTGCCACTCCTTTTTTAATCGTAACAATTCGTGATGGCATTCGGCTTTTGTTTCTTCATCGAGGGAAGAAAAGGGTTCGTCTAAAAGCAAAATATTGGGCTTAGTAGCTAGTGCCCGGGCTAAGGCTACTCTTTGTTTTTCACCACCAGATATTTGTTGGGGATATTTATTAACTAAATGCTCGATTTTTAGGGAATGTAGCAGTTGTTTGATGATTTCTTCATTTATAGCTCCATAAGAGATATTCTTATATACGGTCATATGGGGGAAAAGAGCATAATTTTGAAATAAATAGCCTATATTGCGTTTTTGGATGGGAACATTAATTTCACTGTTTTTTAGTAAGGGGATCTTCGAGAAAATAATTTCTCCATGATCTGGATTTGTTAGACCTGCTATACAGTTCAGAAGAGTGGTTTTCCCTGAACCGGATGGACCGACCAAAACAACGGTCTCACTATCCATTTCAAAGGAGGCATGTAAGTCAAAATAGGAAAGCTTTTTATGAATATTTACAGATAACATGGAATTCTCCTCCTTAGTCTTTACCTTGGTAACTTAAGATATTTCGTTTACTCCACCAATTCAGCCATAATATAGAACTAAATCCGAGAACTAGAATAATGATTACCCAAAAACGTGCATCCTCCATACGCCCTGCTTCTACAGCAAAATAAATAGCCAGAGGAATCGTGTCTGTTTTTCCAGGTATGTAACCGGCCAACATTAAGGTGGCTCCAAATTCCCCTAAGGCTCTAGAGAAAGTGAGTACTGTCCCAGCCAATAAACCTGGCCAGGCAAGTGGAAAGGATATTGTAAAAAACACTTTCCATTTTGAAGCTCCCATGGTTAGGGCAGCTTTTTCGATCATAGGGTCGTACGTTTGAAAAGAAGCCGATGCACTCTGATACATAAGCGGAAAAGAAACAACAACAGCTGCTATCACTGCCCCAATCCATGAAAAGACAACCTGCACTCCGAACCAATCGATTAACAATTGACCGATGGGGCCATTATTTCCAAATAAATAAAGGAGTCCAAAACCAACGACTGTGGGAGGTAGAACCATTGGAAGCAAAAGGATGGACTCAATGATACTTTTCCCGGGAAATATTCTCCGCGTAATTAACCTTGCTATAGCGATACCAGCTATGAAAACAATAAGTGTGGCAATGCTTGCAGTTTGTAAGGATAAGGTAAGTGGTGAAAGGTTCATAGTATCATCCATTCTATTTTTTCCTGAACCCATAGGTTTTGAGAGTTTCCTGGGCTTTATCATTCATTAAGTATGATAGAAATGCTTCTGCTTCCTTAGGGTGTGAACTTTGACTAGTTACAGCGGCCGGATACGTAATAGGATTGTGTGTATTTGGGTCAATATCATCTAATACTTCAACTTTGTCAGAAATCTTTGCATCAGTAAAATAAACAAGTCCGTATTTCGCATTATTTGAGGCTACATAGGCAAGGACTTGTTTGACATCATTTGCATAGACGAAGTGGTCAGATAATTCATCCCACTTCCCGTTAGCTTCCAAGGCTTGCTTTGCATAGGTGCCAACTGGAACACTGTCTGGATCTCCTAAGGCAAATGAATCTCTTTGCTCTAAAGTTAAACTTTCAAGAGAATCGACAGAAGTCGTTTGACTTTTAGAGCTTATTAAGACCAAACTATTTTGGGTGATTTGACTAATGCTATCGTGCTTAATGTGTTCACTAGTCTCTAACCGGCTAATCCATTGATTATTAGCCGATATAATTAGATCAACAGGTGCCCCTTGCTGGATCTGTTGAGCTAATTTACCTGAACTTGCTGAGTTTAATGTTATGGAAGTATTTGGTCTTTTTTGTTCGTAATTATCTATGATTTCTGTCATGGCATCTGTTAGACTTGAGGCGGCCGAAATGATTAGTTCTGTTTGGTTTTCTGATGAGTTTGAACAACTTGATAATATCAATAATAAAATGAAACAAAAAGATATCTTCTTCGTATACATGGGATAGCTCCTATTTGATTGAATAACTTTGATTATACGGATTGAACATTTTTAAGTAAAATAGAGATGTTTGATTATGAAAGGGGGCTCGTTTTGAAATTACAAATTTTATTCAGTCTAATCTTAGCATTACTGTTAACTCAGGCACCCATTGTTGGAAAATATTTCGCGATGATCAATACGATGATTCATGAAACAGGGCATTCTTTAACAGCTTTATTAACAGGTGGGGAAGTAAAAAATATTTCATTATTCCCTAATACTTCAGGAGTAACAATGACGGGGCATACATCGTGGTTAAGCCAATTCTTAACGAGCATCACTGGTTATACCTTTTCCTCCTTTATAGGATTTTTCTTCTTTTATCTAATTATAAAGGGTCATTACCGCTGGATGATTTATATTTTATTGGCTATTTTGTTTGTTAACGTCTTATTTTGGGTTAGAAATTTATATGGTGTATTCTGGCTGGTTACTTTCGGGGCAGGATTTATATGGTTATTGAGAACGGGCAATCAAACGTTAATTCAATATGTACTCATTTTTATTGCTTCCTTGGTTATGATTGAATCAGTCACTAGTGCTTTTGAAATTATGTGGTTAAGCATATTCTCGCCAGGTCAGGCTGGGGATGCAGCCAATCTTTCAAGAGTAACTCCCTTTGTTCCTTCAGCCATTTGGGGACTGTTATTTTTCGCTCAGGCTTTATATTTCGCCTGGTTAGCTTTAAAAAGAGTATTTATTTTATAGTTCGCCATTTCCAGCTGTATTCTTAAGAAATCATTTGTTGAATGTTCATCTTTCCGTATTTCTTTTAAAAACTCCGCTATAGCCCTTACCTTATCTTTCCTTAAACATAAAGTAGTAAAGAAAGTAAGGAGAGGGGGGACTTCATATGAGCGGAGGATATGGTGGCGGATTCGCGCTGTTAGTTGTATTGTTTATTTTGTTAATTATTATTGGTGCATCTTACTCAGGTGGTTACGGGTACTAATTAAAAAGCGGGGCCTTCCTCGCTTTTTTTAATACATAAATGGTGAGTTTGAATATCTTGAATTAGGGTAAAGAATTAGTAGATACAATGAGACTTTTGGAGGAATAAGTTATGGACTTAAAAGAAAAACTGCAAAGTCATGGTTACGATCATATCGATATTTTGCTAATTGATGAAGAAAGGAACCAAGAAACCGTTGCAGGTATTACTCTGCATAAAGTGACTGATTTAGAGTATAAACTTTACTTGGATCCTGATTCGATTAAGTATGAGCTAGATCAGGACAACCCTTTTTTTGTTGCTAATCAGGCAAGGGAAGAAGACGATCCGGTGGAAGTGAAAGGATTTATTTTAGAGTGGTAATTATATAATAAGTATCTATTAAGAAGTAGACAGTCTGTTTGTTGAGGCTCCTTGAGCTACGCCCTGAGGGGTCTCATCTTAACAGCTCCCCCGCAGGAGCTTCCCTTTTTTCTTGTAAGTTCTTTTTTTCTGTGAACGGAAGCTATTCTCCTACCTACTTTCCCTCCTACCGATGACGGAAAAGCCAATTTAGGTATCGGTATTACATATAAGTTGATATATAAGGACGAAACAAGGATCAAATCATTATACGATTTCTAAGTAGTTCCGTTTCTTCACTGAAACGGAACTACTTAAATTAATCCCTTTTCTTTTTTATTCGTTCTTTACGATCTACCCATCCTCCAAGAATTAATAAAGCTCCTGATAGTATAAGCATCCCAGACACCATGGGGTCTTGTACACTGAAAAATAAAATAATGGCAGTGATAATATTAGCGATTCCTACGAAACTGAGAATGATAAACATCTGGTTTTGTTTTTTCAATTTTTAATCCCCCTTGCTCTTTCCCATTATAACTTAAACACAATTTCTAAAGAATGACTAAGTCCATTGTTTAAGAAAAAATAAAAGGTGGAATAAAACGTCATAGATGATGAGAGGAGGATTTTTAATGCAAACTCATAAACTTTATATAAATGGTGAATACACAGAGTCACATAGCAATGAATGGATTGATGTTATTAATCCATCTACGGAAGAAGTGATTTCACAAACTCCAAAAGCAACAACAGACGATGTTAACCGTGCCGTGGAATCTGCCTTTCAAGCCCAAAAAGAATGGGAATTAATCCCTAATATTGAAAGAGGAAAGATTGTACGCAAGCTCGGTAATAAAATAGAAGAAAATAGAGCGAATTTCATAGATCTGTTACAGGAAGAACAAGGGAAAGATTATGAACTCGCTAGTGGTGAAGTAGATCTAGCAATTGATTACTTCCGTTATATGTCTGAATGGGCGCGTCGAATTGAAGGGGAAATTGTTCCAAGTGATCGTCCGAATGAGAATATTTATATTTATAAAAAACCAATAGGGGTAGTTGCTGGTATTGTACCTTGGAACTTCCCTGTATTCATATTGGCTCGGAAAGTAGCAACTGCGCTTGTCACGGGATGTACTGTTGTTCTTAAGCCGAGTCAACAAACACCAAATACGGCGATAGAATTTACGAAGATTGTCGATGGAATGGATGATATACCAAGAGGGGTTTATAACTTAATTACAGGAACTGGCTCCGAAATTGGATATGCACTGGCCAAGCATGAAAAAGTGGATATGGTTTCCATGACGGGTAGTGTACCTGCAGGAACAAAAGTAATGGAAGCAGCTGCGCAAAACATTACAAAAGTGAATCTTGAACTAGGTGGTAAAGCACCAGCCATTGTCACTTCAAATGCAGACTTAGATGTTGCGGCTGAAAGTATTCATACGTCCCGCTTAGCGAACAATGGACAAGCTTGTACAAATGCTGAAAGAGTATATGTCCAGGAAAATGTTGCTGATGAATTTATTGAAAAATTAAAACATTCCTTTGAGCAACTTACTATAGGAAACCCTCGTGAGAATAAAGAAGTTGATGTGGGGCCGCTTGTTAGTCAGGATCGTTTAGAGGAAGTAGAGGTTATGGTGAAAACTGCGGTTCAGTCAGGGGCAAAGGTTGTTTCTGGTGGTCAGCGCGATGAAGTTGGTAAAGGTTTCTTTTATAAACCGACTATATTAACCAATGTAGATCATAGCTCTGCCATTATGCAGGAAGAAATATTTGGACCGGTTATTCCAATTACCACATTTAAGACAATAGATGAAGCAATAGAAAAAGGAAATGATACAGAATTTGGTCTTTCTTCTTCTGTTTATACAGAAGATTTAAATGAAGCGATGCGTATAGTAAATGAATTGAAGTTTGGAGAAACTTTTGTGAATCGTGAAAACTTTGAGGCGGTTCAAGGCTACCACGCTGGTATGCGTAAATCAGGTCTTGGCGGAGCTGATGGCAAGCATGGTATGGAGGATTTCCTTGTTACGCAAGTTGTTTATATGCAGTATAAAAATGATAAACAATAAACGTGAAAAATGACCCCGCCAAAAATTTGTGAGGGGTCATTTTTCTTTTATTTCTTTTCAATTGCTTATTGAACTAAAGCCCCAGATTATGAAAGACTCAACTTCAGATATTCCGATGGTTTCCGTTACAAAGGATGGCGTTAGAAGGTCCGGGAAATCACTCGCTTTCCATGGTCCCTTTCTCAGAAGGACTATCTTCCACTATCCGTGTTCTATTGCAATGAACCTCTCTATATCAAGGATTTTAATAGGACCGCCCACTATCAAGATTTGCATGCAAACTTAGGAATGGCTACCTTTTCTTGAAGGGGTATCGAGACACTTATATGGTAAAGGGGCGGAGGGAAACGGGGAGACTCCTATGGGATGTGCGGGACAGCTGAGACCCCACAGGACGAAGTGAGGCCACTGAAAAAGTCCGGTGAATTTTAAGAAAAGCAAATCCCTAAAAATTCCATCCCCACTTACGGTTTATAAATCAGGGGTAAATTGGACTTGATCCTCCACTTTGACAGGAAAAAACAATGTGATTTTGGGATAGTGTTTTTCTAAAAAGTTCATTATTAATAGAAAAGGACTTTTTCAGTGGCCTCGACGAAGTCCGAGGAGGCTCAGCGCCCGCCCCATGGAAAGCGAGCCGTTTCCCGCAGCCCCAAAATTCACACAAACATATCGAATTCAAGTCTTCAACAATACGGTTTCGTTAGTTTAATTGTAATCGTCCACAATCTCTCTATATGTTAAATACCGATCATTCGTATGTTATTTCATGATTTGTACTCAAAAACTGAACCCGTTAGAATTTGGGATAGTGTTTTTCAAAAAGTTCATTATTAATAGAAAAGGACTTTTTCAATGGCCTCGCGCCAGCCTGAGGAGGCTCAGCGCACGCCCACGGAAAGCGACTCCTTCCCCACCGCCCCTTTCTCCACACAATCATCTCGGAATCGAGTCTTCAACTATTCTACTGAAATTACACTCCAATTTTAATGTATATTATAAATGAATACTGTTACACCAACAAAAAATGCCCAACAAATTAGCATGCAATTTGTTGGGCGTATTATATTACATTTTTTATGTTTGCGATAGATGACAAAACCCGTTACTAACGATTATCGATTTTTTCAGGATAAAGATCATGATTCATAAGGCGGTGTGTGGCTATTTCTTCATACTTGCTATTTGGTTTCCCGTAATTACAATAAGGGTCAATAGAAATACCCCCTCGTGGAGTGAATTTACCCCACACTTCAATATAGCGAGGGTCCATTAGGTTGATTAAATCATTCATAATCGTGTTTACACTATCCTCATGAAAATCACCGTGATTGCGAAAACTAAATAAATAAAGTTTCAAAGACTTACTTTCTACCATTTTAATATTAGGAATATAGCTAATATAAAGGGTAGCAAAATCTGGTTGCCCTGTTTTTGGACATAAGGTCGTAAATTCCGGGCAATTAAATTTTACAAAATAATCACGGTTCGGGTGCTGATTATCGAAAGTCTCGAGTACTTCTGGATTATATTCGAATGAATAATTGTTATCTTGATTGCCAAGTAATGAGAGATCAGTTAGCTGTTCATCCTGACGGCCAGTCATAGAAATTCCTCCTTGTATTCTTTCCTATAAAAAACGCCGTACCCTTAAGGTGTGACGGTAAGTCGTTCTATCCTTAGTTATTAAAGAGGATTATCTGCTTAAAACCTCTATAAAAGAAGCATATTTATTATAGGTACACACGTTAGGAAAGTCAATAAATGGGTGGGTTAAGACCTAAATATGTAAATGTTTAGGCGTATCCCTTTAAAAATGAAACGCTTTCTATTAAAATAGTAAGTAATTCACAAAATCTTTTAAAAATTTTATGAATTAGCTCTGTTTTTACAAATTGCAGGAAGAGAGCTTTTTTTAGAAGTTTAAAGAAACCGTTTACACAAATTCATTCTATGAGGTGATTTTATGGACATGCAAACAATCAAAGCAAGAGCAGGAGATCATAACTTAGAAAATTATGAAGAAAAGTACAAAAATTTTAATTGGGATGAAGTGAAAAGTAACTTCACATGGAGTGAAACGGATAAAGTAAATATTGCCTATGAAACGATTGATAAACACGCTGCAGATCCAGCTAAGAAAGATCAGGCTGCTCTTATATATTCTTCACCTGACCGTGAAGAAACGTTGAGTTTCGATCAACTGAAGCGGAAGAGTAATCAATTTGCAAATGTATTAAAAAAATATGAAATTGAAAAAGGGGATCGTGTCTTCTTATTCATGCATAGAAGTCCTGAATTTTATGCCGCATTTTTTGGTATTTTAAAGGTGGGGGCCATTGCTGGACCTCTATTTGAAGCGTTTATGGAACAAGCGGTTAGGGATCGATTGGAAGATAGTGAAGCAAGAATGTTAATTACGACCCCGGACTTATTAGAGCGCGTTCCCCTAAATGAATTACCGAATTTAGAAAAGATCGTATTAGTAGGTGGTTCAGATTCAGACCATCATATTAATTTTGAAAAAGAGATGCAAAAGGCTTCAGAAGACTTTGAGATAGAATGGGTAGATCTAGAAGATGGAATGTTGTTGCATTATACATCTGGATCTACAGGAAAACCAAAGGGAGTCTATCATGTTCACAATGCGATGATTCAACATTATCAAACTGGGAAATGGGTTCTTGACCTTAAGGATGACGATGTTTATTGGTGCACAGCAGATCCTGGTTGGGTAACAGGTACAAGTTATGGAATCTTTGCTCCGTGGTTAAATGGGGTAACCAATGTTGTACGCGGTGGACGCTTTAGTCCTGATGATTGGTATGGAACTCTTGACGATAAGAATGTAAATGTCTGGTATTCAGCTCCGACTGCTTTTCGAAAAATGTTAAGTGCGGGAGAAGAAGCTGTTAAAAAACATGACCTATCTTCCTTACGACACATCTTAAGTGTAGGAGAACCATTAAATCCAGAAGTAATTACATGGGGATTGAAAGCCTTTGACCTTCGTATTCACGATACGTGGTGGATGACGGAAACTGGAGCGATGCTTATTTGTAATTATCCATCAGAGGATATTCGTCCGGGTTCCATGGGCAGACCATTGCCTGGTATTAAGGCATCCATTGTAGATAATGAAGGGAATGAGCTTCCGGCTAATCAAATGGGCAACTTGGCCATTAAAGAAGGCTGGCCTTCTATGATGCGAGCTGTTTGGGATAACCCAGGTAAATTTGAAAGCTACTTTATTAATGGCTGGTATGTTTCTGGAGATAGTGCTTACAGAGATGAAGACGGTTATTTTTGGTTCCAGGGCCGCCTTGATGATGTGATTAACACATCTGGTGAAAGGGTTGGACCATTTGAAGTTGAAAGTAAACTCATTGAACATGAAGCAGTAGCTGAAGCAGGAGTGATTGGGAAGCCAGATCCTGAAAGAGGTGAAATTATTAAAGCCTTCGTCACACTTCGTGATGGATACAGCGAATCAGATGAATTGTTAGAGGACATTCGTCAATTCGTTAAAAAAGGTCTGAGTGCCCATGCAGCTCCTCGTGAAATTGAAATTAAAGATACCATTCCGAAGACACGTAGCGGTAAAATCATGCGCCGATTACTTAAGTCTTGGGAATTGGGATTACCGACTGGAGACACATCAACCTTAGAAGAATAGAGGAGAAGAGGCACACAGTTTGTTGCTGTGTGCCTCTATTTGTCTAATTATGTTTCACGTGAAACAAGGGTTATCTCGTGTAGAGATTGGTTATGGTAAGATGAAGAAATGATTAAAAGAGAATTTGCAGGTGATACATATGACGAATAATCATTTTTACGATCGGGCATCATTATCAGGAATAACCCTTGAAACTATTCAATGGTTTGTCTTTTTATTAGCGAACGCTGTTGCCCTTCCCATTGTTATTGGTTCTCTGTTTGATTTGAATTTTTCTGACGTGGCCAGTTTAATGCAGAGAACTTTTTTTGTAGTGGGGATTACGTCTTTTTTACAAGGAATGTTTGGACATAAGTTGCCGATAATGGAAGGCCCTGCAGGTTTATGGATTAGTATTTTTGCAGTTATGGCCTATACTGGAGCTGAATCGGGTAATAATACAATAGAAACGTTGCGAACAATTGAAGCTACCATGATCTGGACAGGGATATTTTTGGTGATATTTGGTGTTTTTCGAATTGCCCATCGCGTGCTTTTCGTATTCACCCCTCTTGTAACGGGAGCTTTTTTGTTTTTACTCACCGTTCAATTAAGTGGAACTTTTCTAGAAGGCATGCTGGGGACTCAAAATGATGGAAAGTCAATCCAGTTATTAGAATCTATGATAGCTTTTCTAACCTTCTTGTTAGTTTTAGGTTTTTCTTATTTAGGTAAGGGTTGGTTAAAGAGCTTTGCTGTATTAATAGGGATTAGTTGCGGGTGGGTTCTATTTGCTTTGACTGTAGAGTCAGGTCCTGCCCCTTTTATGGAAGATGTATCTATCATCTCAATCCCGCAATGGTGGGCGTGGGGTGTTCCGATATTTGATTGGAATGTCATCCCGATAGCATTTGTAACAGCGGTTATATTGTTATCGAATGTTTTAGCTTCTGTCGTCGCCGTGAGTCAGTCCATATACGGGAAAGCTTCGTATACATATGAGCAAGTGGATCGGGGAACTGGATTTTTAGGTGTGACCCATGGTATATCTGCTATGTTTTCATCGATTGCTAACGTTCCCTTAGCCTCTTCTTCTGGTTTTATTCACTTAACTGGACAAAAGAGAAAACAACCTTTTTTATATGCATCGCTAGTAATGGTAGGTATTGCTTTTTTTCCACCGCTTGTTCAGTTTATTTCAGGTATACCAGCTCCGATTGCGAATGCAGCTTTACTTGCAACATTTGTTCAACTCATGGGGTTAGGCTTAAGTAATATGGTGAGTGCACAATTAGATGAGCGGCGTTTAACCATTTTATCGATTTCTTTTTTGCTTGGAATTGGTTTGATGTTTTTACCGTCGGAAGTGTTCGTAGGCATCCCTGTGCTTATGCAAAATTTACTCAGCAATGGTCTATTGGTAGGAACTTCATTAGTTATTATTATGGAATGGTTATGGAAAGAGCCTAAAAAAGCTAGCTGAAGGAAGTGAATGAATTGACAAAGCAACTATATGATGTGATTGGTATTGGAGTCGGCCCTTTTAACCTTGGATTAGCAGCATTATTAGATCAAACGGAGCTCACAGGTGCTTTTTTTGATGAAACTCCAAAATTCGAATGGCACCCAGGAATGTTGATTGAAAATATGGATTTACAAGTTCCCTTTTTAGCAGACTTAGCCACACTTGCTGATCCAAAAAGTCCGTATACGTTTATGAATTATTTATATGAGCATGACCGAATGTTTCCGTTTTACTTTCACAAGCACTTTAAAGTTCCGCGACAAGAATATAATCATTACTTACAATGGGTAGCAAATCAACTGAGTGGCCTTTACTTTGGTCATTTAATTGTAGATGTCATTGACCATAAGCAGGCAGATCCCTCTTATTATGAAGTTATCGCATTGGAAGAGGAAACAGGTGAAGAGGAAAGTTATTTTTCTAGACATGTGGTGCTTGGAACGGGGAGTGCCCCGAATATTTTAGAGGGAATGGAAGGACTTCCAAAAAAGGATGTCGTTCATACGAGTCGGTATTTATTTGAAAAAGAAAATTTATTAGATTCAAAAAATGTAACGGTTGTCGGTTCCGGTCAAAGTGGATTAGAAGTGTTTCTCGATCTGTTTGAAGAAAAGAGACGCAATGATATGAAATTAACGTTGCTTTCACGAACTGGTGGTTTGTTTCAACTAGATCAAGCAAAGTTTGCTCAAGAATTTTTCACTCCTGAATATGTTGATTATTTTCATGCATTATCCTTTGAGCAGCGTCAAAAAAACTTAGAGACGCTTGGTTCTTTACGAAAAGGTATTGATCCAGAGACACTTTCTCGTTTATATACCCATTTGTATCATAAGACAGCAGGCGGGGAAGATGCTCAAGTAGTAATTAATCCGATGACAGAAGTAACGTCAATTGAAAAGAATAATTCAGGTTACCTACTTACATGCGAACAGTGGCAGGAAGGTCAGTCCTTTACTTATCAAACGGACAAGGTGATCCTAGCGACAGGATATAAACCTCACATCCCGAGTTGGTTCATAGATCGCTACCAAGATGAAATTGAATGGGAAGACGAAAAAAGTTACCGGGTGAGTAGAGATTATCAATTAGTATTCAAAGATGATCGTAATCACCACTTCTTTACGTTGACGAATCTCGTTCACTCTCACGGCGCAGGGGCAACAAATTTAGGGTTATCCGTTCATAGAAATGTTCATATTATTAATTCGATTGCTAAAAAAACAATTTATAAAAATCAAAAGGCTTCCGCGTTCCAAACCTTTTCTATGAAGGACTTTTCATAATTGACTTGATTGTTTATAGTTTAATTCTCGTTAACGGGGGAATATTACTTTTGTGACTTTGATCATAAAACATTCAAGGAGTGATAATGACATGAGTAAGATTGCATGTGTTATAACGTCTATGTTTGAAGATGTCGAGTATACGCAGCCAGCTGATGCTTTTTCTAAAGAAGGCCATGAAGTCACTACTATTGAATGGGATGCTGGTAAGGAAGTAACCGGAAAACAAGGGGAAGCTACAGTGTTGATCGATGCATCTATTAATGATGTTGATCCTGAAGATTTTGATGCTTTATTTATTCCAGGAGGCTTTTCACCAGATCAATTACGAGTGGACGAAAAATTTGTGAAGTTTGCGAAACATTTTATGGACAATAAAAAACCTGTATTTGCGATTTGCCATGGTCCTCAGTTGCTCATTACAGCTAAAACACTAGAGGGGCGAAAGGCTACTTGTTATAAATCCATTGCTGTTGATTTGGAGTATGCAGGTGTGACTTATAAAGATGAGGAAGTCGTAGTTTGTGGGAATCAACTAGTAACTAGTCGTCAGCCTGATGATATTCCGGCTTTTAATCGTGAAGCGAATAAGCTACTAAAATAATGAGTCAGTACCCTATTCATTTAAATTTAAGTCACTAAGGATAGCACCTTGGTGGCTTTTTCATTTTTGAATGAAGTCGTATAGCGTCTTATTTTAGAATAAACTATAATAGGAACATATTATGTGGGTTGGAGGGAGTGTAATGATTGTAAATGAGCGAGACGATCAGTTTCTAATGATTAATCAACATGAGCACGCGATGGTTTCTGGAGAATTGGCTCTACAATGGAAACGAAAATTTTTGATACGGTCTAAATTACGTGAAGAAGCGGATTGGGCTGTATCTCAACATGATCGAGCATGGATTCCTTTGGATGAGCACCCAATTTGGAATGAGGCAAGTAATCGGCCATATTCTTTCATAGATTATCCATTGAAGGAGAAGCTGTCAGCCTACCAAAGAGGGGTTAAAGAAGTGAGTGATCGTTCAATCTATGCTGCGATTTTATGCAGCAAGCACTACCAGTCTTTTTTTTCAAAAGATAGCGAAGATCCGTTGGTCATTCAGTTTATCATGGAAGAGGAGAAGCGACGTGAAAATTTAAGGACAATGATGAAAATATGTGTTCCCTCCGATATTTTTCAAGTACATTTTGACCGCCTTCAGTTTTGTGATAATTTATCTTTATATGTTTGCATGCAGGAGCCGGGTATATCAAAAGAGCAAGAGGTTCCATGGTTCCGTAATGGTTTTAGACAGCAATTTGATGAGGCACCAGAGGGAGTGATGCCAAGATGGATAGATGGAAGTCACGTTTCGTTAGATCCATTTCCTTTTGAACAGCCTCTTGAAGTCCGAATCCCCTATCGACTAGTGAAAAGAGATTCTATTGAAGAGAAAGGTTTAGAAGTAGCCTATAAAGAGGCAGAAATCCATGAACGGTGTGTTGTTTTCATTCCTCATTCCTTTTAAAAATGGTTGTGTTAAACGATAACAAGGATAAGTTATAAATGAGGGAACAGAGAAGGGGGGAGGGGACAATTCACTTTTCGGAGGAGTTTCACCGTTCCCCTACCCCTTTTTACCATTCTTTGATATGAACGGAACCGTAAACAGTTGAATCAAAAAGGCTAACGAAATCTGATTCCTGTGGATTCGCCAGTTCGTCCGCGGAAAACTCGCGAAGACTCCCATCCAATCAACAACGTCATCCCTGTGTATTGGAAAATAGTAGAGCATAGCAAAAAATAAAAGACAGCCAGGTGGTAAATGGCTGTCTTCAAGTAGTATCTAAGGATTTTTCTCAATACTAAAATTGGTATTTAATAATACCCAATTTTGTGGGAAGGCCAATCCTAACTTCCAATAACTAATACCCTTAAGATTCAATTCTTTGATTAAGTCGAACTTGGCTTGAATGGATCGAGCATCTTCAAACCATACTTCATGATCGTTACCCTCACTATCCCTATAAGTGAAAAAGGGAGCCTGAGCCTCTTCGTCATAAGAAATCGCCGCATTATTTTCTCGAGCAACCTGAATTGCACGTTGCGGGCTAATTGCCTCGGCTATTTCCCCTCCCTCTTCATAAGGAAGGGTCCAATCATATCCATATAAATTTTGACCTAGTAAAATTTTCTCAGCAGGCATAACCGATAGTGCGTAGTTAACAACTTCCCTCACTTTATTGATGGGCGATACAGCCATAGGTGGCCCTCCACTATACCCCCATTCATATGTCATTAATACAACAAAATCAACAATCTCCCCATGAGCTTGATAGTCATGAGCTTCATACCATTCTCCAGTTTGCTCTGCACTTGTTTTAGGGGCGAGGGCTGTTGATAATAGATAACCTTGATTAGAAAATCTCTGTTTTGCTTTTCTGAGGAATTGGTTATAATTCTCTTTCATATCTACAGGAAGAAACTCTAAGTCAAAATGAATATCTTGAAAGCCAACAGTTTGAGCTGTTTGTATAATATTATCTAATAAGGTGTTCTGAAGTTGTTCATTTGTTAAAATTGTTCGGCCCAGTTCATCATCGAATCCATCATCTGTTAAGTTGGTAACAATCATCATTAATCCTGTATTATTGGCTTTAGCAATGGCTGGAAAGTTATCTAGTGGTGGGGCTTTTAGTGATCCATCTTTCTGAATCCTGTAACTAAAGGGTCCTAAATACGTTAATAGAGCCGATCTGTTCTCAGCGGAACTTCGAAGAGTTTCTGAGACTTCACCTCCAGTCGGTTCAATATACGCATTGGATGTTATGGTTGGTAGCGATCCTTCAGGGATGTATAGACGAAAACCAATGGGTAGTGTTGAACCGGGCTGCAGTTGATTCACTTGGATTAATTGATCTACAGTTGTGCCAAAGTTATTCGCGATTGAGTATAGGCTGTCACCAGACTGGACTACATAAAACTGACCATTAGTAGGGATAACAAGTGCTTGCCCAATGACTAAGTCGCCAGGGGTTTCTAATTCGTTTATTTGGATAATCATATTGGCATCTACCCCGTATTGATTGGCAATGGAATAAACTGAATCACCTTGAGAAACTACATAGATTTGCATAACACAGACACTCCTTTCTCAACTATAATGAATATATGAAGAGACTCGGTCCATTTATACGAAATCATTTATAAAAAGGGGAGATTTTTTTTGACTACGGATGATTTTTATATGGGTTTAGCTTTAGAGCAGGCAAATCTAGCAAAGTCCATGGGCGAGGTTCCAATTGGAGCAGTAATCGTACATAAAGATAAAGTGATCGCATCAGGATATAATGAAAGGGAGACTTCACAGCTTGCTTCCTCCCATGCTGAATTTATTGCCATTGAAAAAGCAAATCGAGTGATCGAGAGTTGGCGTCTTGAGGAATGTACGTTATATGTCACACTTGAACCATGTCCGATGTGTGCAGGTGCCATTTTACAGTCAAGAATACCACGAGTGGTTTTTGGTGCCTTTGATCCGAAAGCGGGTTGCGTGGGTACTTTGATCAACTTGTTACAGGATGAACGATTTAATCACCAAGCTGAGGTGGCGAGCGGTGTACTTGAGAAACAATGTAGTGAGATTTTAACTGTATTTTTTAAAGAGTTGCGGGCTAGAAGAAAAGGAAATTGAAATGGAAAAATTTAAGTGTACTTAACCATTGCATTTTAAAATAAAAGTCGCTATACTTGGTAATACCGTGCTAAGCGGGGAGGTAGCGGTGCCCTGCACTCGCAATCCGCTATAGCGAGGCCGAATTCCCACTCGAGGTGGTTCGATTTCAAGGTCTGCCTTATGAGAGTGGTGTTGACACCTAGGTCCTGCGCAATGGGAACCAGTGAACCCTGTCAGATCCGGAAGGAAGCAGCAGTAAGCTGATCATCCCGTGTGCCGCGGGAGCGCCTGGGTCGAGCCATGAACATGAGTAACGCTTGGGGTTGAGCCATCGAAAGTGGGTGCACGGTATACATAAGTAAGTTGAATGTCAGGAGCCGTTATGAACATTTCATAACGGCTTCTTTTTCTTAGGGATTATTACTCTTAAAAGGTTGTGGATCTAAAGAAATTCAGATGCCGTCCGAGCTTCATTTATAAAGGTTCACATCTGATACTATGTTCAGTTATAATAGTAAGTAGGAGACTAAAAAGGGAGAGCGGTTGTATGAGTTATCAGGCACTGTATCGCGTTTGGCGCCCAAGAAACTTTGAAGATGTAGTTGGACAAGGTCATATTACGCGTACGTTGCAGAATGCGATTGCGCAAGATAAATTCTCTCATGCTTATTTATTTTCTGGGCCACGTGGTACAGGAAAAACGAGTGCTGCGAAAATTTTTGCGAAAGCCGTGAACTGTGAGAAAGCACCCATTAAAGAGCCGTGTAATGAATGTTCAGCTTGTCTCGGGATTCAGGATGGGTCCATTTCCGATGTGATCGAAATTGATGCTGCTTCAAATAATGGAGTAGAACAAATTCGTGAAGTAAGAGATAAAGTCAAGTACGCCCCAAGCGCAGTCTCTTATAAAGTTTACATTATTGATGAAGTACATATGCTTTCAATGGGTGCTTTTAATGCCTTATTAAAGACCTTAGAAGAACCTCCAAAGCATGTGATTTTTATTTTAGCTACAACCGAACCACATAAAATTCCCTTAACCATTATATCCAGATGTCAGCGATTTGATTTTAAAAGAATTACACAAAACTTTATCGTTGAACGAATGGAGAAAATTACAGTTGCCGAACAGATTAATGTTAACCGTGAAGCCCTTGAAATTGTTGCTCTTTCTGCTGAAGGTGGAATGCGTGATGCCTTAAGTCTGCTGGACCAGGCGATCTCATATAGTGAGGATGAAGTGACGGTTGAAGATGTATTAGCTGTGACGGGATCTGTTTCCCAATCCAAACTTTCCAATGTCATTCAGGCATTAAATGGTCAACAAGTGAATGACGCACTAAGCAGTGTCGATGAACTAATTCAACAAGGAAAAGATCCGGGGCGATTTGTTTTTGACTTGATCTATTACTTACGTGATCTCTTACTTTACCAGAGTGCTCCTGATCTGCAACATAACTTGGAGCGGGCGATTCCTGACGAGTCTTTTAAAAATTTAACAAACGACCTAAGTCCGGGTTGGATCCAACAAACGATTCGCGAATTCAACAAGTGCCAACAAGAAATGAAGTGGACAACGAGTCCGAAGGTTTTTATTGAAATAGCTATTCTTAATATAGTAGATAAGCAACCAACTCAGGAAACAAATGTCGAATCAGGTGTCGTGCAAAAGCTCTCACAGAAACTTGAACAAATGGAGAAAGAAATAGCTCAATTAAAAGCTAATCCTCCAACGACTGCAAGTACTGAAGCTCAGCCTCAAAAGCGCACACCTGCAAGATCGAGCCGAAACGGTTATAATATACCATATGAACGTATTCGTATCGTATTGAGCGAAGCCTCTAAAGAAGAGCTTAAGCAAGTTCAAGAACAATGGCCTGCCTTTATGGAGCGATTGAAGCAGAACAATGCCCCGGCTCACGCTACGTTACTGAATAGCAAACCTAGTGCTGCCTCATCTAAAGCACTTGTGTTAGCTTTTCGATATGATATTCACTGTTCATTAGCCTTGGAACATCAGAAGACGATTGAACCTTTGCTAACGGAATTTACAGGCAAGCCATTAACTATTATTCCAATTCCTATTGAAAAATGGAAAGAATTGCGTGAAGAATACGTACGCAAGCAGAAAAATAATAGTGATGAGATAGAAGGTGAAACGCCTTCGAGTAGAGAAGAAGGGGAAGAAGATCCCCTTATTTCTGAGGCTAGAAAACTAGCTGGAGATAACCTTATTGATATTCAAGACTGAAGTGACACAATAAAAGGAGGAGTTTTATAATGCGTGGTGGAGGAAACAATAACAATATGATGAAGCAAATGCAGAAAATGCAAAAGAAAATGATGAAGGCTCAAGAAGAGTTGCACGAGGAAAGCTTTGAAGCAACAGCTGGTGGCGGTATGGTTAAAGTCAAAGCTAGTGGAAAAAAAGAAATTACAGATGTTGAGATTAATGAGGAAGTTGTAGATCCAGACGATGTTGAAATGCTTCAGGATCTAATTATTGCGGCAACAAACGATGTACTGAAACAAGTGGACGATAGAACGAACGATACAATGGGAGAATTCACCAAAGGTATGCCTGGAGGAATGTTCTAGGAGGAATATAAATGTATTATCCTGAACCGATATCGAAACTTATTGACAGTTTCACAAAGCTGCCAGGGATCGGCCCTAAGACGGCTGTCCGTCTGGCTTTTTTTGTACTTGAAATGGAAGAAGACGATGTTCTTGATTTTGGTAAAGCGCTTGTTAGTGCAAAGCGGGAACTTACCCATTGTACAAGTTGTGGTCATATCACAGACCAGGATCCTTGCTCTATTTGCCAGGATGAATCGAGGGACAAAACGATCATTTGTGTGGTTCAAGACCCTAAGGACGTCATTGCGATGGAAAAGATGAAGGAGTTTCATGGTAAGTACCATGTATTACATGGTGCAATCTCTCCTATGGATGGAATTGGACCTGAGGATATTAATGTTCCAAGCTTAATTAATCGCTTGAAAGATGAAGGCGTAGAGGAATTAATTTTAGCTACAAATCCGAATATTGAGGGAGAAGCTACGGCAATGTATATCTCACGGTTGGTAAAACCGTCTGGTGTACGAATGACGAGGATTGCGCACGGACTTCCTGTTGGCGGAGACTTGGAATATGCAGATGAAGTAACCTTATCTAAAGCTCTTGAAGGTCGAAGGGACTTATAAAGTGAAATGTCAGTAAGGAACGCCCTTTTTCGGTAACTAGTTAAACCAATCGAACATTACAGGCGTAAACGCACCTTCCTTTCTTGTTTTCACTCAAATTCTTGAAGTATGAAGATCTTACTGCCGTTTATGCGGGAAGCAAAGGGTGGATGAACGTGTTAACAACGAAAAGGTCTAAAAAGAAAGCAATGGATCAACGGTTATTGGCTGATATAAAACGAATGAAGAGTGAATGGGAAACACTTGAGAATATTATGGAGCATAGTATTGAACCAAGTGAAGAGGGGTTACTTGATTTATCTGTAGCAAAAGCTAAATACTTCTACTTGTTACGGGAGGCAAGACACCGTAATATTACTGCTTTTTCTAAATAGATGTACTATCCCTGTGTCGAGTAACATAACTTGTACTAATAAAAGGTAAACGACACAGGGGGTTATTTATGGATCCGGTTTTAGTCATTCTACTATTAGGTTTAGCTATCCCGTTATTGTTAGTAGTAGGAATGCCAGCTTCCCCAATTAAATGGATAGGACGAGCTTTGATGAGAGTAGTCATTGCCGTGGTATTATTGTTTTTTGTGAATTTATTTGGAGCTCAATTTGGTCTTCATATCCCCATTAATGGATTTACAGCAGCAGCCTCTGCTGTATTAGGGGTCCCGGGAGTTTTATCGTTAATAGCTATTCATGTTTGGATATTGTAAAAGAAGGACTGAGTGGCAACAACTCAGTCTTTTTTTCTGCCTTTAATTAATAGTTTAAGAGATTTACTAAAAAGTGTTGCAAAGGTTTTTCCTGCGTGGTATAGTATTATTTGTCGCATTAAGAGAGCGGCGCAAGGCAATACAGCAACAGAAAAACACCATGAAAAAGTTGTTGACTTAAAACTCACAACATGGTATATTTATTTAGTCGCTGTTTTGAAGCGGCAAACCAATTGATCTTTGAAAACTGAACGAACCAACCAGTACGTCAATTATTCTTTCTATTATATAGAAGGAAGTAAAACAAGCACACTTGATGTGCAAATGAGCAATTCATTCTCAACTTTTATGGAGAGTTTGATCCTGGCTCAGGACGAACGCTGGCGGCGTGCCTAATACATGCAAGTCGAGCGCAAGAAGCAAGTGGATTCCCTTCGGGGATGAAACTTGTGGAATGAGCGGCGGACGGGTGAGTAACAC
>NZ_JBHSZV010000036.1:0-4028 GCF_042663045.1 Halobacillus seohaensis | reverse complement strand
TCAAAGTGGAGGATTAAGTCCAATTTACCCCTAATTTATAAACTGAAAATGGGGATAGAATTTTCAGGGATTTGCTTTTCTTAAAATTTACCGGACTTTTTCAGTGGCCTCCCCCATCCCCGCGGAAAGTGTATTCAGGCTGCGGTGGCATGAGCAACAACTAGGTTCTTATTAATCTTCTTAAATTTATCAGTTTTCAGTGCCTCGGAAAATTTCGACCGTATATCTAGCAAATCGGCTTTTTGGCTCAATTTTTCAGAGGTTAGGCTTAATTATAAAAATTTCAGCTTATTAAAGTTATTAGTAACTTTTTTCAATAACTATCGTCTAATCTAATGAGAAAAAATGTTCCAGCTTAAGGTTGGAGCAGATCGGGGGTCAATTACTATGAGGAAATTGTGGGCAATGATATTTGTATTAAGTTTCTTCTTGATGGCAACCGCTTGTAGCAGTGATTCAGAAACTAGTGAATCAAATGATCAAGCCGAAACCAGTTCTGAAGAAGGTGCGGTCGCCGAACAAGAAAGCAGTGAATTCGCTGGCGCACCAAACGAGTCGGAAAAGTCTGCTTCTCAAAATGAGGATTCCGAAGCGAACTTAGATGAGGCTAGTCGCTCAGATCGTAAAGTGATTTATAATGCTAATTTACAAATTGAAGTTAAAGATTTTCAAACAACGATTAATGATATTCAGACTCAGGTAGCCGAGCGTAATGGCTACATTGTAGAGTCCCATATGTCAGGATCCAGAGAAGATGGTTCGACTAGCGGTCAAATCACTGCTAGAATCCCTCAAGGAGAGTTTCGAGAATTTATTGATCTTGTAGAAGAAGACAGCAGCAAAGTTCTTGATAGCTCTGTTTCAGGTCAAGATGTAACAGAGGAATTCGTGGATCTTGAGTCACGTATGGAATCTAAAAAAGTAGTAGAAGAACGTTTACTTTCATTTATGGAACAAGCAGAAAAAACAGAGGATCTATTAAAGATTTCCAATGATTTGGCAACTGTTCAAGATGAAATCGAAGAAGTACAAGGAAGAATGAATTACTTAGAAAATAAAACGGAATTAGCCACGGTCACCATCAGTATTCAAGAAAACAATGTACGCATTGCTGGCGAAGATTTAAATACTTGGGAGCAAACAAAACAGCAATTTTTAAAGAGTATTAACTTCATCATCTCAACGTTCTCAGGGCTATTTGTCTTTTTTGTAGGTAATTTACCAGTGCTTGTGCCTTTAGCTGTTATCTGTGGAATAGTATTTTGGATTATTAGAAGAAAGAAAAAAACTCAACTAGATCAAGAGTAGGTAAGCTGACAGGGGATAGAGGATGAGCGTGTCATGCTTTAATCCAAATCTAGAAGGTGTGGGCTCATCTATTCCTTTCTTCATATTTTTAGAGTTCATCAAAATAAAGGAAGTTAGCATCATACCTAGTTAGGCATTTCCTAGGAAGTTAGAAGTTTTTTAACTTGATTCATTATTTAAATACCATTTACAATTCTTGAAGATCATTTTTAAAGGATGAATTCTATGGCGAATTTTATAAAAAAGTTGTTTCAACAACAACAATGTTTTATTTGTAAAAAGAAAGCCCAAAAGCCGAGTTACTATTTGGATGACCTAGGGAACAAGGTACCCGTATGCTTTAATTGTGTCTCTTATGCAGAACGTCGGGCTTTAAGAAAGGCTTAAATGAACAGAATTCTCATTTTTTCACATTTACCCCTTTTCATAAAAGGAAGATCGGGTTAGAATACTTGATAGGAGAAAGGCATAATACTTTCTCTATATAATAAAGCAGTTGAAATGAATACTAATAACAAAATATTAATTGGTAGAAATGTGCTAGACTATAGAGCTAGACGTTAGCCAAAAAAGATCCTAAATCTTTTTTGGCTTTTTTTAATGGGAAAATTTGGAGGATCAACTGAAAATGAAGCAGATGAATGAAAAAAACCAATCGAAGTCTTTACAATTACTAAGAGCCATACATTTTGCAAAAAAAAGTATGAAAGCTTATCAACATGCAAAAGATGTTATAGAAGATGGTTCACCAATCGCTGAAGAAATAACGGAGGAATGTGTTAGGATATGTCGGAATTGTGTTAACGAGTTAGCAGAATTGAAGGATTCAGAGATCCAAGAAATGACTAAATTTTGTATGGCCAATACGATTCTATGTGAGGAACTACATGCGTCTTTAAAATAGTAGAGTATTAACCAAGTTTTAATTCTATAGATTAGTGGAACAAAGGTCATGAATACTACGTGACGGTCACTTCGCCGTTTCAAAAAGGAATGAAATCTATGGAAGAAAAATCAGTTCAAGCAGAGGTAGCAAGTTATACAGGAAGGTTGTTTAGAGATAATTTTGGAAAGGGACCTTCTTCTGTTTACGTTTCAATTAAACATCCGTTCATAACGATTTATCTTAGTGAATTTTTAGCACCAATGGAAAAGGTCTTAATAGGCCAGAGAAATTTTATGAAAATAGAAGAAAACCGGGATCTTCTTATGAAAGAGTTACTTCCTGAAATTAAAGCCACTTTACGAGTAACAGCTGATATTCATGTCGAAAATATTTACTATGATTGGTCGCTTTCGAATCGTACTGGAATATTAGTTGGGGTAATGAAAGAGGATCAGGAGGTAAAAGAGCACTCTGAATTTCCTGATTATCCACATAAACTCGAGATTCAAGATGAAATTATTAAGGTAAGTGAACAAGCGGAAAAAGTTCCAGAACTAGTCGACTCGCTTTATCTGAATTCAAGAACGCTTATCATTGAACGCATGGGCATTCTTGTAGAAATTGAAAAAGAACTGATTCGTTCAGGATTTCGAGAGTCTCTTCGTCTGAGCAAGAGACGCCTTGAGAAAAGGATGTTGGACGCTAAAGTTATTGAAACAATTCTAGGGACACCGGTTATTGACACTTTTGTAGATTGGGATTTTGATTTAGATAAGAGTCACATCATTATTATTTTAAAACCGAAGAAATCGTAAGGTGGAAATGAGCTAGACAATAGAGCTAGACATAAGCCGAAGAGGATACAATCCTTTTCGGCTTTTTTTTGTGGAAATATTGTTTTAACTACTATTTTATCATTGCCTATCGGTGGTAATTAACTATAGGGAGAGGAAGGAAGTTATCATGAGCTATAAAATAATGGCATATAACAAGAGAAAAACCACGATTGAATTTGCCAAAGATAATAAAGAAATAATATTTACAAACTATGAAGAAGCTAAACAATTTATTAACAGAGTAAAACAAGAACATAGATGGGCGGCTAGTTATAAGTTTTCTATTATGAAGAGTGAATAGGATTTTGTAAACTAGGCTAAGCAAAAAATGCAGCCTAGTTTTATAGTCTCTTAGGTACTATTGAATACTTGGTTGGGATAACCCAATGCGACCCCTGCGTTGTTTTTTGTGACCGTCATTTAAAATGAAACAGTTTCTGCTAAAATAACTGACACACTTTACTGGAAATTATCATCCCCATTTTATAGTGAATTGCAGCCTCTAATAACAAAACATTTGTTAATCATTGTCCTGATTTATACGGTGGTTTCCGTTACAAAGGATGGCGTTAGAAGGTCCGGGAAATCACTCGCTTTCCGTGGGCATGTGGTGAGCTTCCTCAGGCTACGCCTTGCGGGATCTCACTGATCATGTTCATCCCACAGGAGTCTCGCAATTTCCCGGACCTTCTTGCTTTCGCGAGGAGAACGGAAACATCTTCACGTGAGCAGAAGCTTCATACGTGAGGATCGTGTGGGGTGGTGATGCTCTATTCTATAGCATAGGTAAGACATATTCTCCTATGCCGGGGGGGGATTCGTTCATTGCGATTTCCCGGACCTTCTTGCTTTGTGAGGAGAACGGAAGCATCTTCACGTGAGCAGAAGCTTCATATGTGAGAATCGTGGGGCTGTGTAATTATTGCCATTGAAATGTTCCACTTAGGACATCAAATTAACCTGTAATGTACATTTGGAAATGGTTTTACAAGGGTAGG
>NZ_JBHSZV010000035.1:0-42641 GCF_042663045.1 Halobacillus seohaensis | reverse complement strand
AGTAAAGAACTATGATTTCAAAGCTATTTACATATATTTCAAGTCGTGCAAGGCTAGTGGGTCACCCCCCCTATATTAATACATATAAAAAGAAAGCCCTGCAGAGATTTCTCTCCGCAGAGCTTTTCCTTTAGCGCTTTACAGCGCTGTGGGTTAGACACGAAATTAAATTAGTTAGCAGGGTTTGTTAGGTCTGTAGAAGTTGTTAGACCATTCTTTGTAATATACGTGATAGTTGTATCATCAGATTCACCTGCATTAGTATCATTAGCGGTACCGCCTGTAACAGTGATATCAGCATCAGATGACATCCAGAATCCAGTAGTTGTTACATCTAGAGTATTATTGGCAACAAGGTCTACACCATATTGGTCTAGGACTTCTACATCACCAGAAAGGTCTTCAGTTCCCTGATCTGCAATAGTTGATGCAACAGTATCAGCAAAGTCTACAGATGCTACTGATGGTTTTTCTTCAGAAACTGTAACAGTGCTTGTTCCTACAACTTCTCCATCTTTCCAAGCAGAAATTGTAGCTGTGCCTTCAGCAACACCATCAACTTCTACATCACTATCAACATCAGCAACATTAGTGTTACTTGATGTAATAAAGTCAGGAGTGCTAGAAGCAAGTTTAACTGTGTCTCCATCAGCGTTTACACCGCTCAGTTCAGTCACTACATCATAAGAGTCATCCCCTGCAGATGCGTATACTGTGCCAATTTCATTTAGTGTATAGCTTTCTACGTCACTTGAAGTAATTACTTCAACAGGAACGTCTACGGTTACTCCATCAACTTCTACAGTTAATGTAGTTGTGCCTTCTGCTACAGCAGTCAAATCAGTACCGCTGGCAACATCAACAACACTAGTATCATCACTAGTTACATTAATTGCACCTTCAATAGAACGTCCGTATTGGTCAGTGACAGTTAAGTCATCATTAGTTACTGTGTGAGTAGCACCATCTTCGAATAGAGTAGCCAAATCATCAGCTTCTACATCTTGTACTTCTGCTTCAGGTTCGATGTTGAAGGATACAGTTCCTAGTTCATCTCCTGCACCATTTGTGATATTAACAGTTGCTTTAGTAGTCTCATCGATAGTGGCATCGGAAACTCCTGAAAGATCTACTGCTAATGATGTCTCTCCATCTTCTTCATTCAAAGTAAGATTAGCTTCGCTTTCTAGAGTAGCATCATCAAAGGAAACGTTTAGTCCATTCACAGATTCAAGAACATTACCATATTGATCTGTTACTGTAACAGGAAGATTAAATGCCTCATCTTGAGAAGCAACAAGGCTTGTCGGTGCGGAAACAGAAACTGCTTCCGGAGTTGAATCTTCTTCAACTGTAACTTCTGTAGTAGCTACTGCTCCGGATTCATTCACAACAGCAGTAATAGTCGCAGTACCATCACCTGCAACAGTAAATTCAATTTCTCCATTTCCGTCTTCATCATCGACTACAGCAATATCACTAATAACTGAAGAATCAGAGCTGATAAATTGAACACCATCAATTGTAGCTGGTAATGACGTTTGACCTGTAGCGCTTAGGTCAGTACTTTCACCATATTGATCAAGAAGAGAATAATCAAGTTTGAAAGTACCATCAGATACGTTTAATCGGTTATCATCTTCTTCTAAAACAACGTCCCCTAATTCAATATCAGCGGCAGAAGAAGCATCAGCAACTAAAACATTAGACTGGGTTGTTAGACCTTTGTAGGTAACTGTAAACCTAACTTCATCACCAATTTCGTAAGCATCCGTAGAAGAAGTATCTAGTTCAAAATAGTCCTCAGCAGGAGTAGCGATGTCACCCGTTACGTCTGCATCTTGTGTAACGTTATAAGCGGAAACATTAAGATTAGAATCAGTAGCAAGTACTTCCATATCTTCACCATACTGGTTTTCAACTACAAAAGGTACTTGTGCTGCTGAAGCTTCATCATCAACAGTTGCAGCTGTAACTTGTACAGCGTTAGCTGCCTCTGCTTCAACAGAGAAATCAGTTGTTAGATCTTCTTCACCAAGACCAGAAACTACCGCTGTATAATCATCTTCAGGTAACTCTACTACAGTTGTTACTGTAGCGACTGTTCCTTCTTCATTCCACTCCACGTCAGAACCATAAATTGCAGCTCCACGTTTAATTTGAACTGTTGCTTCTTCAGTATCTACTGCTTGGTTGAATTTAACATCGACAGTTTTCACACCAGTTGCTTCTACTGAGCTAAGTTCTACGGCAGGTGCTTCAAATTCAACAGTTTCAGTGTACTCAACACCGTCAACTGTGAAAGTAACTTCGTTTTCGCCATCTACAAGCGCTTCGTCAAGTTTAACTTCAACAGTTTCTTCATTGTCGAAAGTTACTTCAAGAGTAGTAGCGTCAATCGCACTTACACTCTCAACAGCTACTTCTTCAGAATCAGGGTTCATTGCACGAGTAACCATTAATGCGAAATCTCCGCGCTTAATGTTTTCTTGTGGTGCAAATTCATTATCACCTTGACCTTCAACAACGCCATTTTGTTCTGCAATAGCAATATACTCTGCAGACCATCTGTCGGCGTTAACGTCAGTGAATGAACTGCTTTCTCCGTCGCCTTCAAGACCATAAGCTTCTACAAGAATTTTAGCTGCTTCTTCACGAGATAGGGAAGCTTCTGGATTAAAGTTTCCGTGGTCATCTCCACCGAAAACTCCTGCATCAGTAACGCCAACAACAGCCTCATAGAACCAGTCGCCTTCGCTAACGTCAGGATAATCTTCGCTTCCAGTTGTTGGATAATCTAGAGCTTTTCTTAGAACTTCTGCGGCTTCAGAACGCTCAATGTCAGCTTCTGGATTGAAGTCCCCGTTATCGTCCCCTTGAAGAACTCCTTGTTCAGATAAAGCATGAATAGCATCCGCGTAGTAATCTTCACCATCCACATCTTGAAATTGGTCATGTTGTGCAGATACGGCAGCTGGTGCTACGGCTGATGCTACCATTGCAGCAGATAAAGCTCCTGCATAAAATTTACGATTTGACTTTGGTTGATAACCCATAGTACAAAATTCCTCCTGATTGGTATAATTTTCAACTAATCCTATGTATTAAGTCAGAACTATAAAAGCTCACTTTTCAAAGATTAGTAGATTTACTAGAGCATTAAACCCAAATACACGATAACGATGACTGTCTTTATTATGTATGTTTCTCAACATCCCGCAAAAATGGAATGATTTATGTGAAATGGATTAATTTGCTTCAAATACCATAATACATTATTTCAATATGATTTCAAGCTAAACGTAATAGACTATTGCGAAATCTATGTCGATTAAACTCTATAATTAGTATATCGGCAGATTTTTTAGGATTTAAATGTTTTTATAGGATTTTTTGAACTCCCTTTTGAAACATAACTGAAATCTATCAGAATTTTTCATGTAACATTATATAGAGATAAAGATTCACATCTAATGATATAGAAAAGACGCTTCTGTAAAGGGAAGCGTCTTTTCTATTAGGCTGTGTTATATCTTGTTGTTAATTTTTGTTACAAAAATTATTGATTTCTCTATAGAGAAAAGGTACATGCACGACTTTCCTCCTTTGCCGGTTCTGTTAACTTCCTTATTGTAATGGGGATGAAAACAAGGAGACTACTGCAGGGAAAGTGAACAAGGTGAGAGTTCAACGTACAACAGCCATATCCCTGACACCATTCTTCTTCTATTAAAATATTATCGAAAAGATGGATCTTGGGATTTTGCTAGTAATGATGAGAATTCTGCTCGTGTAACATAGGAGTATGGTTTGAATGTTCCATCCGGATACCCTTTTATAATTTCTCTTGTTGATAAAGCTTCTATAGCTTCTCTAGCATAGTAATGATCTTCAACATCTGAAAAAGTCGGGCCACCCGATTCCTGAGTAAGTTCAAATGCTCGTTTTATAATTAGGGCAATGTCTCCTCGCCTGATCGACTTCTTCGGCTGAAATTCTCCATTAGGTAATCCTTCAACAATTCCTAACTCACTCGCAGAGGCAATATAACCGGCACTGTAAGCATCCGAATCAACATCTGGAAAGGGGTTGTTTGTCGTTTGTGCATCTTCTAACTCTAGAGCGCGTCCTACCATAGTGACTGCTTCTTCACGGGAAATTTTATTATCTGGACGGAATTCGCCATCTTCAAACCCTTTTATTACTTTATCTACATAGAGTTTATTTACATATGATTGAAACCATTCTTCCTTTTGGATATCTACAAACGGAAACTCTAAGGACTGAGTCAATCCATGCCCATATTCAAAATCTTTTCCTTTTTCACCTAGGTCTAGTGAGTGTTCAATTAACATTTCTTTTATTTGATTTGCATCAAAATGAGGAAATGCTTGTTTATATAGTACGGCTAACCCTGATACGTATGGGGCTGCCATTGATGTACCATTGAGTGTTTCGTAACCACTATCATTAGATTCCGTTTGAATATATGTACTATTTATACTTTCCCCAGGAGCAACAAAATCTAACGAATCGCCTCCATAAGAGAACAACGTCGTTTCATTGTTGTCATCGATGGCACCTACACTGATTACACTGTTATAACGAGCTGGATACATAACATCCTCTAAATATTCTCCGTCACAAGTTATTTTATTACCAGAGGCAGCAACCACTGAAATACCTTCAGCTTCTGCTTCTTCTAATACCATTTTCATAGTGTTTGATGTATTACAGGAGGTCAGACTTAAGTTAATGACATCCATTTCCTGATCGATTGCCCAGTAAATACCCGCAATGATTTGCGCTTCCCATCCTTCCCCTTCGTCGTCAAGGGATTTAACACCATAAAGGTCAACATCGGGAGCTACACCTAAAACGCCTTTCTCATTGTCTTTGGCTGCTATTACTCCAGCAACATGAGTTCCGTGACCATTATCATCATCATAACTGTTCACGTCTTCAACAAAGTTTTCTCCACCAACAACATCTAAATCCGGATGGTCTGTATCAATGCCAGTATCAATAACAGCTACCTTAATGCCTTCGCCGGTCAATCCCCATTCAGTAGAACGCTCTACCATGGTAGATTCATAACCCCAGTCAACTTTTTGCGTCTCAGTACTAACTTTTTGCTCATCTTCTACCGACTTTACTTTTGGGTGTTGCTTAAGTTCATTTAGAGAAGAGATCGGCACCGTTGCAGATACGGCATCAAGTTTTTCAAAAGTATGATGAATCTCATACGTTCGCTCTTCTAACATATTTTCATCTATCTCTTCTTTAAATCCTATAATCACTCGTTGGTTATCACTCGGTAGTTCGTCTGCTAATACGTTATTTGAACTACCTGCTAAGAATAAACCAATAATTACAATTACAAAGATCCTCACCAAATGGACCACCCCTTTAAATCATTACAAAAGAAGCGAACAAATGTCCGCCTCTAATTAGCTTTATTCCTCTTTCCAGTTATAATAATCGACAACACCTAAAGCTATTGCTCTCGCTGCTGCTTCACGATAATGATCTGTTTTTAATTTCTTTACATCTTCATCGTTGGTCAGAAAACCAATCTCAGTAAGTACAGAAGGCAATGGGTTCGCCTTGATCACTCGGAAACCAGCCTCTTTTACTCCACGATCAGTCATATCCATTTCTTTATATAAACGATCATTAATGAACTCTGCTAATTTCATACTACGATAGGCACGATCCGATAAACCTGAAGCAGAGTAAAAAGTTTCCACTCCATTAGCCGATTCTCCGAAAGCATTTGCGTGAACACTTACAAAAGCATCTGCCTTTTTATCTTGAGCAATTTTAACTCGTCCGTCTAATGATGGATACCAGTCGGTCTGCCTCGTCATGGCAACATCTATACCTGCATCCTCTAAGTATTCTCGAGCGGTTAAACTGACATCAAGTACTACATTCTTTTCAATTAATCCATTTGCACTTGCACCTGGATCCGAACCACCATGCCCTGGGTCAAGAGCAATAATATGAGAGGATTGAGGTTTATCAATAAGGTAGGATTGAGAAACCCATCCCTTTACATTACCTTTAGAAATGTATGCCCAGTTACCATTTTCTTCATAAACAGAAACGGCACTTCCTGTGGATAATGAGCCGACAATTCCGTAATTTGTGCTTGGACCTTTACGCACGTTAAGGTAGTCAGCTGTAACAACTTGTTCATCAATAACTTCTGAATTTCCCGCATCTTCTGAACTTTCTTGTTGCACACGGTACTCTGAATTGAGGCTACGTGCTACAAATAGTGAAAACTCTTCTCTCGTTATCTCTTTATTTGGCTTGAAGCCCCCATCTGGATATCCTGCAGCTACACCAGAAGATGCAACTTCCTTAATATATTCAAAGTATTTGTGGCTTTTAGATACATCAGAAAATGATTGGTCACTTTCCTTTTGAAGGTTAAAGGACTTGGATATCATGACAGCCATTTCTCCCCTAGTGATCGTTTGCTTTGGTTTGAATACTCCTTCAGGATATCCCGTAATGATATTATTCTGGGTTGCTGAAGCTATGTAGCCAGAAGCGTATGAACTAGAAGGTACGTCAGAAAATGTCGTATCTTGCTTTTCATCATTATATCCTAATGACCGACCGATCATTGTAGCTGCTTCTTCACGTGAAACATCGTTCTTAGGTTTGAAAGTGTTATCAGGAAACCCCTCAACTATTTCTTTCTGAATTAAGTAATTTATTTCATTTTCATACTTTGAAGGAATATCATTAATAGAATTAGCCGAAACATGTTGTTCGGTATCAAAAAAGCCAAATGATATAACAAAAAGGGCAAACAACAAACTTAGTAATTTTTTAGACATATTTTTTCGTGCTCCTTTTTTATTTTTACCAAAAAGCGTTACGACAAAGTCTACTTCAATTTAATAAACTTATAAATGTTTAGACCACTCCCCTTTTCTCAACAAAGAACGTATTATATATAGCTAGCAATTTAATCATCCCTTGTAATATTTTGTATAAAGCTTTTCATAGTTATCTATTATATCGTCAAAAGAAGTCAATTTATTACCCTACGAAAGACTCATTTTACTATACCACCCCCTTATATTAGCTTTTTAGGTTTTACCTATGTAGCTTGTGAATACGGGAAATTTCTTCTAGTCTTAGATCTTTCTTCTCTTTCAATCTAATTTTTCATACCTATTCTTTTATATGATTTTTTGATAGATTATTAAATGAATCTATAAAACTATAGGAGGATGGATACGGAAATGAAGAATATAATGTTAACCTTGCTTGGCTTTTCGCTCATATTTTCACTTTTCACCCCTGTTGCTTCAGCAGAAGATGACATAACAGGTACTGATTTCGAAGAGGAAATGAAATCTTTGATTGAGAAAGAGATTATGGAAGGATATGACGATGGTACATATAAACCAAAAAACTCCGTTACGCGTGCTGAGTTTACTGCATTTTTAGTACGAGCATTGGATATTGAATTAAAAGAGGATCAATACCCAGACAAGGAATTCAACGATGTAAACTCAAATGATTGGTTTCACAAATACGTTTTACCTGCCTATAACCAAGGCATAATCAATGGTTTTCCTAGTGGAGATTTCAAGCCAAATGATGTTATCTCTCGTCAAGACATGGCTGTAATGATGGCAAATACAGCTGATTCCGAAGGGCTTGTAAGTGAAAGATTGCCTTTAGATTTCACGGATAATGATCAAATAGACGATTATGCAAAAGAAGCTGTTGAACGTTTAACGTACTTACGTATTATTAACGGAAAGAAATTAAGTGATGACAGTGTGAAATTTGCTCCTGATGACAAAACATCCCGCGGGGAAACCGCAGCAGTTATCACTAGGCTCCTTGATCAATTGAACCCTTCAGAAAATTTAAATTTCTCTGTAGTATCTCTTGATGCTAATGCCGATCATGACACTAAAGGAGAATTTAAAACTTATGATGAAGCTGTTAGTCGTACTACTGGTAATGACGTAGTCCTTGAAGGAAACAACGTTGTTTGGATTAATGAAGGAATAGCGATTTCTAATAAATTTACAATTCTCTATAAATCTGAGTCATTAGCTACTGATTCAACATATGTCACTTCTGGGGTTGAAATGGAACTGCTTGAGATAGATGAGGATTGGGTTAAAATCAAATTAGCGGACACAACTGGATTTGTGGATCCAGATAAAGTAAATCTCACACCAACACATATGATTGAGGATCGTTCCCATTATGAGGTGGAAGACGGGGACCTTGTTCATAAAATCAATAATTCTATTAGCGGAATATCAACAGGGTACACATACGGAGCAGCTCCTGACTTTATGAAAGAAGGAGAAGAATATTACAGTTGGAACGGAAATACCTTTTACAACGAGGATGATGAAGAAGTTGGTGAAGCTTACCAGTACTTCAATCGGATGCCTCTGTATAGTAAAACAGACTATACAGCTGAACAACTTGATCAATATGTAGAATTTGTAGAGTCGGACAGTCCTCTGATTGGAACTGGGGAATCGTTTAAGAAAGCAGAAGAAGAACATGGAACGAACGCGCTTTATTTACTTGCTCACGCCATTCATGAAAGTAACTGGGGACAGAGTAAGATAGCAAAAGATAAAAATAATTTATTTGGTATTGGTGCTGTAGATAGCAACCCTTACGAAAACGCAGAAGAATTTGATGATTTAGAAAGTGGCATTCTTGGGGCTGCGGAAGATTTCATTGGACCTGGCTACTTTGCCAGTAATGGTCCTCATCACTTCGGAGCCCACCTCGGAAACAAGAGCTCTGGTATGAATGTAAAATATGCATCTGATGCTTACTGGGGACAAAAGATTGCTGGACACATGTATCGTGCAGATCAATATTTAAGTAAAAAATACGACAGCAAAGAGGAAAATGCGAGAAATGATTTAGCAAAGACCGTGACAACTAACGTAAACGTCCGTCCTGAAGCTAATACAAATAAGGCTCCTCTTTATCAACTGCCAAAAGAAACTGTGACGGTAGAAATACTCGATACCATCGAAGCAAATGGAACTTGGTACGAGGTCATCCCTAAAAATATATTGGATGATGATTATAAAGAATCCTTTATTTACAGTCACGGATATTCACCATACGGTACAAGTTTAGAGAAACTACCAACCGCTAAATAAGTCCTATTATGTTGAAAAAAGGTGGCAACATCTATATGTTGCCACCTTTTTATGTTATATTATGTAGAGGTATGAATGTGTATATTAAAGGAGTCACATCACAATATGAAGCACGTAATCATTTTAGGAATTCCATTTTCTATTATCAATCACCACAAATTGGTGAATAACTTAAATCAACAAATACAAAGTGCGGAAAAGTCATTTGTTATTACCGCAAATCCTGAAATCGTTATGCGAGCGAACCGCGAAATAGATTATAAACAAGATCTACTTCGTGCTACATATATAACCGCAGATGGTATAGGAATAGTGAAGGCATCACACATACTTAATAATCCACTTCATGAGAGAGTAACAGGGTATGATGTCATGATGGATTTGCTTCAACTATCAAACTACCACCAATATAAAATTTACTTGCTAGGTGCTGATCAAGAAACATTAGAGTACACAAAAGAAAATATAGAAACCGAGTACCCTTCGGTAAAAATTGTTGGTCATCATAACGGATACTTTGACTGGAATAATAACAATATTGTTGAAGAGATTAATCAATCCAGCCCTGACGTTGTATTTGTAGCTTTAGGTGCCCCAAAACAAGAACAGTGGATTTCACAAAATATCGATCACTTTCAAAAGGGTGTTTTTATTTGTGTGGGTGGAAGTTTTGATGTAATTTCAGGAAATGTAAAGCGTGCCCCTCTTAGTTGGCAGAACAGGAACCTTGAGTGGCTCTATCGTTTATTAAAACAACCTAGCCGTTGGAGAAGAATGTTAGCTCTTCCCCAATTCACCTTTCATGTCATCAAGCAAAAAGTGAAAGGTTCCTCATGAAACGCTCTACTTTTGTGAAAAGCACATTAATTTTATCTTTTGCTACCCTTTTATCAAAAGTATTGGGTAGCATTTTTAGAATACCCTTACAAAATATTGCCGGAGATGAAGTGCTTGGTATTTTCACACTGGTATACCCTATTTATATGGTAGCTTTAATATTGTCTGTAGCTGGAATTCCTATTGCTATCTCTAAGTTGATCGCTGAAGCTAGAACGCAAAAAGATGATGTAGCCATCTTTCAAATCAAACGTACGGCTAGTATCTTAGCATTATTATTTGGGGTTATAAGCTTCACTTTGCTCTACGCTTTTTCTGAATCAATTTCTACTGTACTCGGTGATCCCTCTACACGTCCTGCGTTAATTGTGGTATCCACAACTTTGTTAGTTGCCCCATTTATGGCAGTGTACCGTGGCTATTTTCAAGGTTTTGAGGATATGAGGCCAACTGCAATTTCTCAAGTTCTTGAGCAATTGATACGAGTCGGTCTTATTTTAATCAGTGCGATTTATTTCGTATCTAGAGGTTATTCTAACGAAGTTGTAGCGGCAGGGGTTATGTTGGGTTCTATTGTAGGGGTTCTAGTGTCGTTAGTTTATTTATTACTCCTCTATAAAAATAAAGTCGGATCAGAGGCTAGCCTGAAACACTTCTCTTACAAGACATTTCTCTCATGGAGCAAAACAATATTAAAGGTATCTATCCCTATAGCGATTGGTACGATTACGATGGCTTTATTAAATGCTATCGACTCATTAACTATCCCCTATGCTCTTCACTCTCAGAGCGACGGTACAAATAATGTTACTTATTTGTATGGAATTTATGGGAGAGGTCTTGCTTTAGTACAAATTGCTACCGTATTTGCTACCTCAGTTGTACTCCCACTTATTCCGCTAATGACCAAAAAATTAACCGAAAAAAAATATGATCAGACAAGACAGTTAATTGAAAAAACCAACCATCTTAGTCACCTTATTTCTTGGCCTGCTGCTTTTGGCTTACTCGCTTTAACACTCCCTTTAAACATTACTTTATTCACTAATTTAGAAGGAAGTACTATGCTAGGGATCATTGGATTTAGTTCAGTGTTTACTTCACTAGCAATAGTGGGGACAGGGATCTTACAGGGAATGAATCTTACGAAAACCGCTGCTCTCATAGTAATAGGCAGCGTAATTCTTAAAGCTTTCATTAATATTATTATGATTCATTATTACGGAATTACTGGAGCAGCTTTATCCACCCTGTTCGTTTATATCATGATAGTAGTAATAAATACGATATTTATTTATAAAAAGTTCAATTACAACCTTTTTCCTCGTGAATTACCAAAGATCGTACTATCTGCATTAAATATGGGAATCGTTATAGCAATTCCTGCCTTATGGTTTACATTCGAAAATTGGTCACGCGTAGAAAATATGCTCTATTTACTCATCGTTATCACATTGGGTGGGCTATTTTATTTCTGCCAACTTTTCTTAATGAAAGTAGTCAATAAACAAAGTTTAAGTAACTTACCTGTGATAGGTGATTGGTTGAAAAGATAAAGTGAGGTAATAATATGAAAGTGATTTTATCTGGATATTATGGTTTTCACAATACAGGGGACGAAGCTATCTTATACTCATTGATCCAGCAATTAAGAGCGCACGATGCCAGCATTGACATTACAGTTTTATCAAATGACGTCACACATACTAGAAATACTTATCAAGTTCAGGCCGTCAACCGATGGAATGTAAAAGAAGTCATTCAAGCTATCAAACAATCAGATGGATTAATTACTGGTGGAGGTAGCTTACTGCAAGATGTAACGGGCATTAAATCAATTATCTACTACACTGGTGTCATGAGAATTGCCAAATTTCTTCGGAGACCCGTTTTCGTCTATTCTCAAGGAATGGGGCCCATCACAGGAAGAATCGCAAAAAAACTTACTAAAGTGACGTTGAATAAAGTAGATTACCTTACAGTTAGAGACGAAGAATCTAAACAATTACTAACAGAAATTGGTGTAAAGAAAGAAATAACCGTCGTCCCAGACAGTGTCATGGGATTAGACTACTCCCCTACTACGTCCAGCTACACACAAAATAACAACTCTATTATTATGGTAAGCGTAAGGGATTGGCCGTCACAACAGCCATACAAAGAGAAAATAGCTCATGCTCTTGATCGATTAGTTCGACCTGGTGGTTATCAGATTGTTTTTATTCCCATGCACGGGGAGAACGATGCCCAATGTTCCGAAGACATTCGCTCTTTAATGGAGGAGTCTGCCGAGGTTCTTCCTCATCATTTGTCCATTCAAGAGAAAATAGACACAATTGCCAACTCCAAGCTTCTTATCGGGATGCGACTTCACTCGCTAATTTTTTCAGCGATCTCAACTACACCCTTTATTGCAATTTCTTATGACCCCAAGATTGATGCGTTCGCTAATCTCTTAGATCAAAACGTACTCGTCCATGTAAATGATGAGTTTTGGCAAGAAGAGGAAATCATACAAGAAGTGTCCCGACTTAACAAGGAACGAACTCATGTGCAGAATCATCTTAAAGGAATCATTTGGAAGAAGAAAAGTGAGTCAAATCAAGCTGTTAAAGAAATCATATCAATGATAGAGAATTTGTAAAAAAAGTCTTTGGCATTTTGCTTGTCATCCTCCACACGGGTAGAGGCTCCGATTTTTAAACCATAAATTCCATGATACCAACAAAAAATGACCATCAATTCGCATACGAATTGATGGTCATTTACATTACATTTTTAATGTGTTGATACCGTTACTATAAGTGAACTTTTCAGATGACTTGTCATAAGGGGATTTTTCTATCAATTATTGTTTGTTATCCCAATAGAAGGTCTACCAATCGAGTGGTACTCAAGACCAATTTCCTCTACTTTTTGTAAATTAAAACAATTACGCCCATCAAAGAGGGTAGGGTTCTTTAATTTATTCTTTAACTGGTCTAACGGATATTCTTTAATATCCTGCCAATCTGTCATGATAATGGCAAAGTCTTTATCTTCAATGGTTTCATCGATCGAATCTTTATAGATCGTTCCTCCAGGTAGAAAAATCTTCGCATTTTCTTTAGCAATCGGATCGTACGCATAAACTTCCGCCTCATTATCTACCAATTCTCGAATCACTTTAATCGAAGGCGCATCACGCATGTCATCTGTATTTGGTTTGAAAGCAAGACCTAAGACAGCAACTTTTTTATTGGATAAGTCGGGATAAAATTCTTTAATTTTATCAATGATGATGCGCTGCTGTTTTTCATTCGTTTCAATCACACTATCAACGATCGACATATAATAGCCGACACTGTTTCCAATCGATACTAAAGCATTTGTATCTTTAGGAAAACAGGAGCCGCCATATCCAACACCAGCGTTCAAAAACTTATCACCAATGCGCTTGTCCATTCCCATACCTTTTGCTACATTTTCAATGTTAGCGCCTAAGCGTTCACATAAATTTCCCAACTCATTAATGAAGCTGATTTTTGTAGCTAAGAAGGCATTGGATGCATATTTAATCATTTCAGCACTTCGCAAGTCGGTTTCTAAAATCGGAACTGTGAAGGAAGCATAGACTTCTTTGACACAATCTAAAGCTTCTTGTTCTTCTGAACCTATAACGATACGGTCGCCATGGTATGTGTCATGGATAGCCGATCCTTCTCTAAGAAATTCCGGATTGGAAACGACACTCACTTTGTATGAATTTGTCTTATTCTTATCGATGAGCTCTTTAACATATTCGTTCGTTCCTACAGGTACCGTACTTTTTGTTATTACAATCAAGTCGTCGGTCATATGTGCGGCAATACTCTTACACGCTTTTTTCAAATAAGTAAGTTCAGCAGACCCATCCTTCGACTGTGGTGTGCCTACAGCGATAAATACAATTTCCTTATCTACCATGGCTTCCTGGTAATCACTTGTGAAGGAAAGACGTTGTTCGTTTATATTTTTAGTCATCAACTCATCTAGACCCGGTTCAAAAATGGGAGAAATTCCTTTACGCATATTTTGAACCTTCTTTTCATCAATATCCACACATGTCACATCATGACCTACTTCTGACAAGCAAACACCTGTAACAAGTCCAACGTATCCCGTTCCAATAACAGAAATTTTCATTAGTTTCACCTTACTTTATTGGTCTATTTGTGTCCATTTTTCTTTTAATAGTTGGCGAACATCATCCCTTAAGTCGTCACGATTCAATGCAAAATCAAGGGTTGCATCAATAAATCCTAGTTTATTTCCGATATCATAGCGATGTCCCTTAAAATTGTAAGCTAAAACTCTCTCAGATGAATTTAATTGTTTGATTGCATCCGTTAATTGAATTTCGTTTCCGCGTCCTGGAGATAAATTTTCAAGTATATCAAATATGTTTGGTGTTAGCACGTATCGGCCCATGATCGCCAAATTCGAAGGTGCTTCCTCTTTAGCTGGTTTCTCTACCAAGTCTTCAATTTCAATTTGATCTTCTGATGGATTCGCACCTGTACGCGGCGCTACCACTCCATAGCTGGAAACCAGGTCAGCAGGTACTTCCTGTACTCCAACAACGGAACATTCCTCCTGCTCATACACTTCCATCAATTGCTTTAAGCAAGGCACTTCTGATTGCACGATATCATCGCCTAATAGAATAGCAAAGGGCTCGTTTCCAATAAACCGACTGGCACATGAAATGGCATGACCCAGGCCTTTTGGCTCTTTTTGACGGATATAGTGAATATTAGCTAGGTTTGATATGTTTTGAACTTCCTCTAATATTTCATATTTTTCTTTTTCAATAAGTTTTTCTTCAAGTTCATAGGATTTGTCAAAGTGATCTTCAATCGCTCTTTTTCCTCGGCCTGAGACAATAATGATGTCTTCAATTCCCGAGGCGACTGCTTCCTCCACAATATACTGGATGGTCGGCTTGTCAACGATGGGAAGCATTTCCTTAGGTTGAGCTTTTGTTGCAGGCAGGAAGCGTGTTCCAAGCCCCGCTGCAGGAATAATTGCTTTACGTACTTTCAACTCCATCAACTCCTTTATTCGAAACATCTTACCCAAGAATATCATATTTCATTCGACTTTTATTTAAAAGAAGATCTTACGACTGATCGATGAAATCTTCAATTAGTTGAAACATCTGTTTTTTTCCAGACTGAAAAGGGCGAGGCTGGAATGACTCCACTTCTTTCAAGGTTTCTTCCAGATCTTCACCTTTCCCCCAGTTTAATATATATCCCTGTTCTAAAAAGACATTAATTAATTCTAGTTGGTGATCATCATTGTGTTCCCCAAATTCTTTGAGTCTAGCCGAAGCAATTACTTTTTTCCCTTTCTTTAAACCCGTTGTTACTGAACCAGTTCCAGCATGTGTAATAATAATCCGTGCTTCTTCGAAAAGGTGGTCCATTTCTTCGTATGTTACAAATGGCTTAAGCGTTAACTCATCACTTTCATAAGAGGTGTTTCCATTTTGCACAATGACTTCTTCATCGATAATACCTGCTTCTTTCAATCGCTCTACCTCTTTTATCAACCTAAGAAATGGTAGCTCATGAGTGCCTAAAACGACAAAGATCAATAGATGCTCCCTCCATATACTGCCTTCGGATACACTTTCTTCATAGATTCCCATTGAACAATGAATAAATCCGCAATCGGGTAAATCATACGCCCAGAAAGTGTAGGCGAAGAAGATTTCGCAAAACTTTCAATATATATAACTTTCTTTCTGAATAACTTTGCGATGTAACACATAGGGACAGAGGAATGGACCCCCGTCGTTATAATGATATCTGGTCGTTCTCTCAGAAAGATAAATAGTGACTTAATTATATTGAAGGAAAACTTAAAAATGTATCGGAATGGATAGTTGCGAGCTCCGTATACTAAAAACGATATAGGATATTTATTCTTTAAGTCTTTTGTGATATCTGATTTCTCTGTCACAATATGATAATCGTACTGAGTGAAAAGAGGCTCCAACTGCAACAACTGCGTTAAATGCCCCCCTATCGAAGAAATCAACAACAACTTTTTCTTCTTCATTTCTTCGCTCCGATCTTCTCATAAACCTTACATAATAGGTTAATAAGAACGTCTTGATCATTTTCCTGTGCTTGATGTTCTCCATTTTCTATTAGCTTTTTCTGTAAAGAAGGGTCTTCCAATAATCTTTGAATGCCTTCTCGTAAAGAGCTCGTATTTTTGGGTTTCACGAGAATACCATGGTTATCTTTTAATAGATGTGATAACCCACCAACATCCGTACCCACGACCGGTGTTCGACAGGACATCGCTTCCACAGCGACTAGACCGAACCCTTCAATATAGGATGGTAGAACAAATATATCAGCCGCAGACATCCATTTGGCCACTTCGTTCTGTGGTAAGGTGCCATGGAAGTGTACATCCTTTATGTTATCCTTACGCAATATTGTTTTCAACTCATTTAAAAATGATTCTTGTTTCGGCTGACCAACTATATGTAAATTCAGCTTATCATTATTCATTTTAAGTTGTCCAAATGCTGTCACCAGCTCAAGTAATCCTTTAGCTTCAATAATATTCCCAACGAACAATAAATGAGTGTGGGATTCTTCCAAATCTAAATTTTGTTTTGCTTGATTTTTATCTACAGGAAAGAAAACTTGGCGGTTTACCCCCATACTCATAACTGTGATCAGTGACTCGGGGGCTTTAAACTCTCGGATCATTTCCTGCTTTAATCCTTCGCCTACAGCAATTATGTGGTCTGCATCATGAAGAATATGCTTCGTTTGGGTATGGATAAATGCACTTTTTTTCGGCATTTTATCTATATCACCGCCATGGGCAGTCACAACCAATTTAGCACCTGTGATTTTTTTTAAAAGTCTGCCAAACCAACCACTAGGAAAAACATAGTGAGCGTGAATTACGTCATATTTCCGACCTTTGGTGATAAGAAGGAGGACCATTCGAAGGATCCATTTAAGGTATTTCCATGCCACGTACTTTTTCCCTACTCTAGGGTCTTTAACCGCAGCAACATCCACATCAAACTGTCTTGCACGTAAGGAAGTCACTTGGTTTTTAACAAAGATCCCGAAGGTTTTATTCCTTTTTCCCGGATACATATTTGTAATTACGAGTATTTTTTGATTAGGCAAAGAATCACCTTCCTATTTTTTGCTCACCCTTTGCATTGGTTTAGTGCTTCTATATAGATAGGCCATTAACAGTGCTAAATATATTCCTGAAGCTGGTGAAGATAATACGTGTCCAGCCAAAAATGCAGTACCACAACCAATAGCTACAGCTATACCGACGAACAAATTCTCTCCATTTAAAACGCTAAACCGGCTAATAACTAAATGTTTCATGATCATAAATAAAAAGAATACGATTGGAATCACAAGTACAATAAATCCAAGGATACCAAAATTTAAAAACCAATCTAAAATGTCCATTTCTACTAAACTTGGCTTTTCTTTATAATTTCCGCCGCGCCCCATTCCTAATAATTTCTGTGATATTGGGGCCTCTTTATATTGATCTATTTTTTCAGCTAAGAATACATCTCGACTACTCAATAGCTCTCTTGCTTGTGCAGATCTATCACTTGAATTTGTGTCTTCATCATCTTCAGTCTCACTGTTATTGTTTGGATCATCGTCAGCATTTTCACCCTCGGATACTTGATCCATTCTTTCAGCTGTCAAACCTAAATTGTTTCCCACAGCCGTAAAAGGTACAGCAAATATGGACAAAACAAGTAAAGTAGGTAGAAGAATAGCATTAAACCATTTTCGCTTCTTCCAAATCTCAAATAAAGCGATTATACTTCCAAGTGCTAACACCATAAGGAGTGAACCTACTCCTACCTTAGTGCCAACAGTAAGAATTGCCCAAGAAGTAACAATTACTGATGGAAGGAGCAAGAAGCTTTTTTTGACTGTTGGTTGTTTCATCAGGTAAAGAATCATAACTGCAAAACCTATACCTAAAATGGCACTAACCTCATTTCCAGAATAAAACCAACCGGAGTGCCCTTCTTTATCCAACATTCCGTAACTCCTATTTCCAGTGTCTGTCAATGAAGCTAAAAGCATGATGAATCCAATGACCGCTAAATTAATCGTTACGTATTTCTGGAATGTATTCCTCCACTCAAATTGTCCACTCAACGACTTAAATACAAAATAGTAAATGATAAGCATGATCAGAAAATATGATGTTTTAATAATATAAGTCATCTCAGTCATCAAGGAGAATGGGTCTTTCACCACAAAATTGTTCACTAAGTTTGCACTCATAAATATACCAAGTAATACTATGTAGCTTATGGCCATAACTTTAGCCCTATTATGGGGGCTAAGCAGGATATAAACTAGTCCGAGGAAAAGAGTCAGGACTCGAACCGGTTCAGAAATCGGTAAATTTATATAAGCTGTGACATCTAGTAAAGGTTGTAACAGTATAAAAGTGACAAGATAAATTTCAATAAGCCTATTAAATCGATGAGTATTCTTTCCGTGTTGCATAAACCCCATTCCTCCAAAACATTTAATATACAATTTTTATTTATTTGATAGTCTTTCTAAATAAATCCGCTTTTTCTGTGGGTAATTTTTAAATATAGCCCACAGTAAAGTTATCGTTCGATTCGCTTGTTTAAACATTTTATCATATGGATAATTTTTCTGTCTTAGTTTATCGAACTGTTTAATAAATTGATCGACATCAACTTCTATAAACACCTCGGCCGCTAACACAGAATGATCATTTACAATATTTGATTTCAGTCGATTTAATTCTAAAAATCCATCAAAAGCGATGGCTTGAGATTTAAATAGTTTAATTGCTTCTTTTTTTGTAGAAAATGTTGAGGTGACATCAATGACACAATTAATTTCATGAGGTGGAAAAGGACAATTAATTTCGTATAAACGAATCTTCTCTTCCTCTCCCCTTATCTTTAAACAATCCGATAACAGTGTAGCCGTTCCCATATGATCAGGATGAGCATCAACAAATGGTGTACAATAAATTAAATCGGGATCAATTTCTTCTAATAATGTCAACAGTTTATTTTGGGCCTCTGGAGTTGATTGAACATTACCATCTGGAAGATCCATATAGTAAATAGACTTCATTCCAAGGATTTCATTCACTTCTTCTATTTCTTGTTTGCGTATCTTACTTAGTTCCTCCCTCGCAAGGGAACTCTCGCTGTTTGAACCATCTGTACTGAAAACACAGTGTACTTCGGCCCCTTCTAATACGTGACGTCTAATTGTCCCTCCTAAGCCTATCGTTTCATCGTCCATATGAGGAGCCAAAACTAGGATTTTCTTATAATTCCCCAATGGAGTCAAGGCAGAATCAGAATTATAGTGTTTCTTTAGAAGTAGCTTTGTAATGGGTTTTATTATTGGTTCACTAAATTTAAAAAGCAATTGCTTAAAATCCATTCAATCTGTACCCTCCTTTCCTTTATGTATAAACATTCTACAGTCTGTAGCTATTCTAAATTTTCTAAGTAGAGAATTAGCCCAAACGGCTTTAAAGTAATGAAAGGAAGTGTTTAAAGAGCTATTCCTTTGTATATTTCTTAGGATACGTAATGTGTTAATGACGGAAAAACAATTATCAAATAATTTCGATAACTTTATCATTACTACCTATTATTGTTTCTCTATAAGCTTGTACACCAAACTATAACACTAATCTTAACATTAGACCTTATTCCTAACCTACATCGAACATTATAACATTTGAGTCAATATATGCTCGATCTTTTATTGAAACATCTATTTCACTATACAATTTATCTACAGGAAGTATAATACAAATGGTATTGATAAAGTAAATTAGGATGAGAAAAATTCTAACGTCACGCTCTATAACTACTGTATATTTTAATTTATTGAAATTTGAAGTTTGAAATGTTGGCTTATTGGTAAAATAATGTTGTACCAACGTTAACATTATTACCCACAATAAATTCTAAAAAAAGACGAATCATCTAACACACAATCGATTCAGAGAGTTGGCGAACCGTATGACGATTAATTTTCAAGAAATATCATTAATAATACCTGCTTACAATCCAGATAATAAATTAATAGAATTGGTAAACGAACTGTCTTCTATTAATTTTAATAGTATAATCGTTGTTGATGATGGAAGTTCTACTTCAAACCACATTTTTAATGAGTTAAAAGATAAACAAAACTGCATTATACTTCATCACGAAAAGAACAAAGGAAAGGGTAGAGCATTGAAAACGGCCTTCTCTTATGTTCAGAAACACCAAACTAATATCACAGGGATGTTAACAGCTGATGCTGATGGTCAACATAGTATTCCCGATATAAAAAAAGTTGCTGAATCCTTACTAAAACATCCAAATAACTTAATACTAGGTGTACGCGACTTTAAAAAAGAAAATATACCGTTACGGAGTCGTTTTGGAAATAACTTAACAAAACTAATATTTAGGATCACTTCTGGATTAAATATTAGAGATACCCAAACTGGGTTAAGAGGAATCCCCCTCTCTTTCTCTAAACATTTATTAAATGTAGATGGTGAACGGTATGAATTTGAAACTCGTATGATTTTAGCTAGTAAAGACATTAACTGTGAAATTAGTGAGGTAGAAATTGATACCATCTATATTGATGATAACTCTTCTTCCCACTTTAACCCGATTCTTGATTCATTAAAAATTTATTACATTTTCATTAGGTTCTTACTATCTTCTGTAGCCTCTTTTATATTGGATGTAGGGCTTTTCACATTATTCTCTGCTTTCTTAAAAACGATTCTGCCAGGGTCGTTTATTATAATATCAACTATCCTTGCAAGAGTGTTCTCTTCATTATTTAATTACTTTGTAAATAGAAATATTGTTTTTAAATCTACTACATACACAAAGGTGACACTAATCAAGTATTATACACTTGCCGTTTTTATATTAGGAGCTTCCTCTATCAGTGTTCATTACACTTACCAATTCATTGGGGACCATGAAGTTATTATAAAAGTATTAATAGACTCTATATTATTTCTAATGAGTTTTTATATTCAGCGCACATGGATTTTTAATAAAAAACAAGCAACAGAAGGTGAACATTTATGATTACTGTGATTCTCATGTTTTTAGCTATATTTATTTCGTTTGCAGGATATGGTATGTATATTAGGTTTAGATGGGGGATAAATCCTTCGATCATTCCCCTTTTGTTATTCTCCAGTTTAGTAACTATTTTGTTTATTGGTGGAACTTTAAACATATTACCATTAACTGTTAATCTCATTTTTGCTGCAGGACTTGTCCTGTTTATCTATAACCTCATAAGAATAGTAAAGGATATAAGCACGTTAAAAGTCCTTTTAAATCCTGGAATTATATTTTTCCTCATAGCTTCCTTATTTTTTGCCTTTCTTTTAAAAGATGCATTATTTATACATTACGACAATTTTAGCCATTGGGGATTAATTGTCAAAGAAATGGTCGAGGGAAACTCATTACCAGACGATTCAACTATCGTTTCTTTTAGAAATTATCCACCAGGAACGGCAATTTTCATTTATTATATCGTCAGTATTATGGGTTTTTCGGAGAGTGCTTCCCTTATAGCACAAGGTGTTCTGATTGCCGGAACGTTAGCGTCACTATTCCTTTTCACTTCATTTAAGAAACCAGTTATTTCTATCTCAGTTTTTTTAGTTTCCCTTTTACTCTTACTGATTGATGGAAGTATGATTTATACACTTCTAGTAGATTCTTACTTAGGATATTTATCAACTGCTATTGTACTGATTTCTTTTTATTACCGGAATCAATGGAGTCGATTAAGTTTGATTGTAATGCCAATGCTTACTTTTCTTGTTTTAGTTAAGGACAGCGGTAAAATCTTCTTATCCTTCTGCCTAATATGGATTATTGGATTATTAATTAACTATATTAGAAAAAAGGAATTTAATATAAGAGAGAATTGGAAGAATTTAATCGCTTGGGGTTTCTACTTACTATTTGTCCCTTTTTTCGTGAACTATTTGTGGTCCAAGTATACTGCTAAAGCATATGAGGCTAGTTATGATTCTAATCGACACGCTGTAACATCCGACACTTTTAACTTAAGTGATAGATCTGCAGAATTAGTTAATAATTTGTTGCCGGACTTATTACAAGCTTCATTTAATCTAAGCTCTCCAACTTTTCAACTTATGCTATTTGCTAATGCATTTGCAGTTCTGGCTGTAGTTTATATTTTCATTTCCCAAAAGCAATTAGCAAAGACGCTAATTTGGACAGGAATATATGTGAATATACTGTATTTAATATATACTGCTCTATTGTATATCTTATATTTATTTTTAATGCCTGAGAATGAAGCAGTTTACTTAGCAGGATTTGGTCGGTATAACACTTCCATTTCCATATTTTTTCTAGGAACCTTATTAATTATCACGCTCCACTCCTTGACCCAAAGTATAAATTTCTCTGGTTCTATAAAATTAAAAGAAATTGTTTGTATGGTGATCGTGGCTTTATTACTTACTATTCCACAAGGTCAGATTCAATCTTTCCTACAACAGGATGAGCCGAGTACTCCTGCATTACACGAAGCCACAGAACTGTTAAAAAGTTTAAGAACTGAGAAAAATATAAGTAAAGAGAATGGGGTTACCGTTTTCAATGACCTTGGTGAATCAGACCGTTTTTATTTGCGTCATGTTATGTGGTATAAACGATCAACTTTCAAAACCTATACCCATACGTATTGCGATTCCCCTAAATTAGAAGAAAGGATCAAAATAAATTTAGGTAAATCTGACTATTTGCTTGTCCTTCAGAGTACTAACCATATTGAAAAATGTCTACCTGACGAAGGGATACAAGAGTTAAACAAAGGTGCTTACGCCATCAATGATGGTTTGATAACAGAACGCATAAACCTACCTAGCTATGCTGAATACGACAATTAATATTGAAAGAATAATCCGTTACAAATTAATAACCACAAGCCTCTCATGATAAGAAAGGAGTCTTGTGGTTTTTACTAGGAACCAACTAAGATTTTTAGCGATTGTTATTAAGTTTCTTAAAAATAGAAATTAGTGTAAAATCAAATACGGGAAGCCAATTATTAGTGTTAATTCAATTGTGAGAGGAAAGATAGTCAGAATGTCCATAAGAAATTATGCAGCAGGCGATGAAGTACAAATACAAAGATTATTTGAAAAAACCTTTAAGCACAATCGCTCTCTTGCACATTGGGAATGGAAATTCAAGCAACATCCACACTTCCAAGATCCAATAATTTTGGTGTGGGAGGAAAATGACGAAATTCTTGGACATATAAGCCTATGGGTAAACAAAGCTTATAATGGAAATGAAGTTCATAAAGTCGGCTTAAGAATTGATACCATGGTTGACCCAAAAACAAGAGGTAAGGGAATATACAGGAAACTGAATGACAGACTGATTGAGGAAGCAAAAAAAGAAAACATTGATTATTTATTTGGTTTTCCAGCGCCAAAAGCAAAAAATTTATTAATCAAATATTCAAATGCTAAACACATTATTAATATGCCTAGATTAGTTAATATACAAAGACCTTTTTCTTTATTATCGTCAAAGTTCTCTTTAATAAAATATCTAAAACCTCTTGATGAAATGGTAATAAAGATAAAAAACAGAAAAAACGTACGGTTTTCTAACCATTTTTCTGTAGTTGAAATTCGAAATTTCGATGATAGATTTAATAGACTTGCCTCTACAATTAATAACACCGAGCAAACTATGGTGCTGCGAGACGCTTCTTATTTGACTTGGAGGTATTTATTACATCCAGAAAAACACTATAGGATTTTAGCCTTAGAGGATGACTCAAACAACCTCCAAGGATACATTATTTTTACAGTTGAAAACAAACACTCTTATAAAAGCGGAATAATCTTAGACTGGGTCTGCTTAGCAAATTCTAAAGGAAGTCGTTTGCTTTTAGACACAGCATTGTCATATATGAGGGAAGCAGATCTTGTACAAACATGGTCCCTCCCCCATACTTCTATGTACTCCCTTTACACTGCTAATGGTTTCCGTCAAAAAGATACCCCTGTCCCATTAGTGGGTATTAATATAAGCAACGATTTCATACATTTACATCAATCCTCTAAATGGTTCATAACACCAGGGGATGTAGACTCTTTTTAATGCTCTACAAAAATTCAGCATGAAATCATAGTCAGTATAAAGCAACGGGATTACCCGTTGCTCTTTAGTATCTTATGGTCATATTCTAAAATCAGAGCTGAGTGTATTGAAAGCCTAGAACAATACTTATATAATTAGAAAATATGTTTTTTTCCCAAGGAGCGAACGATGAAAGAATTTCTATTGAATTTAAGTCGAAAAAAGTTTGTACGTAATGTTTTTATAATGGCCACTGGAACGGCCGCTGCCCAAGGGGTTATGATGTTATTTTCACCATTTATCACTCGACTCTATGGTCCAGAAATTTTTGGAGTTCAAGGAGTTTTTATGTCAATAGCAGGCATCTTTGCTCCAATAGCAGCGTTAGCTTATCCAATTGCTATTGTCTTACCAAGAAAAAGGGAGGATGCTAAAGGTTTAGCCAAACTCTCTCTATATATAACAGTAGTTATAACGTTATTAGTTGGATTGATTTTATTCTTATTTAATCAACCACTCGTTAAATGGTTGCAAATGGAGGAAATTACTAGCTACCTTTACCTAATTCCTATATTTATATTTTTCTCAGGGTTTCTTCAAGTAATTGAACAATGGTTAATTCGAGAAAATAAATTCAGCGTGTCTGCGAAGTCCACATTTTTGCACGCTCTACTATTACAAGGAAGTAAAGTAGGTGTAGGATTCTTTTATCCACTAGCTTCAGTTCTCGTGATTTTATCAACTGCTGGACAAGCATTAAAGGCAGTATTAATGATAGGTATGAGCAAGGATACGTGGAAACAAACTGATGATAATAAGAATAACCCTTCACTAAAAGTCTTAGCGAAAGAGCATAGAGACTTTCCCATATATAGAGCGCCACAAGTGTTTATAGATGGATTTTCTCAAAGTTTACCTGTTATATTGTTAGCTAGCTTTTTTGGACCGGCGGCTTCTGGTTTTTTCACAATTTGTAAAACCGTTCTAGCGATACCTACCAAACTAATTGGTAAAGCAGTAGGTGATGTTTTCTATCCTAGAATTACTGAGGCTGCTAATAATAAGGAACGATTAAGTGATTTAATAAAAAAAGCGACTTTAGCACTGGGTGGTATTGGAATTATTCCCTTTGGCCTAATTATCCTGTTAGGTCCTTGGCTTTTTGAATTAGTATTTGGTGCAGACTGGGAAAGAGCTGGCGAATATGCTAGATGGCTTGCATTATGGGGCTATTTCAAATTTATTAATCAACCTAGTGTGAAATCTTTAGCAGTGTTAGGCGTGCAATCTTTTCACTTAGGATATACAATTATTACCTTTGTAGTACGCATGGCAGCCCTAACAGTAGGTTATTATGTATTTAATAATGATCTTGTAGCCGTAGCTCTATTTGGAGTGACAGGGGCTATTTTAAACTTTTTATTAATATTTATAACACTTCGCATTAGTAAGAGATTCGATAGTCAATTCCCTTAAATTAAGGTACGTTAACAAAGCTCGATAGTCATTGATAAAGAAATAGGTGGTATGTAATGAGTGATTTCATTTATTCAAAAAAGCCGTTCACACCAGATGAACTTACAAAAAAAATCCATAAAATCTATGATGAAGACAGACCTCTAGTTTATGAATTTCACGGGAATTGGGGTTCTTTAGCTATTAGTCAAAACCTATACAATGGGTTTGAACCATATGAAACTGATGAACATATTACAATAGTACTGGGAGGTCCACTATTGTGTTTCAGGGATAATAGTTTTTTAGTAAATGACGATTCTAAATTTGAAGCTGTCCGCTCGATCTATAATCGTTGGCAAGAACAGCAAATAAAATGGGATGAAGACTTAAGTGGTCCTTATTCGGTTCTAATTATAGACAAGTCTACTTATGAAGTTCACTGTATTACGGATTTAATGTCATTTATACCAATTTATTATTTTAGCAGTGGAAGTAATATAATACTTTCATCACATGTAGATATGTTAGCTGACGCATCAAATGAACAAGCTAATCTTGATATTGTTTCTCAGGTGGATTTCATACTTCATGGATTTGTAACTTACCCTTATACAATGTTCAAGGGCATTAAACAAATTTCACCTGCTTCTATCCATTCCCTTTCGAACCATTCATTAACATTAGAATCAGAGCCATATTGGATACCAAAAGAAACGTATGAATACAGTAACCTTACACAAGCTGCACTAGATTTGCGAACTGCTTTAGAAAACTATGTACATTCCCTTACTAAAGATATGACACACATAGCTCAGTTTATTAGCGGAGGAGAAGATTCTCGAGCGTTATCAGCCCTTTTACCAGAAAACTCAAAACGGGATGCTTTTGTGTTTTTAGATTATATGAATAGAGAAGGAAAAGTAGCAAAAAAGGCAGCAGATGCATATGGAGCAAACTTTCACATTTCTACCCGAGAACAAAAGCACTACCTGAATATTCTCCCAGAAACCGAAAAGTTAGTAGGCAGTGGCTCTCAGTTTCATCACGTTCATACGTTCGGCTTTCATAAAAATTGTAAACTTACCGAATATCCTGCTGTATTCGGTGGCTTGTTTGCTGATGCACTGCTTAAAGGCTCACGTATCAAGAAAGTTAAGGGACCAAGACGCTTCCCTTTTTTACCACAAATTAAAAATAAAAAGTATTCAAATGCACAGAGTAAAAAGAATGATGTATTCAATAATGAGGTTCTAGCTGAAATAACTGCTAGAAGACGAACTCACTTAGATCGAGTGAAAAAATTTCGTAACCAGTCTGCTGAAGAGTGGTTTGAACTTTGGCCCAGTACGATGAATATGAATATACCCAACCTTCACGGGAATCGCCGACTTTTTCGTACTTATGAACCTTTTATGGCTAAAGAAGTGGTAAAAATAAGTGCATCTGTGCCTCAACATTGGAAGCTTAATCACAAATTGTTCCGGATCACAGCTAAACCTTGGCTATCAAAAACTAAATGGTTACTTCACGGGGAAGGTAGATTACCTTACTTTCCTTTTTATGCTAATTTCTTTGTACAGTTTACCGTCTGGCTAATGAGGGAAGCAGGAAAAAAAGCAAATATTATACAAGGCAATCAAGGACCTTGGGGCCAATGGAACGAAGTCATGAAAAGTGATGAATGGAAACAGAACGTTGAGAACTATGCAGATGGGTTGATCTCTTTGGAATCAGCCTTAAAAGAAAGTAATCCAAACTATTTATTTGAGGGAAATAAATTAAATAAATCCCAAAAAATTAACCTTATGCAAGTACTGTATAGTAATCATATAAATGGATATCATCGAATGGAGAAATAATCATCCACCCTGGTTTCCTTATATAAATCTAAGCAATTAAGTATGAGCCTATTGCAACTTCAACTGACCATGATAAACTGCTATAATAATTCAGATGCCAGAGTTTTTTCACTAATTTTGTTAACTGATTCTATTCAGGAATTAAAGGAATTTTCATAGTGTGTATCCTTATGATTTTGAAGGTGACGTTATAACGCAGGTGAAATTTAGATTTATTAAAACAACCTTTGAGTTTTGCTTTAAAGGTGAAACATCTACACTAAACTTAAATATTACTTTTTCTTAAGCTATCAGAAAAAGAAAGGACCAAATATGACTCAAAACTCTAATCAAGACTTAATCAGTGTTATTATCCCGACCCGAAATAGGTTAAATTTATTAAAAGTTGCTGTTACTAGTGTTCTCAACCAAACACATGAAAATTTAGAGCTTTTTATCATTGATGAAGCTTCAAATGACGGCACTGCTGATTATTTACAAAGCATTAAAGACCCAAGGGTGAATGTCATTGTTCATGAACAGCCTAAAGGTGGTAATGTTGCTCGAAACAATGGATTTATGCAATCAAAAGGTAAGTATATTGCTTTTTTAGATGACGATGATATATGGGCCAAAAGAAAATTAGAAATTCAGTGCAAAATGATGAATCAAAATTCGTCCATTGGAATAGTAAGTTGTAATAACTTCTACCTTGATGATAATGATGACCTTGTTGGGTATAAAAACAGAGGGAATGACGAATTATACGAAAGCCAGCAAGCCTTAGAAATGATGTTATTAGGTAATTTTATAGGTGGTGCTTCTTTTCCACTCATAAGAAGATCATATTTGGAAAAAGTAGGTGGTTTCCAAGAAGATCTAAAAAGCGCACAAGAAACAAACCTATTTTTAAGAATCATCAATTGTGAAACAGATGTATTCATTTGTAAGGAACCTTTACTCCTCTATCGAATTCATTCAAATAATAGGATCAGTGACAGTTATGGTCCAAAGCTTGAGGGTATTAGACAATTACACAGTTATATAGAACAAAACTTATTTTCAGAGGTAAATGAGCAAATGAAGAGCAAGGTGAAAGAGATCCATTTACAAAAAATAGCCGGAGTTTATATCCAAAACAAGAATTACAAAGGATATTTAAAAGAAAAGAAAGAGTTCATTAAACATAATAAGACGGGAACTCAGATTTCTAACAGGAATATTATGATCGCAGAGTGTAAAGCGCTTATCAGCAGCTCACTTTTAGGAAAAAAAGCAAAAAATATTATGCAATCATCCAAAAAAAGTAAGTTGAATGAAAAGTGGGATTATTATATTGAAAATGAATTTCCAAACCAGTTATCTTAAGGAATTCGTATATAGGTTATTTGGCGTAAATGTTATACGTTAAAGGGCAGTATTGTTGAATAAAGTATTATGATAATTGAATGATTCTCCTAGTAAAGTCGAGGAATGGGATCTGGGTATACGGTGAGTTTCTTCGCTTGGTTGCGGAGCCTCACCATGTCCACTTCACGTCTCCCTCATGTGGAGAGTACGAACCAATATTAGTGTCATAAAATCGCACTAACTCGATAGACTGGTGAGACATCGCAGAGCTTTAGCTCGAGTAGGGTTTCCGGTCTTAAAACTATGTCAAGGATGGTACATGTTAATGGCTGTAATCACACCCAATATTAAGTTATAAATCAGAAAAAATGCTCAAGCTTTTGAGGAGATTCCTCAAAAGCTTGAGCATTTTTTTACTACCTGAAATATTCAATAGGGCTTTTAAAGCTACTAATGAAGATATACGAATAGTTATGCACATTGACGAAGTTGTGCTTGTTGCGCTAACTTAGCAGGATTGTTGAAGACTCGATTTCGAGATGATTGTTTGGAGAAATCGAGCCGTTCTACCGTCCCTGTTAAAGCATGAGATATCTGATATAACGCCAATTGAAGCCTGATACAGATCAGGATGGCCATCACAGATTGAGCCATTAGATAAGTTAAAAATCGGGTGTGATAGCGTGTTTATATGAAGGGAGGAGATTACCTGTTGTGTATGCCTACCCATCCCCCATGCTCCGATGAAAAACAACGGAACCACGATTCTTTTATTGAATAATCTGAAGCTTTAAGCGATATGCAAGATCGCACCTTCCAGCACAATTCTCACTCGTAAGGAATGCTTTTCACTTGAAGCACCACATCTGATGCTTCCGTTCTCCTTACGAAAGCAAGAAGGTCCGGGAAATTGCGAGACTCCTGTGGGATGAACATGATCGGTGAGATCCCGCAAGGCGTAGCCTGAGGAAGCTCACCACATGCCCACGGAAAGCGAGTGATTTCCCGGACCTTCTAACGCCATCCTTTGTAACGGAAACCACCGTATAAATCAGGACAATGATTAACAAATGTTTTGTTATTAGAGAGGCTGCAATTCACTATAAAATGGGGATAATAATTTCCAGTAAAGTGTGTCAGTTATTTTAGCAGAAACTGTTTCATTTTAAATGACGGTTACAAAGAGTCCATTCCCTCAAATTCAACCGTACCATTCAACCTTAAATCACCCGAATTATGTATAAACGTTTGATTCTACTCCCCAGTAAAAACACACCCCAAACAAATAAAATATAATCGAGATTTTAATTAAGCTATAGAATTTAATACCTATTCATCGGAATTTTTTTCTTCTTCGCTTTTTTGTTTTTTCACTATTTTAGGTTTCTTTATTAAGTCAATAATTGGTCTTTTTCCTCGTGATACAACTCCTGTCATCTCAGCAAATAAATGAAGCATTAACAATAATACAAATGTGATAATTAAGGATATTCCAAAGGATGTTAACGAAAACATAATCGCTAAGAAACCAAACATCGCACTAAACGCATAAATAATGAGCACTGTCGCACGATGACTATATCCTTCCGCCAAAATTTGATAATGGATATGCTTATTATCTGGCATCATAATCTTCTGCTTGTTTATAATTCTTCTTAAAATAGAGAATAACGTATCAAATAAAGGAACAGCTAGTACAATAATCGGAATGATAAAGCTAAACAAAGTAACATTTTTAAATAGACCGACCATTGATATGACGGACATAGAGTAACCCAAGAATAATGATCCTGTATCACCCATATAAATTCGTGCCGGATAAAAATTGTGTACAAGGAACCCTAAATTACTGCCAATTAGAACAATGCATAAATAAACGATAGCAATTTGCGGTTCAATAGCTAGTGCCATGATCGCTATACTTATTAAAGAAATAGTGGTAACACCTGTAGCTAAACCGTCTAGGCCGTCAATTAAGTTAATCGCATTCGTAATACCAATAATCCAGAAGAAAGTGAAAATAATACTAACAGGATCACTCATTGGAATCATTCCAAGAAATGGTATTGTTATAATGTCAATTTTTAAACCGGATAATATAACAACAAATGTTGCTGAAATTTGGCCTGTGAGTTTGAGTATAGGGTTAATTTGATAACGATCATCTAATAATCCTGTTAAGACTATGATAAATGCGCCAATGCTGATGGGCATAAGATATTCAATATCAGGACGTATATAAAGCATTCCTGCAACGACACCGCCGAATATGGCAATTCCACCCATTCGAGGAGTCACAACTTTATGGATCTTTCTTTCTTCCGGATGATCCATCATTCTCCATTTTACCGCTAGCTTTATAACTGGAAAAACGAGCAAATAACTAACTATCATTGAGATCACTAATGCAATTATTATGTTGATGTATTCATTCATAAATATCCTCACTTGTTGTTAAAGTCATTGTATTACACAATCAGCCTTATTATATCATAATTCGAGCTTTGAACTTTAACAATACCATATTTTCCCCGTTTTTTTGACACTTTCTTTTTTAATATACTATAACCTTTCGAATGACATTTAATTTTCAAGACGGTTTTCTCATATATATGGAGCTAAGGGCTGTTGAAAAGGTATTGACGAACGCAAAAATCTTTACAATATAAGCACTTAAAAATCCTATCCAATAGGAGAATCATCATGATGGTTCCGTCTTTAGTATCAGTGAAAGGGGCTCTGGGGATCAATTTCATTTTTTCCGCAGTCTCATCGTTCCATGGTTAAAATGAACGGAACCGCTTATCAACGGTAATCACGCTAATTATCATTACATTTATGAATCAAATAAGCTACCGATATTTTAGCTTGATCCATGCCTATGAAAAGGGGATGGCTATTTATCAATTCAAGTCTGACGGAAAAGTTCGCACAAAGGGTCTATATGACATCCAGAACGTCAACAACTACCACCGCAGGCTTAAAGTGTGTATACAGGGATTTAATGGTGTGGCAACCAATTATCTTGCGTGGTTCCAAGTGTTAGAGAGCATCCATCTTCAACTAAATAAAGGGACAATGAATGAGATATGATAATAAAAGGATTTAATTCTAAGTATCGAAACATATGATACGCTTAGGTTATCTAAGTTTAGTGTATAAAGTTTTTTTCTTTTTATTCAACTAACCTAGCAGGATTGTTGAATACTCGACTCCGAGATGATAGGGGTTCGTTACCGTATAAGGGATAAGGGTGGCTTTGAAACAACTCGCTTTCCTGCGGGGGAACTGGCAAGCCTCCTCAGTCGTTGGCACTCCCTGTGGGGTCTTACCTAGCTCCTTCTCCCGCGGGAGTCTCGTCGTTTCAAAGCCACCCCATTCGACATGGAAATGAACGAACCCTCGGCATAGGAGAATGCGACTTTCCTATGCTATAGAATAAAGCTCATCTAACACGATGCTCACGCATGAGGCGTTCTGTTCGCATGAAGTAGCTTATCCGATGTTTCCGTTCTCCTTACGAAAGCAAGAAGGTCCGGGAAATTGCGAGACTCCTGTGGGATGAACATGATCGGTGAGATCCCGCAAGGCGTAGCCTGAGGAAGCTCACCACATGCCCACGGAAAGCGAGTGATTTCCCGGACCTTCAAACGCCATCCTTTGTAACGGAAACCACCGGAATGTCTCGAAGCTGTCTTCCACATAAGGTCAGAAGGGTTGAAGACTCAATTCCGAGATGATTATGTGGAGAAAGAGACGGTGGGGAAGGAGTTGCTTGCCGTATGTTGCTATCGAAATCGTGCTGTTCTACCGTTACTGTTAAAGTATGAGGTATCTGTTATATCTATTGAGCCACTTAGATAAGTGTTAAAAAATGGGGATGATGATCTATTTAATAAAGCCCGCCTATAAACAGGCCTTGACATAAAGCCACTGTTGTAATAATTTCAGTCCATAAACAGTAGCTAGGAGCTTCTTTGCGTGTATGCCTACCCTCACCACCTCTCCTTGTAAAGACCGTTTCCAAATTACATTACAGGTCATTTTGATGTACTAAGTGGATCATTTCAATGGCAATAATTACACAGCCCCACGATTTTCACGTATAAGGCTTCTGCTCACGTGAAGATGTTTCCGTTCTCCTCACGAAAGCAAGAAGGTCTGGGAAATTGCGAGACTCCTGTGGGATGAACATGATCGGTGAGATCCCGCAAGGCGTAGCCTGAGGAAGCTCACCACATGCCCACGGAAAGCGAGTGATTCCCCGGACCTTCAAGCGCCATCCTTGGTAACGGAAACCACCGGAATGTCTCGAATTTGAGTCTTCCACAATCTGGGGCTTTAGTTGAAGAAGAAATTAAATAAAGGACCACACATATTATACATAAGCGTGCCGTAGAGGCTCCGCAGTGAGGAGACGAACGAGGAGGCTTGCAGGTTTGTCCGCGGAAAGCGAGCTAAGATTCCAAGCCAATCATCAGACAAGAAAACAAATTAAAAACGCTTGGATTAAAATACAATCCAAGCGTTTTTGGTTGTGCAAATTTTACTATTGTTTACTTCTTAAATAACTTGATTCAGTTGTTCATTGACAGACTGTTTAACAGACTCAAGCAAGCTTAAACTTTCCTCACTAGATCCTGTCTTCACTCCATAATAAAACTTAATTTTCGGCTCTGTGCCTGAAGGACGAAGGCAGAACCAGCTATCATTTTCCAAAATGAACTTCACTACATTGGCCTTTGGTAAATCGATGGTTTCTTTCGTTCCCTTGTCGGTTAAACGCTCAGATGTTGCATAATCTTCTACAGCGATAACGTTAAGTCCGCCCGCTTGTTTTAACGGATTTTTTCTAAAGTTATCCATGATATTCTCGATTTTCTCTGTTCCTGTTTTTCCTTCCATGGTTAAAGACTGAAGATCTTCCAAGAAATAGCCATGTTTTTCATACAATTCGTCAAGGGCTTCTAGCAATGTTTTACCCTTCTTCTTCCAATAGGCAGCGACTTCTGCTGATAGTACGGTGGCTTGTACTGCATCTTTATCACGGGCGAAATCTTTTACGAGATAACCATAGCTTTCTTCATAGCCAAATAAGAAAGTATGCTCTCCAGACTGTTCATATTGTTGAATTTTTTCACCGATGAATTTAAATCCTGTTAAAGTATCGAGACTGCTGACACCATAATGGTTAGCGATTACTCGACCGAATTCTGAAGTAACGATTGTCTTAATGACAATGCCATTGGCAGGGACGTCGCTTGACTGAGATAACAAGTAATCGAGCAATAAAGCTCCTGTTTGATTTCCTGTTAGTACTTGATATTCTCCAGAATCATTAGGAACGGCTACACCTAAGCGATCAGCATCAGGATCTGTTGCAATTAATACATCGGCCCCTCGTTCTTTTCCTTCTTTAATTGCCAATTCGAACGCTTGATGTTCTTCAGGATTGGGAGAAGCAACGGTTGAGAATTCCGGATCTGGCTTAGCTTGCTCCTGCACGGTATGTACATTTGTCATCCCCATTTGCTGCAGTCCTTTTTCAACGAGCATTTGGGCTGTACCATGTAAAGGAGTAAAAACAATGCTTAAGTCGTCTCCTGCTTGGGCAACATCAGAATTGACGTTCACTGTTTTTAATGCCTCAAGATAAGCGTTGTCTACTTCTTCATCAATCCACTCTAACAGACCATTTTCTTCTAACTCCGTTTGTTCAGCTACTTTAACTTCTAGTTCATTTTCCACCTGATTGACCATATCAATGACCGTAGTCGCTTCTTCTGGAGGAAGCTGTCCACCATCGGAATTGTAAGCTTTAAATCCATTGTATTCTGGAGGGTTATGACTAGCTGTAACCACTACCCCAGCTGCTGCATTTAAATGTCGAACAGCAAATGATAATTCCGGTGTAGGCCTTAACGCGGAGAAGACGTAGGTTTTAATATTATTACGGCCCAGTACTTTCGCGGTTTCTATAGAGAACTCTTTAGACATATACCTAGAATCAAAAGCTACGACTACGCCTCGTTCTTCACCATTTTGGCTCTTCACATAGGCAGCAAGACCTTCAGCTGCACGACGGATGGTATAGATGTTCATACGATTTGTGCCTGGTCCAAGCTTCCCACGCATTCCTCCTGTACCAAACTCAAGATATTTGTAATAAGCATCTTCTAAAGATTGTTCATCTTGCTGAAGTTGGTCCAGTTCGGATCTTAACTTACGATCCAAGGAGGTAAATGTGTTCCAGCGTTCATACTCTTGATTCCACGTCATATCATCAATCCTTTTCAAGTTATTTACTATGTATTGTCATAAATTATAACACATGAAGGCGTTTACTTGGGGGATTCTACTAAAATATTACAAGCTTTTCATCTGCAAAAATAGACAAAAATCGCCAACAAAAAAAGGACAGAATACTGTCCTTTGTATTACTTATGTTTGAAGTTGTTGAATCATTCGATTAATTACGTCTTCTGAAGATAGTAGCTCCGCATTTTCCGTTTGCTTAATAATGCTCTGCAAGATTTCTTTTAACTCTTCAGCTCTAGTCATTGCACACACCTTTTCTTTCTATTATTATAACCCTCTATTCCTCACTCATTCGATTGTAAACGTGTTTTTTCGTCGGTATCTCTTAAAGAAAAGGACTAATCCTACTCCTAATAGTCCACCAACAGCATCTAAGATAACGTCACCTGCATAAGGCGTGCGGTTAGGTGTAATTCCTTGGTGAAGCTCATCAAATATGGCATAGATTACCGTCAGAACCCAGGCTAACCATAATGCTCGGTTCGTTTTGTTTAAGGTGTAATATAGTGCCCCATAGAATAACAAGGTTAATACGAGGAACACACCAACGTGAGCTCCCTTTCTTAAAAAGAACTCTATTAAGCCTTCAACCCCGTGGGTAGCAATACTAACTGGGCTTTGGTTATAGGTGAACGAAACCCAGTCTAAATAAGGAGATAACCAAGATAAATCTAACCACTTTCCTAACAATGGCTGAACGTTTTGTTCTTCATAAGGGGTTGATGATGAATAAAATATAATTCCCATCCATGCAAATGCCGGGAGCCAATACATAATTTTTTTCATAGTAATCCTCACATCTATAAAACTATGTATATAGTAACATATTCTGTCAAATGAATGCATTATTCTCATTAAAACCGAAAGCAGCCCACTTATTAATAAGGCTCTGTGAAAGTTTAGTGTTGATATTACACAGAAAAACTTCCAATTTCATGGAGGTTCCCTTTTGTATATTGGGCTTATTTAACTAACGCCCCAGATTGTGTAATAAGGGGGTAATTGTTGATGGGGAGGAAATTAGCTCGCTTTCCGCGGACGAACCCTCGAGCCTCCTCGCTACGCTGCGGGGTCTCTCACGATCGTTTTTCCGCCGGAGTCTCGCCAATTTCCTCCCCATCAACGCCAAACGAGATGATGTCCACAATCGCTTACTTTCTAGTGAAAAAGGCTTTAAACAAAGCAAAAAACAAGGGAGCCACCTACGAATATCTAGGTTATTCCTTTGTTTTTTGCTATATTTTGATTGATTTGGTTCTTATTCTCTTAAATGATCAGTTTTTCAGTGGCCTCCTAAAGCACTTAGGGGTCTCACCAGTATATCGTTTTTCCAAGATTCTCACCGTTTCCCATCTCTCATTACTATAAAGAGTGGAACAGAACCATTTTATGAAAATCGTTTCATGTATGAATAGTGTCATGAATAGCCCCCGTACGATTGACCTGTACTAACAAGGCTGGATCCTGTGATGGCACTATTCACTGGTCTGTATCAGGCTGCAATTGGTGTTATAACAGATATCTCATACTTTAATCGATGGAAATATACGGAAAATGACGGTGGGGAGGTGAGACGCATTCTCCTATGCCGGGGGTTCGTTCATTTCCATGTCGAATGGGGTGGCTTTGAAACGACGAGACTCCCGCGGGAGAAGGAGCTAGGCAAGACCCCACAGGGAGTGTTAACGACCGAGGAGGCTTGCCCGTTCCCCCGCAGGAAAGCGAGTTGTTTCAAAGCCACCCCTATCCCTTATCCGGTAACGAACCTCCATCATCTCGGGGTTGAGTCTTCAACAATACGATCCGTTTCTTTAAGACTGAGTTTGTTGACGATGATGTAGTGAGAGGATCTATTAAATATTCTGGTAAAAGGTGCTTTTCCGAGTCGAATATCAACAATCAACTTTAACAGAGCCATAATAAAGTGGGCCTATTCCTGACTATTTGATATCGTCGATTGTTGTTTTTGGCGAAACTCCTTAGGACTAAATCCCTCATTTTTTTTAAATACCCTCGTAAAATAACTTTGGCTATTGTAGCCTAGCAAAATACTAATTTCCATTAATGTATACTGGGTATTGCTTAATAGTGCTTTAGCTTCCTTTATCCTTTTATTATTGATATATTTCGTTATTGAAATCCCCATATTTTGATTGAAAACACTTGATAAATAATTCGGGTTTACCTTTAATTCATCGGCAATCACTTTTAAATTAATATCTTCTGTTATGTTTTGATAAATATAATTCTGCGCACGATTGACTAGAGGGGAGACTCTGCTCTCACCGGTTTTCTGCTTCATTACATTTACGTAGGCTTGGACAATCGTCAACTCCAAATTAGCTAATTCAGTAAGGTCCTCTTTCGTTTCAAGAAAATTGATATAAAAATCATGCAAGGAGAACACGTCCCCTTTTACTACTCCCTCTTCAATAGCAATTCTAGTTAATTTGGAAACTAAAGTGATAATGTTATTTTTTGCTGACCGAAGTTCGTCACCATTCCCTAACGGAAAAAGAGAAGATCGTCGCAGTTTTTGATACTCATTTAATGCTCTATTATCCCCTTGTTTGAAGAATCCGTTAAACTTTTCATTTAGTTCAAGAAGATGACGAGAAAACTTCGAATTTAAATGGTTACTTTTAAATTCTTGATATTCTTGCATCTCTTTTGTAGGAATCTGACCAATAGAATATCCTTCTGATCTTTTTGGTAATAAATTGATAAGCAGACGTTCCATTGATTCTAATTCATTTTTGTTAACTATAGGTAATGTTTCAAAATACTGGATCGTTTCTTCTTCATAAGAAAAGTCCAGTCCGTGAAGCACAAGTAGTTTACGTACTTGCAACTTTCCTACTTCATGGGTTAGAAAAGGACCAATACCTATATAAGTTAATTGACCTGTTTTATCTTGTATAGGATAGAAAAAGAACGATTGGTAATACACACCCTCATTTAATTGAAGTTGAAAAGGGTATCGTTTACTATCCCGTAAACATTGGTAAAACTTTGGTCTGAAAATCTCAGGTGGACGTTGAAAATGATCTGGAAAATAGCGAATCATTTTTTCATTATGATTAAAGACTAGAATTGGGGTCTTAAATGAATCCGAACAATCTTTTAGTAACCTAAATAAATCGAAATGACTAGTTTCCATACATATCCCCCTCTCTATTTACTATAAATGATTTGTAAAAAAATAACACCAGCATAATATGCTGATGTGTAAGAAATCGACGGTTAGTTTTTAACTTTTTCTATAAATTCCTTTACTTCTTCTACAGATAAACCCATGTCTCTAGCTTCTTCGATCAGTTTAATCCATCCTACGTCTAGTGACTTCAAGTCAGGTAACATATTCATCATGGGTGAACCTCCCCGAATAATATCTAGATAACTTCTACTTTTTTAAGTATGTAAGTTATCCGTTAGCACCTATCCCTATATTACTAAGCCTATTATACCGTCTATGATAATAATAGTTTTGTATAAAATTCAGTTTTTTTGAACATTTATTTTATAATCTTCAGTTTTTTTATGAAAATATTGTAAAATAAAATCGAATCTAGATGGATACAAATAAGAGCGCTAAACGACAAGCTCGTTAAGCACTCTTTATATTAAGACATTCGTTCCCATGGAATACTAGAATCTTCAATATATTTAAATACCCTGGTTCCAACCTTTAAATTGTATCCCTCACAATCAAATCGATGGATATGTTTTTGAATATACTTCTCCTCATCGCCTTGTATCGTATAAAAGATAACTACGGGATGATGTAATGAATCATAGAAGAAAATAGGATTTAAACTTTTCCTGCTTGGCTCAAAAGGCCACATACCGACAATTTCTAAATTCTTAATGAAGGAATCGTCCAATATTCTTTCATAGCTCCAACTGTCTTGATTAGATTTATCATATTTGAATAATTCATAATAACAAACAGTTGCCTGCAAATACGATAATGGAGACTCGTCCCCACGGACACCAGCCATTGGTTCATCCTTTTGAAAAGTTTCCTTATTCTGAGCACAGACTACGCCTGCCTCACTTTTAATCGTACAAGATGACTTGACCATGAGCTGGGAGAATTGCTGAATGACTGACCGCAAGTTACATGTCACCTCATCAAAAACTAGTATTGGAGGAGGGGATGAACATTGATAATTTGGCTGTGCTGCCAATCGCGTGAATGAAACCTTACCCATCATACAAACCTTCACCTCTTTTCTACTTGTAGGAATTGACGAATCTTTTCTTTTTCAAATCCCAGGTGTTTTGCTGTTTTTATTAAGCGTACCCATTCTTTATCAAGTTGGTCGTTACGTGCTGAGTCTTTCACCTTGATCACTCCACTTCCTCGCTTGTTTATTTAGCTTGGTGCTGTTGATCATTGGTGCGGGACAGCAAATCTTCTAGAGGTACATCAAGAGTAACGGCTAATTTTCTCATTACAATTAGTGACGGGTTCTTTTGTACTTCTCGTTCGATATTACTAATGTAAGATTTAGACACGCCAGACTTATTTGCAAATTGATTTACTGATAATCCTTTTCCTAATCGTAATATGCGAATGCGTTCACCTATGCTGGACATATTCATCCCTCTTTTCTATAAGAGCATTTTTTTTGGATATTGTTCGTTCTCAATAAAGAATATGCAATTTTAGTATACCGAATAAGTTTAGAAATTAAAAGGACTATTTTCTTTATTAAGAACAAATACCTAAGAACTTCTTAGCAAGTAGAGGTCAGTAGATAAATGATCGGAATAGATCTGGTTCCGTTTTTCGAATCAGTGAAAGGGGATCTGGGGAACGATTCGCTTTCCGTGGACGAAGGTTAAGCCTCCTCGTATCCTGTTTTTATCGTTTATCAACGGTAATCACGCTAGAACCACCGATTAGCACTACAAATTTATGAATCACATAAGCTACCGATATATTAGCTTGATCGATGCCTATGAAGGGGATGGCTATTTATCAATTCAAGTCTGACGGAAAGTTCGCACAAAGGGTCTATATCACATATAAAGTTTATTTCTTTAATCAACTAAACTAGCAGGATTGTTGAAGACTCCGATATGATTGTGTGGAGAAAGGGGCGGTGGGGAAGGAGTCGCTTTCCGTGGGCGTGCGCTGAGCCTCCTCAGGCTTGCGCCTTCCGGGGTCTCATCTAACCCGCGTATCCCACTGGAGTCTTCCCCTTCCCCACCGCCCTTTTGCCGTATGTTTCTATCGGAATCATACCGTTCTACGTTTTTGCTAAAGTATGAGGGATCTGTTATATCTATCGGGCCACTTAGATAAATTGTTAAAAAACGGGGATGATGGTCTATTTAGCCTATTAAGGGCCTTGACATAAAGCCACTGTGGTAATAATTTCAGTCCATAAACAGCAGCTAGGAACTTCCCTGCGTGTATGCCTACCATCACCACCTCTCCTTGTAAAGACCGGTTCCAAATTACATCACAGGTCACTTTGATGTCCTAAGTGGCAATAATTACACAGCACTACGATTTTCACGTATGAGGCTTCTGCTCACGTGAAGATGTTTCCGTTCTCCTTACGAAAGCAAGAAGGTCCGGGAAATTGCGAGACTCCCTGTGGGATGAACATGATCGGTGAGATCCCGTAAGGCTTAGCCTGAGGAAGCTCACCACATGCCCACGGAAAGCGAGTGATTTCCCGGACCTTCTAACGCCATCCTTTGTAACGGAAACCACCGGAATGTCTCGAAGCTGTCTTCCACATAAGGGCAGAAGTGGATCATTTCAATGGCAATATTCACACAGCACCCCCGACTTTCATAAAAAAGCGTTCCGTTCCACTCTTCATAGGGGGATGGGAAACCTCGAGACTCCTGCGGGAAAGGATAGACTGGCAAGACCCCGCAGAGCTTTAGGAGGCTTGCCGTCTTCCCCGCGGAAAGCGAGTGGTTTCCCATTCCCCATGCTCCGATAAAAAGCAACGGAACCGCCATTCTTTTATTAAACAATCCGAGCCGTTTGTGAAGAAGAAATTAAATAAAGGACCACACATATTAGACATATCTAAAATGTGTGGTCCTTTATTTATCAACTATTTAACCTATCTAACCTAATTATAAATTATTTTTGGAAGTTCTATTTTTTCTATAAATATCAACAACGATTATAAAAAATCTTCTTTTAAAATACCCGCCAGTTTTGTAAACGCTTTCTTATCATTACGATCAATAGCCTTATCTATAAGTCTAAGCAGGTTTTCTTTTTCAAGCTCTGTTACAACTTCTTCAACTTCTATATTAGTTTTTTCAACAATCCATTCCACTTTTTCTGCCTCATATGGAGAAGTAATGGAATGAAGATGCGTGAGAAATTCAGGCAAGTTCAATAAATCAGCTACAGAAACATAAACAATCCGTTTACCACGCTGAAATACAAAAATATCCAAAACATTATGAACGCGCTTACTTTTTCGATCAATAATAATTTCACGAGACTCCATAGGAATAAACTGATACAGTTCTTCATCGATCAATAAGGAAAAGTACTGGTAGGCGAGAACAACTCGGATAAAACGTTTATCTTCTTTAACATAATACGGTTTTAACATTTTTATATTTAGCATAGGCCCACCCCTCTAATCAGAATTTTCAGTATTTAACTCTATTATCCATCATTTGTCTAAAAAAATAAAGTGAAACTTCTATTCGTGGAGCTATACGGATAGTTAGTTGAACGAATCGGGCTTTTACGGGCAGTTGCCTTCCATCTTCTTTCTGCTTTTACCTCTTAATACCTTATGATTGGCTTACTGACCGTTAATGCGGGGAAAAGTAAAACTTCTATCAGTGGGTTTTTATGGAGAATGGCCGACCAAAACAAAAGCCGTCGATAAAAAACTTAAATAGTTCGGTTTTGGAGTACAAAAACATATGTAGAGGGAAAAATAGCAACAGAATTATCGAACCAATTAACATACTAAATAACATTACAATTGGTAAAGAAAAACGCTTGGACATTTTCCGTTATGGTTGAAAGCGTTTGGAGGTCCGGGAAATCACTCGCTTTCCATGGGCATGTGGCGAGCTTCCTCGGGCTATCGCCCTGCGGGATCTCACCGATCATGTTCATCCCATAGGAGTCTCGCGATTTCCCGGACCTCCTTGCCATTGTGAGGCAGACGGAAACCTCAGTAATGGGTTCTTCAAATTGTAGGCTATTCATAGATGGGAGTGGGTGGCTAGGAAACGGGGAGATTCCCAAGCCACCGCTTCGACATGTGAGAAACGAATCCCTTTCCCAGAAGGACTATCTTCCACTATCCGTGTTCTATTGCAATGAACCTCTCTATATCAAGGATTTTAATAGGACCGATCGCTATCAAGATTTGCATGCAAACTTAGGAATGGCTGCCTTTTCTTGAAGGGGTATCGAGACAC
>NZ_JBHSZV010000034.1:0-134198 GCF_042663045.1 Halobacillus seohaensis | reverse complement strand
GGTCAATAGGTCCGAGGTGGAAGCGTGGTGACACGTGCAGCTGACGGATACTAATCAATCGAAGTCTTAACTATAAAACTTCGTGGAAAGAATGTTCGTTTTGAATGATGTTGTCTTATCCAGTTTTGAGGGTTCACCTCAATTACAAAATGATCTGGTGGTGTTGGCGAAGAGGCCACACCTGTTCCCATGCCGAACACAGAAGTTAAGCTCTTCAGCGCCGATGGTAGTCGGGTCGATCCCCGTGAGAGTAGGACGCTGCCAGGTTTAGAATTATTCCACCGTAGCTCAGAGGTAGAGCAATCGGCTGTTAACCGATCGGTCGTAGGTTCGAATCCTACCGGTGGAGCCAATTGCTTCCATAGCTCAGAGGTAGAGCACTTCCATGGTAAGGAAGGGGTCGCCGGTTCAAATCCGGCTGGAAGCTCTGCAGAAGTTAAAATTTCATGGCCCGTTGGTCAAGTGGTTAAGACACCGCCCTTTCACGGCGGTATCACGGGTTCGAATCCCGTACGGGTCACCAACATTTATTTTAAGTATTCAAAGTTGGAGGATTAGCTCAGCTGGGAGAGCACTTGCCTTACAAGCAAGGGGTCGCAGGTTCGAGCCCTGCATCCTCCACCATATTGCCGGCCTAGCTCAACTGGTAGAGCAACTGACTTGTAATCAGTAGGTTGGGGGTTCAAGTCCTCTGGCCGGCACCATGAACTAATTATTTTCATATGGAGGGATAGCGAAGTTGGCCAAACGCGGCGGACTGTAAATCCGCTCCCATCGGGTTCGTAGGTTCGAGTCCTACTCCCTCCACCATTTATTTTTAAAAGAATGAGGATAAATAAATAAATTAAGTAAAGGCTATATATTATTGGGCCATAGCCAAGAGGTAAGGCAACGGTTTTTGGTACCGTCATGCGCTGGTTCGAACCCAGCTGGCCCAGCCATTTTCATATAATAAGCAGTGCTTTTTTTTATTTTGTATGAAAACAAGGTAGGAATTACTTGTAATATAGTAAGTATTCAGAATTGAATGTATGAGAATTTTCTTAAGTTATGAGCCATTAGCTCAGCTGGCAGAGCATCTGACTTTTAATCAGAGGGTCGGAGGTTCGAGCCCTCCATGGCTCACTCATTATGCGGATATTGCCCTATACTCTAGAGCAAGTCCGCTGTATTATTAATAATAAAATGCATTCCCATTTTAGTTGCGGGAGTAGTTCAGTGGTAGAACACCACCTTGCCAAGGTGGGGGTCGCGGGTTCGAATCCCGTCTCCCGCTCCATATATTAGGGGCCTTAGCTCAGCTGGGAGAGCGCCTGCTTTGCACGCAGGAGGTCAGCGGTTCGATCCCGCTAGGCTCCACCATACATAATTACAAGTAACTCTTTTAATATAAACTGACATCCATTTAGGATGTCAGTTTTTTTCATTATATAGTGCTTACCACTATCTTCTGGGAGGATTGAATGTGGAAAGTATAATGGATATACAAACAGTCGCAGATACTGTTTACTCTTTTGTAGACGTTTTATAATTAAATACTCGCAGCATTCACGCATATATATGCACAAATTTGTCTGGTTGAGTCATTGTAGTGAAAGGAACTACAATGATAGTAGATAGATGAGGAGGAATGATGGATGGACAAAAAGTTATCAATTATTGGCGTACCAATGGACCTCGGTCAAAACCGTCGGGGAGTAGATATGGGGCCAAGTGCCATAAGATATGCAGGTGTGGTAGAACGATTAGAACAATTGCGGTTAAATATAGAGGACCTGGGAGATATTGAGATTTCACGTCCTAATCCGAATAATGATCAAAAGGTGGATAACCTGCGCAATTTGCAGGAAATAGCGGAAGGTAGTCTTCGTTTAGCGGAGAAGGTAGATGAAGTAGTTCAACAAGGGAGCTTCCCACTTGTATTAGGAGGCGACCATAGCATTGCAATGGGAACTTTTGCAGGAATTTCTAAACATTATGAAAACCTGGGAGTCATTTGGTATGATGCCCATGGAGATTTAAATACAGGGGACAGTTCACCTTCAGGTAATATCCATGGTATGCCTCTGGCTGTGAGTTTAGGGATTGGGCATGAAAAATTAACAAATATATTAGGTTACACCCCTAAAATTAAGCCGGAGAATATCGTTATCGTGGGAGCACGGTCGTTAGATGAAGGGGAAAAAGAGCTTATCAAAGATAAAGGCATTAAAGTCTATACTATGCATGAAGTAGATAAAATGGGGATGCCCACTGTTATTAGTGAAACAATGGATTATTTAAAAAATCGTACTGATGGTGTACACTTAAGTTTAGATTTAGATGGACTTGATCCTCATGAAGCCCCTGGTGTAGGAACACCTGTTATCGGAGGTTTAAGCTATCGCGAAAGCCACTTAGCAATGGAAATGCTGTCCCAGTCTCAAATGATTACATCAGCTGAATTTGTTGAGGTTAACCCTATTCTTGATGAGAAAAATAAAACGGCTGGTATGGCTGTTGGATTGATGGGGTCATTATTGGGAGAGAGTTTAAAATAGAAGGAACGTATATTATTATCAGCAGCTAACCTTTCGAAAAGGGGGTTGCTGATCCTTTTGTTTTATTTCTTCGTATTCATTCAACAAGAAATCAAGTTTTGCACTTACATAGACAACATGTTTAGAAGTTAAAGAATAACGTTTGGCTAAACGATTCATATCGTTCCGACAATCTTCAATTTCATTTAATAGTTTCCTTTCATTTTTCATAATTTTTCACCTCCTAAGAATTTACTTCAATTTATTATTTATTATCCTATTCTATTATACTCTAAACATTTTTTTAAAAACATAACTTTTTTTTGAAACCTTTTTGCGGGTAGTTACGTATAGGTTGACAACCGCATAAACGGCGGAGGTATTAACAAATGGAAACCATGATTAAGAAGAAAATAAAAGAGGTAAAAAAAGGCGATCAATCTGCATTTGAAGATGTGGTTTCATTTTATCAAAATAAAGTGTATCACATTTGTTATCGTATGATAGGGAATTCATATGAAGCAGAGGACCTTGCTCAGGAAGCCTTTATACGCGCTTATACAAATATTGCTAGTTTTGATGAGAATCGTAAATTTTCTACGTGGCTTTATCGAATTGCAACCAACTTAACAATTGATCGCATAAGAAAAAGAAAGCCAGACTACTATCTAGATGCAGAGATAAAAGGCACAGATGGCTTAGATATGTACTCACAATTGGCAGTTGACCAAGCGTTGCCGGAAGAAGAAGTGGAAAGCCTTGAATTACAAACCCACATTCATCGTGAAATTCTGGCTCTGCCGCCTAAATATAGAAGTGTTATCGTTTTGCGGTATTTAGACGAGTTAGCCCTTCAGGAAATCTCGGAAGTTTTAGATATTCCAATTGGGACGGTAAAGACAAGGGTACATCGTGGCAGGGAAGCCTTAAGAAGAAGGCTTCGTCATGTGTAAAGGAGTTGAGAGGGAATGAATTGTAATAGAGAAGCTGTAATGCTTATGCATAAGTATTTAGATGGAGTGCTAAATAAAGAAGAAGAGAGACGACTGCGAGACCACCTTCAAGCTTGTCAAGCCTGTCAAAACCATTTTCACGAATTAAAACGTACTATTACCTTAATTAAAAATACAGGACCCGTGTCAGCACCCAAAGATTTTACAAGTAACGTGATGGCTAGTCTTCCTAAAGAGAAAAAGCAAAAAAACTATTTACGAATGTTACAACACCATCCCATTATTACGGCAGCAGCGATATTTTTTATATTAATGTTCAGTGGTATCTTTTCTGCATGGAGTCAGGATCAACAAGTAACAGTTTCCAAACAGGAAAATCTCAGGATTCAAGACAATACAGTCATTGTACCTGAAGGTGTAACAGTAGACGGCAATTTAGTTGTACGAAATGGAGATCTTAAAGTCGAAGGTAAAATTGACGGAGATATTACGTTAATTAATGGAGACTTTGTAACAGATAACCCAAGTAACGAATTATCTAATGGTGAAAATTATCAAGCATATGCAAGTGGAGAAGTGAAAGAAGTCAACCAAGTGTTTGAGTGGATGTGGTATCACACGAAAAAATTCGTAACGGATATTTTCTCTTTTGGTTCTAGAATAGATTGATGACCACTGTGATTAACTCATAGTGGTATTATTTTGTCTGTTGTTTTAATATGTGTAAAATTGGATGTGTGATATAATAATACAGGCTACAGAAACTTTTATAGTAGTTTAATTTCTGCAAAAAAGGAAGTGTAAGCATGCTTGATGGGGGACTGGATTTTCTAGATGTTTTTTTGATTGCCATTGATATTGCCCTTGTCTGGTTTGTTGTATATAAATTAATCATGCTAATCCAAGGAACGAAGGCCGTTCAATTATTAAAAGGGATCTTCGTTGTATTAGGTATATGGTTATTGAGTAATTTATTCGGACTTACCACACTAAGATGGCTGATGTCACAAGCGATTACTTGGGGTTTCCTCGGAATTATTATATTGTTTCAACCTGAATTACGTAGAGCACTGGAACAGTTAGGCAGAGGCAGTTTCTTTAGCCGTACAACGGCTGAGGAAGAAGATACTGAGAAGTCAATTCAAGCCATTATTAAGTCGTGCAATTATATGGCAAAGCGCCGAATAGGTGCCCTAATAACAATCGAAAGAGATACAGGTATGGGTGATTATGTAGAAACCGGAATACCTGTTGGCGGTCAATTGACAAGTGAATTATTAACAAACATATTTATCCCGAATACACCATTACATGATGGTGCTGTGATACTTAAAGATGACGAAATCGTAGCTGCTGCATGCTATTTACCTCTATCAGAAAGTCCTTTTATTTCAAAAGAACTAGGTACGCGGCACAGAGCTGCTATGGGCATCAGTGAAGTTACTGATGCAGTTACTATTGTTGTCTCTGAAGAAACAGGAGCCATTTCCTGTACAAAAAATGGCGAGTTACACAGACACCTTGACCAAGAAACGTTACAAGATATTTTAAGAAGTGAACTGGATTTTGGCTCTAAAACCCCTGCCACAAAAACTTGGAATTGGAGGGGGAAAAAGAATGGATAATTTATTTAAAAATAAATGGTTTATCCGAATTATCTCATTGCTTTTAGCTGTACTCCTTTGGGTATCTATTAATGTGGATGACAATATGGACAGTGACTCCCAGTGGTTTAACAATACTTCTTCCGAAACGGAAGTAATGAATGATATACCGTTGGAGGTGCAATTTGATAGTGAGCAATATGTTGTCAGTGGATTACCGCAAAATGTAGCGGTGGCTGTAGAAGGACCTAATGGTGCTGTAGCACCTGTTGTAAGGCAGCAGAATTTCACAACCTTTGTTGATCTTAATGGATTAGAACCAGGGACACATGAAGTTTCAGTACAGCATTCTGGTATATCGAATCAATTATCGATAAGTATTGAACCGCGTGTTGTAGAGGTAAGGATAGAGGCGAAAGAAACTCAAGATTTCCCGGTTAGTGTTGATTACATTAATGAAAGAAATATCGAAAATGATTATACAATTGGAGAGGCCGAAATTGACCCAGCAGAAGTGACGATCACGGGTTCTGCAGGTGCCATTGATAGAGTAGCTTCCGTTAAAGCAATTATTGATGTAGGGGAAGCGGATGGAACAATTGAAGATTTTGAGGCACCAGTGAAAGTTTACGATGCCCAAGGAAATGAATTAAATGTATTGTTAGATCCCACATCCGTGAATGTAACGGTTCCCATTACAAAGCCAGAAAAAGAGGTACCCATTTCATTTAAACCAGAGGGTGAAGCTCCAGATGGGGTGGTCATCGATTCAATCTCATCGGAAACCGACAGTGTTACGATCCATGGAGCGAATGATGTTTTAGAGGAAATAGAAAACTTTGAAGATATCCCTGTTGATGTTACAGATGTAACCGAGAACGAAACTGTAAATGTCGATATTCCATTACCAGATGATGTTTCAAGTGTAGACCCCGAGTTAGTTGAGGTTGAAATTGAAGTTGGAGTTGGAGAATCTAGTGAGGAAGAGACGTAATAATAAAATGGTGTATCTCATTTGGAAACAAATCAGTGGGTTACTATGAAAGAGAGGTTGTTTAAAATGGGTAAATACTTTGGTACTGACGGTGTTCGAGGTGTGGCCAATAAAGAATTGACACCAGAACTTGCCTTTAAATTGGGCCGCTATGGCGGTTACGTATTAACGAAAAATATGGAACGACCAAAAATTTTAATTGGACGGGATACACGTATTTCTGGAGAAATGTTTGAAGGTGCTCTGGCAGCTGGATTACTTTCTATTGGTGCAGAAGTAATGCGTCTTGGCGTAATCTCAACACCAGGTGTGGCCTTCTTAACGAAAGCTTTGCAAGCAGAAGCGGGCATTATGATATCTGCTTCTCATAATCCGGTAGAAGACAATGGCATAAAGTTTTTTGGATCTGATGGATTTAAACTAACAGATGCACAGGAACAGGAGATTGAGGAGCTTATAGATTCCAACGAAGATACACTACCTCGGCCTTCAGGAGCAGATCTTGGTCAAATTAATGACTACTTTGAAGGCGGCCAGAAATACATGCAGCATCTAAAACAAAGCGTAGACTATGATTTTGAAGGTCTACATATCGCTATTGACTGTGCTCACGGTTCGACATCATCTTTAGCATCACACTTGCTTGCTGATCTTGAAGCAGATATATCATCAATTGGATCATCTCCGGATGGCCTTAATATAAACAAAGATGTGGGTTCTACCCATCCTGAAGCATTACAGCAACTTGTAAAAGACAAGAATGCTAATATTGGACTTGCTTTCGATGGGGATGGTGACCGACTTATCGCTGTAGATGAAAAAGGTGAAATTGTAGATGGTGACCGAATTCTTTATATTTGTGCTAAATATATGAATGAAAAGGGTATTCTAAATCATTCTACTGTTGTATCCACAGTCATGAGCAACCTTGGATTTTATAAAGCGATTGAAGCTCAAGGTATGAAGAGTGATAAAACAGCGGTAGGAGACCGTTATGTGATGGAAGAAATGCGGCGAGGAGGCTACAATTTAGGTGGTGAGCAGTCGGGTCACATTATTTTCTTAGATCACAACACAACTGGTGACGGAATGTTGACGGCACTTCAACTTGTTAATGTTTTAAAAGAGACAGGAAAACCATTATCTGAGCTTGCATCTGAAATGGAAAAGTTTCCTCAGGTTTTAAAAAACGTACGCGTTATTGATAAACAAGCTGTTCAGACACACCCTCGTGTTCAAGACGTCATTCAAGCTGTAGAAGAAGAAATGGGTGACAGGGGTCGTGTGCTTGTTCGTCCTTCAGGTACAGAACCACTTGTGCGTATTATGGTTGAAGCTCCTACGGAAAAACAATGTGAAACTTATGTGAATAAAGTTGTAGAAATAGTTGTAGAAGAGTTAGGAATGAAGGAATAAACTGAAAATATGCGCAAGTGGAGCACGAATGTCTCACTTGTGCATACTTTGTGAATAAGCATAGATTAATAACAATTGACCCGTTGATGTATTTTCGGGTAGAATGAAGCATAGCCTTGAAAAATTAAACTAATCAAGTTTGCTAAACCAAACGTTAGGTAAAATTAAGTAAAGGCCTTTATTCAAAGATAGATAAGGAGGATTGAAATAATAAAAGTTTGATAAAGCGCCAGGGCTGTGCAAAACGAAAAATGCACAGTTGACGAGGAGGAGGTTCATCGAGTGTTCGGCGGATGCCTCCCGGTTGCCACACTTCAACCGTTCGTTCGTATGTTAAATCAAAGAGGCGACTCTTTGCCCAAATCATATGAATCAAGTAACCATAAAAAGTTAACGGGAAAGGGGCGAATAACGGCCCCTGTTAACAATGACCGTTGTTTGCTCCTTTCTTGAATATAGGAGGACAACAATTATGTGTGGAATTGTAGGATATATTGGACAAGAGGATACGAAAGAAATTTTATTAAATGGATTGGAAAAACTTGAGTATAGAGGATATGATTCTGCAGGAATTGCTACCCTAAACGGAGGCGTTAACGTCTCTAAAGTGAAGGGACGAATTGCTACATTAAGAGAAGCAGTCGATGAAAACATCCACTCTACTCTTGGGATTGGGCACACTCGCTGGGCAACACACGGTGCTCCTAGTGAAGAAAATGCTCACCCTCACCAAAGTTCAACTGGTCGTTTTACAATCGTTCACAACGGAGTGATTGAAAATTATGTGGATGTTCGTGATGAATACCTTACCGATGTTGAAATGAAGAGTGAAACGGACACAGAAATCATCGTTCAACTCATTGAAGTTTTAAATAGTGAACTTCAAGATGTAGCGGCTGCTTTTCGTAAAGCTGTAAATCTTCTGTCAGGTTCTTATGCCATTGCTCTGATTGACGCTCAGGATGAAGAAACTATCTACGTTGCTAAGAACAAGAGCCCGTTGCTTGTTGGTCTTGGTGAAGACTTTAATGTGGTAGCTAGTGATTCTATGGCAGCATTACACGTAACTGATCAATTTCTTGAACTAATGGATAAAGAGACAGTAACTCTTCGACGTAACGAAGTAGTCATTGAAGATCCTAATGGAGAAATAATGTCACGTGAGCCATTTACAGCGGAACTTGATGCAACAGATATTGAAAAAGGCACATATCCACACTTTATGCTAAAGGAAATTGACGAACAACCATTTGTCATTCGTAAAATTATTCAAAAATATCAGGATGAGAACGATGATATTAAACTGGCGCCTGAAATCCGTGAAGCGATGAGAAACTGTGATCGTATTTATATCATTGCTGCGGGTACAAGTTATCATGCCGGACTTTTAGGGAAACAGTTTATTGAAAAATTAGCGAATATTCCGGTAGAAGTACATGTGGCAAGTGAATTTTCATATAATATGCCGCTACTATCTGAGAATCCTTTATTCGTTTATATTTCGCAAAGTGGTGAGACAGCAGACAGTCGTTCTGTACTTGTCCAAACTAAAGAACTAGGTCATCCAGCACTAACGATTACCAATGTACCTGGATCCACCCTTTCCCGTGAGTCAGATTATACAATGCACCTACATGCAGGTCCTGAAATCGCTGTAGCATCGACAAAAGCCTATACTGCACAAATGGCAGTTCTTGCTATTTTAGCTGTAGACACGGCCCGTGCTAAGGATATTAAACTCGACTTTGACCCAATGAAAGAGTTGGGAATTGTTGCAAATGCTATGGAAGCTTTAACCGATCAGAAAGAAGCGATAGAAGATTTGGCTAGTGAATACTTGCCAACAACTCGGAATTGCTTTTTTATCGGTCGTGGCGTAGATTTTTATGTAGGCCTAGAAGGTTCATTGAAACTAAAAGAAATTTCCTATATCCAAGCAGAAGGATTTGCTGGAGGAGAATTGAAACATGGTACCATTGCACTGATCGAAGAGGGGACACCTGTTGTTGCTCTAGCAACACAGGAAAATGTTAATTATTCCATCCGCGGAAACGTGCAAGAAGTTGAAGCACGCGGTGCTAACAGTCTAATTATTAGCATGAAAGGACTAGACAAAGAAGGGGACGCGTTTGTTATCCCACATGTCCATGATTTGCTGACACCACTTGTATCCGTGGTACCATTACAATTAATTTCTTACTATGCAGCACTTCACCGTGATTGCGATGTTGACAAACCTCGTAATTTAGCGAAGAGTGTTACAGTTGAATAATTGATTAAACAAAAAAGTAATTTAGCAATTAAGTTTGCTAGATTGCTTTTTTTTACGTTTTTTAAAATCGTTACAAATTTATTTAGCTTTAATTAGAGAACTATGAATTTTAAGTGTCTAATTTTCTAATAATAATGAAAACTAAAGTTAAATACCTTAGATGTTCAAGAAGTACATATTGAGGAGGGAATCACTTGTGATAATTACAATTATTATTTTAATATTCTTCTCGTTTTTCTTTTCAGGGAGTGAAACAGCGCTGACAGCTACCAATAAAATGAGGTTGCAAACGAAAGCGGATAATAATAATAAAAGGGCAGAGAAACTTTTACAATTAGTTTCTAAACCGAGTGAATTTATAACTACTATTTTAATTGGAAACAACATCGCAAATATATTGCTTCCGACACTTGTGACAACGCTTGCGATTCAATATGAATTTAGTATAGGACTTGCTTCAGTGATTTTGACGATTACGATTATCATCTTCTCTGAGGTAATTCCAAAATCAGTAGCTGCAGCATTTCCTGATCGTATTTCCCTCCTCATTTTTCCAGTCATCCGATTTTTTGTTATTGTATTTAAACCGTTAACAATTGTGCTTAATTGGATGACGGGATACCTTACTAGAGCTCTTTCTAAGGGTCAGACCAAGGGGTTATCCATTTCCAAAGAAGAACTGCGAACGATGGTTGATATAGCTGATTCTGAAGGTACATTTCTCCCAGCAGAATCGCACCGAATTAAGGGAGTACTTGACTTTTATAACTTAAATGTAAAAGATGTATTGAAAACACCTAGGGTCGATGCAATTGCTCTTCCGAAAAAAGCAACGTTTGAGCAAGTAAGGAATGTGGTGATCGAAAGTCCATTCACGAGATATCCTGTCTACGAAGATGATATTGATGATATTGTGGCTGTCTTCCATTCAAAATATTTATTATCGTGGTCTGTAGAGCCAGAGAAGCCATTCGAAGCATTTTGTGATACTGATCCTTTAATTGTGTATGAATTTCATTTAATTGAATGGGTCTTTCGTAAAATGACGAAGGAGAGGAAACATATGGCCGTTGTGCTAGATGAATACGGAGGAACTGAAGGTATCCTAACCCATGAAGATGTGATTGAGGCAATGATTGGTTTGGAAATTGAAGATGAGATGGACCTTGAAAGTGAAATGCTTATTGAAAAGATTACGGATAATGAGATGATCTGTGATGGGAAAATTACGCTTCATCGATTGAATTCTTTATTTGGTTCAAAAATTCCAGAAGAAGAGGATGTGTTGGCTGGATACTTACTTAAGGAATGTGAAGATTTTCCTCAAAAAGGTGAGGTCTTAGAAAGGAATAATTTAAAGTTCAAAATATTGGAGATTGAAGGTAGAATGATTCGTAAGGTTCAGATTACTAAACAGAGTAGTTAAAAAATTGCACTTTCTTTAAATGTAAAAAACATCTGTTATATGGGGCATTAATTTGACGTGAAAAAAAGACAGCTGTGGCTGTCTTTTGGAAAGTATCTTATCCGATAAGGTGGTTTAATATATCGCTAGTATATTCTTTTGATACATAGGGTGACGTCATAGCGGAAAGAAGTGCACCATAATTCAAGTCAAACATTACCTCGTCTCCCACCTGTAGATTTGTATTTTTTATATTAAGAACAGTGTGGTCGCTGCTCGATCCAAGAATATCAATCTTCAATCTTGGGATAAGTCCTGATACAAGAACATCTTGAGAGCCTACTCCAACAATGGCTCTATTCATTTGACCGAGATCTTGAAAGTGAGGTTTATTTCCAAAGGCATCCTGACCTAATTCTCCATAGGGAACGGATGGCTTAGTTTTGACTTCAATAACTTCAGTAATGAAAGTAAAAGCATCTGTATATAAACCCGGAATCGTTTTTCGATGTAACGTTTCGCAGCCTAAGTAGATAGATTCACCTAACCTTAAGTTATTTATTTTTCCTATGTTTCTTGTAGACATAAACCAATTGTAGTTAGCTGAGTTACCGCCTGATATAAAAGAAAGAGGCAACATGAAGTTTGCCTCAATGTGGTCAACTAGTGAAGATAATTGTCCCATATTTTTTTCACTAGGTTGGACTCCTCCAAAGCAAGCAAAGTTAGCACCTACACCAACAAGCTCAATTCCAGAGAGATTCAAGACTTCTTGAATAATATCGTCTAGATTTTCAGGCATAATACCTTCGCGTAAGTCTCCCATTTCAATCATAAGAATAATTTTATGACGAATACCTTGATGGTTAGCTGCTGTTGATATTCTTTTTATGACAGCTAGTTCTGTATTCATACTAATATCTGCATACTTTACGACTAGTTCAACCTCGCTAATAGATGGTGTCCTTAATAAAACAAATTGTGCTTTGATTCCTGCTTCACGCATTCTCATAATGTTTCTTAATTTCGAATCTGCGAGTATATGAATGTTTTGGTTTGCAAGGGCTTCTGCGATGGCTGGGTCGCCGCAGACTGTTTTTGTAACTGCCATAATATCGATACCTCTTGCCCCATATAGTCCCTTTAATTTCCTCGCATTATAAGCAAGCTTTGAAAGGTTAACTTCGATTCTGGGTGTGGAAAACTCGCTCAATTAACAAGCACTTTGTTCTTTTTATTCCTTAATTCAGGGAAACTTTGAAAGATGCTTGTTATTAATTTGTTACATCCGTGTGTAAGTACGTCAGTGCTTGGGAGATTCAAATCTTTTTCGTTATCTATAACAGCCTGTTGAATTTCTTGGTCTGTCATCTGTTCATGGTTAATTGTAGTAGCAATAACTTTTGACTTTGAAAAAGTTTCTATTAGTTGTATTTCACTCTTTAGGCTTGGCATTTTCATGTAGTCAAAGTCACCTAAAAATTCCCGTTTTGGAGCGTGTTGAACAATAACGGCATCGGGTCTTGAACCTCTTATAATGGCACAAGAACTAATATAAGCAGGGTGGCTTATCGCACCTTGACCTTCAACGATAATAATATCAGGTTTTTCATTTTCATAGGCTTTCATGATTTCATTTTCAATTTCACCAGTCATAAACTGAGAAGGGATAGCATCAATTGCAATACCGTATTTAGCTCCCTGAATTAATCCAGTTTGTCCAGTTGCTACAAGTACAGCATTTAATCCTTCTTTAATTAAAGCTTCTTCAAGAAGTACGGAAGTCGTTCGCTTACCAATAGCACTATCGGTTCCAAGCACTGTTATCACTGGTGTATTAATGCCAAGAATCCGTCCTGAAAAAAGATGCATGTCCTTTTTCAGAGGAGGCTTTCTTACATCATTTATGGTAACTCCGTGCTGTTCGGATCGCTTAACAAATTCCTCATCATCAGAAAAGAATTCATGAAGTGTGTTAACGATGTTCATACCGTTGGCCATTGCGTGTATAACGATATTTCTTTCATCATTTTTCAAAAAGGCTTCAGAAGGAGCAATGCCATATATGAATTGATGGGGAATAGTAGACAGGTTTTCTAGAGCTTCATCAAGTGTTGCAAATATTGGAATACCATTTTTTACGCCTTCAAGAATTTCACCAGAATCCATGCCAGCTTTTGTGCTATCAATTACACCCAAAATCTGATATTTCCTCGAACTTCTAATAAGTCCGTTAGCCGTCTTACCATCCATTGTCCCAAATTTACTTTCACAATAAAGAATAGCTGTTTCCTTCATTTAAATACCCTCTCTGTTATACAGTTGATTTGAAGTAAAAAATTACCAATTATACCAAATAAAAAACACCGTTGCAATAATCAGGAAACAAGCAGGAGATAGCCAATACGCTGAAAATGCAAGGTGTTCTTTTTTAAGGACCAACTTTTCTTACTTCATGTTCTCATTATAGCACATTTATCCTCATTTGAATTAATTTCCAAGGATAACTTAAAAAATATTTTTTTTGTAAAATGAATTTCTTACTTATCTTCTTCTTTATATATGAAGTAATCAAAATCAGCAGGCACACTTCTTCCTGAAGTATCTTGACACTGCATTCCAACGAATGCTCCTGTAAAGAAACCGCCACCTTCTATATAATCATCTGATAGTTTGTAAGAATGTAAAGTGAAAGGCACTTGATTCCATGTTTCACCATCGAAAGAGTAGGAGTAATGATACGTATTTGTTTCCACGGTTACTCTAAGATAGACATAATCTAATTCATCAGGAATAACAATTTTGTCAGTGAGAGGCTGGTCAAAAGTAAAGTTATCGCACGTTGTTAGATCGAGAATTCTTCCTTTTTCTTCATCCCAAGTAACTTGAAAAGCTGTCCAGTTTTGCGTGTTATAATAATTTACTAGGCCAGCTGCTTGTTGAAAAGTTTCTGGTCTGAAATCAACTTTTGTTTCTGCATAAAAGTTAAAGCTTTGCCAGCGCCTAGCTACGTAAGCCTGAGTGAATTGAGAGGTTAAAGATTCCTTTCCATAAATTCGTAAGTGTCCAGGATTATCTTTAAGTGAAATGATCTCCTCATCGAGAGGTATTCGTAATGATTGAAAGTGATGATTTAATGTGTGCGAATCAAAATTGTCTTGGTCTGGGTAATCTTTAGCCCATTTTGTTTCTTTAATACTAGGCCCTGAAATTTCTAAGGAAGGTTGGTTCCCTCCAACAATATAAGGCCAGTCATTTTTCCAATCCATACGCTGAATGGCTGTTTCTCTCCCTAATGGGCAATAACCTCTAGGATCAAGTAACGCTTTGTCTTCTTGTGGAAGGGGACGACCTGTTAAGTGAACAAGGAACCACTCATCTGTATGCGTTTTCACTATGGATGCGTGACCTGCTTTTTGAAGTGGATTCCGAGGATAAGGCCACGTTGTGATTAGTGGGTTATCGGGATGAACTTCATAGGGTCCCCTTAAGTTTATAGAACGTGCTATAGTAGCTTGGTGCTCATATTTGGTTCCGCCTTCAGCAGTTAAAAGGTGATAATATCCATTTATTTTATATAAGTGAGGAGCTTCAGTAAGTTTAACATCTGTTCCCTTAAAGATGATTTCGGGTGTTCCAATTAATCTTTGCTCGTTATGACAATATTCTTGAAGTACAATTCCATAAAAGTCATGGTTGCCTACGCGGTTATCCCATACCATATTCACGAGGTACTTTTTCCCATCATCATCATGGAATAAAGAGGGGTCAAATCCTGAGCTATTAAGGTGGGTAGGTTCGGACCACTCGCCATCAATTGTGTCACAGGTAACTAGGTAGTTATGGGAATCTTTCCATTGCCCGTTTACTACTTTGACATCTGAATAGATTAGCCAGAATTGCCCGTCATGATAGGATAAGGCTGGAGCCCAAACGCCACCGGAATCAGGATTTCCCTTCATATTTAACTGGCTTAACCGGTTTAATGGTCGGGAAATTAAATGCCAATTATTTAGATCTTTAGAATGATAGATCCCAACTCCAGGGAACCACTCAAAAGTAGAGACTGCAATATAGTAATCTTCTCCGGCCCGACAAATACTAGGGTCGGGATTAAATCCTGTTAAAATTGGGTTATGAATAGTTGACATGGTTACATCTCCTCTATAAAAAATTTATTTATTTACTAACATATGAGAAGTTTCTTGATGCATCTTATCCTTTAGGAAGTTCTCAAATGTAAAAGCAGCTACTCCTAGAGCACTTGAATGTGTGTTCAACTCTGAAAAAATGATTTGTAGTTCATGCTGCTGAAACCATAAAGCATTCGCTTTTGTTCTTTCAAGTAATGGTTGTTCAATCCAATCTTTTGCTCCAACTAATCGATTACCTATGATTACTTGTTTAGGATTAAGAGAATTTATAATATTTGTAATCCCAGCACCTAGGTAATTGCCTATGGTTTGAAATGATTCGATAGCGTGTTTATCACCTTTTTCTGCTAATTCAATCATTTTATCCAGAGTATCTTCATCTTCTGTAATCCCAAAATCGTCTGCCTGCTGGATTAAGGCTTGTTCAGATGCATATAATTCCCAACAACCTTTATTTCCGCATCTACACCTCATTCCATTAACCTCGATTGTCATATGCCCCATCTCACCTGAAAAGCCATTCATCCCTCTGTATAATTCTCCGTTCAAGACAAGTCCAACACCAATACCTACTCCTACACTTACATAAACGATATCTGTTTCTCTTTTTCCTCGTCCAAATTTCTTTTCTCCATAGGCGCCTGCATTGGCTTCATTTTCAATAATAACGGGACATTTATACACGTTTTCCATGGTTTCTTTTAATTTAACATTCTGCCATCCAAGGTTAGGTGCGAGCAAAACTTCACCTAGTTTATTAACTGATCCAGGAACACCTATTCCAATCCCTACGATATTATATTTACTAGCAGGAGCGGTAGAGGTTAAATCGTCAATTACATTCATTAATTTATGTGTTAGGTTCTCAAACGATAAGTTATGGAAGTTAATTGATTTTTCATTGCAAATATTTCCTTCTAAATCTGTTAATATTCCTAAAATATAATTAACACCAATATCAATCCCAATAGAATAACCCGCACGTTGATTAAACAACAACATAACAGGTCTTCTCCCGCCACTTGAAGCCCCAGGACCTTTTTCATAAATCAACTCTTCATTCAATAACTCGCTAACTTGAGAAGATACTGTTCCTTTATTCAATCCAGTTTTATTAGCTATTTCAGCTCTTGAAATAGTGGATTCTTTCAATATTGTTTCTAATACAATAGATTTGTTTCCATTTTTAATTGTGTATTGATTCCAAGTCGTATTTTTAAACATAATGATCTCCATCACTTTCAGTTTTTTTTAGTATAGCACGAAAAACTTAGTTTATCCACTGGACAAACTAAGTTTTCTCTGGTAATCTTTTGTTAAACATTCTAAATGAATGTAATACAAACTAACTAGGGGGAGAATCACATGTCTAAGAAAGCGATTACGTTGTTTTTGTTTATTTCTTGTTTTGCTTTGTTTTTAGTAGGGTGTGGAGATTCAGAAGAAAGTAGCTCAAGTTCTCAAGATGAAAAAACTATCGAGTTCATGCATTTATGGCCTGAAGGAAGCTCAGCTGAACATAACAAAATTGTAAGCGATATCATAGCTGACTTTGAAAGTGAAAATGAAGGCGTAACTGTTGATCTCGAAGTATTGAGTAATGAGCAATACAAAGATAAATTAAAAGTATTATCTGCATCAAATGAATTACCTGATGTTGGTATGACTTGGGCTGCAGGATTTCTAGACCCATATGTTGAAGCGGATAAATTTGCTTCATTAAACGATGTGGTAGAAGGGGAATTAAGCGATACTTTCGTCGCTGGTACTACAGATGCTTATTCAGTCGATGGCGAAACTTATGGTCTGCCGCTGGAATTAAATATTGCTAATATATTTTATAATCAAAAGATTTTTGATGAACATGGTTTAGAAGAACCTCAAACTTATGAGGAATTACAAGAAGTTGTTACTACACTAGATGAAAACGGCGTGGCACCTATTGCTTTAGGTAATAAAGACCGTTGGACTGGTTCGCTTTGGTACATGTATTTTGCTGATCGTATTGGTGGATCTGATGTATTGACGGAAGCGATTAGCGGTGATGGTTCTTTTGAAGATCCATCGTTGGTTCAAGCTGCTGATGAAGTGCAAAATCTAGTAAATATGAATGCCTTTAATAATGGAGCTAATGGACTTTCTGATCAAGAAGCGAAAAGTATGTTTATGAATGAACAAGCTGCTATGTATCTAATTGCTACATGGGATCTGCCCAATTATACAACTAATGAGGAAGTTCCACAGGAATTTAGAGACTCAGTAGGATATTTTGATTTCCCTACTGTTGATGGAAATGGAGATCAAAGCAGTTATGTAGGTGGTCCTGGTGTTGGACTATTTGTAGCCGAGGAATCAGATGTTAAAGATGAAGCGAAAGATTTTGTAAGCTTCTTTGCACAGGAGTGGGGAGAGAAATCCGTTACTGAGGCTGGTGTCATTCCGGCAAGTAAGGTAGATGCTGAATCTTTAGATTTACCTCAAATGTATGTAGATGTATTGGATGATTTAAATAACGCGAGTAATCTTACTCTCTTTGCTGATGTCCAAATGAGTGCGGATACCGCAGAAGTTCATTTGAGCCAAATTCAAGCATTATTTGGTAATCAGGTGACACCTGAAGAATTTGCTGAAGCACATGAGGAAGCGCTCTCGGAAGAAGAATAAGTTCCTATAATAGAAAATGTAGTGAAAAAAGAAAAGGGCATTCGATAATGGATTGTCCTTTTCTGCCTGAAAGGGTAAGGGGGGAATGTCATGAACAAAGTGATGTCCAACAAATGGATGATTGCAATATATGTACTACCAGCTTTATTGCTAATTGGACTATTAATATTTATACCATTAATTCTGACAGCCTATTACGGTCTGATGGAATGGAACGGTATAGGAGAAATGAATTTTATAGGGTTAGAAAACTATGTCAATGCTTTGCAAGATATGAAATTCTGGGACAGTGCTCTTCACTCTTTCCTATTAGCTTTATTTTCAACTTTAAGTTTGGTTGTTTATCTAGCTATATCTATGATTCTTGCTTCCAAGATAAAGGGTGCAGATCTGTTAAGAAAAATTTATCTTGTTCCGATGTTATTATCATCTGTAGCCATTGCTCAACTTTGGATAAAAGTATTTAATCCTGCCAACGGAATATTGAATAGGATCCTTATTGGAATGGGTGTGGAAACTCCACCTGCTTGGTTGGCCAATCCAGATATAGTATTATATGCCATCTTTATACCGATCTTATGGCAGTATGCTGGATTCTATATTTTGATTTATTATGCAGCTTTAAAAAATATCCCTGAATCTTTAATTGAAGCAGCAAAGATAGATGGAGCGACACCTATACAAATTGCTTACAAAATAAAGTTGCCGTTAATTAAAGGAATAGTAAAAGTTACAGTTGTTCTGGCTATTGTAGGTTCTTTGAAGTATTTCGATCTAATTTATGTAATGACGAATGGAGGACCTAACGGAGCTAGTGAAGTCATGGCATCGTATATGTATAAACTTGCTTTTAGTTCTAACGACTTTGGGTATGGAAGTGCTATTGGCTTCTTACTACTTATCATTACATTGATCGTTACGGTAATTGTTCGTAAGTTAACAGCGGATAAAGAAGAAATTCAATATTAGAAGGAGTGACCATCATGAATCGCATAGGATATTTGATCCTATATGTGTGTTTGGGAATAGTTGCAATATTCCAGATACTACCAATTATATGGTTGTTTCTATTTTCTTTAAAAAGCAACCAAGAAATATTTGCTGGATCTCCTTTTGCTTTACCAACTGAATGGAAATGGGAAAACTATCTAAAGGTATGGGATGGCGGTATTGGAATCTACTTTTTTAATAGTGTATGGATTACAGTTATATCGATTTTGCTAACAGCTCTTTTAGCAAGTATGGCTACATTTGCAATTACAAGAATGCAATGGAAATTAAATAAGTTAGTATTAGGCCTTTTTATGGTAGGGTTAATGATTCCGATTCACTCAGCCATTATCCCATTGTTCAGTATGTTCTTGAACATTAATTTAATTGATAATCCATGGTCAATTGTTATTACGTATACAGCTTATAATTTACCGATCACCATGATGATTTTACTAGGGTTTTATTATACCTTACCGCGAGAAATTGAAGAGGCGGCGATTATAGACGGATGCTCGATTCATAGAATGTTTTTTCGGATTATCTTGCCGATGACGACACCTGTTCTGTCTACTATTGTCATTATTAATATGATTTACAACTGGAATGAATTTGTATTTGTTAATACATTTATTAGTTCAGATAAATATAAAACGTTGACGGTAGGCATTCAGAATTTTATTGGACAGTATATGACTGATTGGGGTGCTATTGGAGCTACATTGATTATTAGTTTATTGCCAATTCTATTAGCTTTTATATTCTTTAGTAATAAAGTCGTTGAAGGGATTTCATCCAGTGCAGTTAAAGGATAACTAAATAGAATATCTCCACCAGATAATGGTGGTGAGGAATTCTATTTAAATTGTCTCTTGCTTTCTATTTTGTGAATCGCATGCAAACTTAGCCACATGGTTATAAATGCATAGGCGCTTATACCGAAGATAATGGCAAGTGCAGGAATAAATCTCATTACAATAAAGAGGGAAGCAAGACATATCAAGATAAAAAAGCTTTGAATGGGACTAATAAGCATGATTAAGAATGTGTTCTTTAAAATTCTAGTTATTTTTAGATCAAAATGAACGAACACCGGGAAAAGGTAAAACAAAAATAATAAGAAGATTAGCATGAAGGCAAATAAAGGTATGGAAGTCCATGTCAGACTGCCCCCCACATTTAATCTAATGTAGTAGATATCAATGCTGATTAATAGAAAAATAAAGGTGATTAGAATACCTAGCAAATTACTTTTCCAAAAATCAGCTTTGAAATATTTAAAGTAAGAAGAAAAGAGACGAATATCCGTTTTCCCTGTTAACCAGTCTCGGACAATCGCAAACATTGCAACGGTTGATGGGAATATACCAAGAATAACAAAACCAGTAAGTGTAAACAGGATCCATAAAATTTGGATGTAAGCCATTCGGGTAATCCATTCCATTATTCTATAAAGTTTACTTCCGAATAAATTCATTAAAATAGCCTCCAGTAGCAAAAGGTAGCTTGCAGATATGGACCATTATACAAGAATTGCCTAAATTGTACATGAAAGATTGGGATGGAAATTAAGAGAGTTAAAAAAATCATTGATAATTAAAACAGGAGGTAACAATTATGACTTATTTTAAAAATATCGACAAAATTAAATACGAAGGATCAGGATCTACAAATCCTTATGCATTCAAATTCTACAATCCAGAAGAAATAGTAAACGGTAAAACGATGGAAGAATATTTGCGTTTTGGGGTAGCGTATTGGCATACATTCACTGAAGATCTTTCTGACCCCTTTGGTACAGGTACAGCTTTACGTCCTTGGGATAAATATGATGGTATGGATCTGGCTAAGGCGCGTGTGGAAGCAGCATTTGAATTTTTCGAGAAACTTAATGTACCGTATTTCTGTTTTCACGATGTCGATATCGCCCCGGAGGGAAATAATCTAGCAGAATCTAATAAGAATCTGGATACCATTGTCGCGATGATTAAAGATTATATGAAAGATAGCAAGACTGAGTTGCTTTGGAATACCGTGAACAACTTCACACATCCACGTTTTGTCCATGGGGCTGCTTCATCGAATAATGCAGATGTATTTGCCTATGCTGCTGCAAAAGTGAAGAAAGGACTGGAAGTTGGTAAGGAATTAGGATCAGAGAACTATGTGTTTTGGGGAGGACGTGAAGGTTACGAATCACTGCTAAATACCGATTTGAATCTCGAACTTAATAATTTGGGTCGTTTTTATAATATGGCGGTAAATTATGCAGAAGAAATCGGGTTTGACGCTCAGTTCTTAATTGAGCCTAAACCAAAAGAACCAACTACACATCAGTATGACTTTGATGTAGCTTCCGGTTACGCCTTCTTACAGAAATTTGATCTTCAGGATCACTTTAAATTCAATATTGAGGCGAACCATGCGACACTGGCTGGTCATACTTTTGAACATGAACTTCGTTATGCACGAGTCAACAATCTATTAGGCTCTGTCGATGCAAACCAGGGACATCCATTACTAGGATGGGATACGGATGAATTTCCAACGGACCTTTACTCTACAACTTTGGCAATGTATGAAATTATTAAAAATAATGGATTGGGCCGAGGTGGTTTGAATTTTGATGCAAAAGTGCGACGCGGTTCATTTGCACCGGAAGACTTATTTCATGCTCATATCGCTGGAATGGACAGCTTTGCCGTAGGTTTGAGAGTCGCTCAGAATTTGGTTGATGATAAAGTATTTGAAGGGATTGTTGAAGAACGTTATAACAGCTTTAATGATGGAATTGGTAAAGAAATAGTTGATGGAAAAACAGACTTTCATAAGCTAGAGCAACACGCTCTTGGTTTAAATGAAATTAGTAATCAATCTGGTCAGGTAGAAAGAATTAAATCTATTATTAATCAATATTTATTAAAAGCCTATGCAGGAGAGTAGATAGTATGAAGCATGTGATTGGTGTTGACTTAGGAACAAGTGCAGTTAAGTTGCTTCTTGTGAATCCAAAAGGAGATATTATTCAAGAAATTTCCAAACCTTATCCTTTAATTCAGGAGCATAACGGGTATAGTGAGCAGGATCCTCAAGTATGGGTGGATCAGACCATTTCGGGACTATCAGAATTGGTTCAGAAATTTGATGGAGACCCTGATGATATAGAGGGTATTAGTTTTTCTGGGCAGATGCATGGTTTGGTCTTGCTTGATGATAATAATGAAGTGCTGAGAAATGCAATTCTTTGGAATGACACACGAACAAGTTCACAGTGTGAGCAAATTTATAATCTTGTTGGTGAGGAGCGCCTTTTAGAAATCACAAAAAATCCTGCCTTAGAGGGGTTCACCCTTCCGAAAATTTTATGGGTGAAGGAACACGAGCCAGAAACTTTCGCCAAAGCAAATTCTTTTGTTTTACCAAAGGACTATTTACGATATAAATTAACTGATGAACTTCATATGGAATATTCTGATGCTGCGGGTACACTTTTATTGGATATGAACTCTAACAATTGGAGTGATGAAATCTGCGAAGTATTAGACATTGATAGAAGCCTTTGTCCTCCGCTAGTAGCTTCTCATGAAAAGGTTGGCAGCTTGACGAATGAGATTTCATCAGCAACAGGGTTATCTGTAAATACTCAAGTGTTTGCAGGAGGAGCGGATAATGCTTGCGGCGCAATTGGTTCTGGTGTTTTGGAGGATGGAAAAACCTTGTGTAGCATCGGTACATCAGGTGTGGTCCTATCATATGAATCAAGTAATGATAAAGATTTTGGTGGAAAAGTACATTATTTCAACCACGGTGCCCCAAATGCTTATTATACAATGGGAGTTACACTCGCGGCAGGATACAGTCTAGGATGGTTTAAAGACGTATTTGCAAAGGAAGAATCATTTGAGGACTTGGTAGCGGGAGTGGGATCGGTTCCCCCAGGAGCCAATGGTCTATTGTTTACGCCGTACTTAGTCGGTGAGCGAACGCCACATGCAGATGCTTCCATTCGGGCAAGCTTTATAGGGATGGATGGTTCCCACGTAAGAAAAGACTTTGTTCGTGCTGTTATGGAAGGGATTACGTTTTCCTTGAACGAGTCGATTGATCTATTTCGTAAAAACGGTAAGAAAATCGATACAATTGTTTCTACTGGTGGCGGAACGAAGGACGATAACTGGCTTCAAATACAGGCAGATATTTTTGATGTAGAAGTTGTTAAATTATCAAGTGAGCAAGGTCCAGGTATGGGGGCAGCTATGCTTGCAGCTTATGGGTCGGGTTGGTTTGAGTCTTTACAAGAATGTGCGGAAGAATTTCTGAAATTAGATAAAACAATTCAGCCTATTAAGGAAAATGTGGAGAAATACAAAGGGTTGTTTGGACTTTACCAAGAGGTATATGAACAAACCAATAAATTGAATGAAAAACTAGTACCATATCGTAAATAATAAATGGAGGCTAATTCACTAGCATGTTTGTATCAATGCTTTTGATTAGCCTCTATTTATAAAATATTCGAATATAGGAGGATTTAAAATTAAATACAATCAGTTAGGGAAAACAGACTTGAAAATTAGTGAATTAAGTTTTGGTACTTGGGCGATCGGTGGAGATTGGGGACGTATAAATGATAATGATGCATTAAGAGGGTTAGATATAGCTATGGACCGTGGCGTTAATTTCTTTGATACAGCGGATGTATATGGAATGGGTCATAGTGAAGAGTTGTTAGCTCAAGCAACAAAAGGGAAAGAATCCAGCGTCCATATTGCTACAAAGTTCTGCCGTAGGGGAGACTTCCAAGATCCGGATAATTACTCTAGACAACAAGTTACGGAATACGTTGAAAACAGTTTAAAACGACTGAATCGTGAACAAATCGATCTATATCAAATTCACTGTCCTCCTTTTGAGATTATAAAAGATGGGTCAGTTTTTGAAGTGTTGGAAGATTTAAAGGCCGAAGGGAAAATTCGTTATTATGGTGTGAGTGTTGAGTCTGTAGAAGAAGGACTGTTTGTACTAGAGAATACGAATGCGAGTTCAATACAAGTTATATTTAATATTTTTAGACAGAAGCCTTTGCAAGAGCTATTGCCCAAAGCAATAGAAAAACAAACGGGTGTCCTTGCTAGAGTACCACTGGCGAGTGGATTATTGACAGGCAAATTCAATAATGATCATACATTTGAAGAAAATGACCATCGTTATTTCAACCGTAATGGAGATGCATTTAATGTCGGTGAAACATTTGCAGGCCTTGAATTTCAACGAGGCGTTGAATTGAGTAAAGGTTTACAATGGATAGCGAAGGATCGAGGAAATATGACTAGAGCTGCTCTTAAATGGGTGATGCAGAATGAAGCTGTAACTAGCATCATTCCAGGATTTCATAGTGTAGAACAAGTAGAAGATAATCTCCAGGCAGTGAGTAGTAGAGATTTTTCTCAAGAAGAAATGGAAAAATTGCAGGCATTTTATGATAATGAAGTGTATGAACATATCCGTGGCATTTATTGAGCAAAGGTATGGAGGCAGATACATGCAAATTGACATTAAAAAATTGGATAATGAATGGAAACAATTTGACCTGGTAAATGACAATGGGATGATGGTTAGTGTGTTGAATTATGGAGGAATTATTAGGAGAATTGTTGTACCTGATAATAAAGGAAAAATGGAAAACATAGTACTTGGTTATAAAAATTATGAGGATTACCAGGAAGACCGTAATTTTTTCGGTGCTATTATAGGAAGAGTAGCTGGTAGAATAGAAGGGGGATCTTTTGCACTAGGGGACAGAACCTATTCACTTGAGGAAAACGATAATGGAAACCATTTACATGGAGGAGAAACTGGATTTCATCAAAAAGTTTGGGAGTCAGATCCTTTTCAAACAGATGATGCTATAGGGATCAAACTCACCCAAACTAGTCATGATGGAGCAGGGGGGTACCCTGGTAATCTTGATGTTATGGTTACCTATAAACTAAATAATCATAATCAATTGATTATTAATTATGATGCAATAAGTGATCAGGACACTGCTTTGACACTTACCAATCATACTTACTTTAACTTAAGTGGTGATTTGAAAAGAAATATTAAGTCACATCATGTGACCCTTGATAGTGATAGGTTTGTTGAGTTGGATGCAAATTTAATTCCAACAGGTCATATATTGGATGTCGTTTCGCACTTTCCATTTGATTTTCGGCAGGGGAAAATGCTTGAAAAAGGGATTAATTCGGAAATAGCACAAAATACGTTAGCAGGATGCGGATATGATCACTATTTCATTTTTAATCATAGAAAGAAAGAAAACGTAGTGGTAAAGGATGAATCGAATGGTCGCACCTTACATATCAAAACGAATCAACCGGGAATGGTGTTGTACACAGGTAATAATTTAAAAAAAGGTCTTCAGTTAACAGAGGGACCTTCTGATAAATATCTTGGTGTTTGCTTTGAAACCCAGGCTTCCCCAGCATCGCTTCATCATGATGGTTTTCCATCTGTCATTATAGGAGCAAATGAAAAATATTCTAAAGAAACAACTTTCACTTTCCGATAGCTTTAATATCACAACACCAGAACGATTGTTCTGGTGTTGTGTAGGCTTGCTCCAGATTATATGATACAATCATAGTTAGATAATGTTCCTTTTAGGGTGGTCGGCTAACCCCACGGCATGAAGGGGGGTGATGCCTATTAGCGTGTATGAGGTTCTGATGGTTTTATTCACATTTGGAATGTTTCTTATTGCACTGCTTGCATTGGTCATAAAAATGATCAATAAAAAATAGACCTCCCTATTAACCTGGCTAGTTTATTGGGTGAGGTCTATTCTTCATGAATAGCTGATCCCCTGGGGGAATCATTATCTAGAGGTCGCAGTTACAGCTGCGACCTTTTTATTATATGTCTCTCTATTTAGTATCATACCATCTTAATTCCTTTTATACCACTTTACGGTAAGGTTAAAACCACTGAATTATTGTTTATTTCTGACACACAGCTACACCTAAAGGATAATAAACTCCGTTACGAGGGGGCTCAATGGTTACTCCGTTCTGATAAAAAATTTCCACTTCAGAAAAGTCTTTAAATAATCCTTTAAACTCTTCGGCAGTCATCTGAAAGTAATGAAAAGGAGAGCCGCTTGGATAACTGATGCCTTTTCCAAAGGGAGTAGAGAGAATCAGAGTGCCACCTGGTTTAAGCAACTTGTGTATATGGCTCATGAATATCTTTTCGTCAGGTATATGTTCAATGGTTTCAAAACTAAGAATCGTATCAAATTGTCCTATTTCAGTTACCCAGTCTGCATGCAGAATATCGCCAACTTGGAATTCGAGTAGCGGGTGATAGTAATTTTGAATGGCATATTGGATCGTATCTTTGCAGATATCGATACCAATCATCTCATCAATATGCTTCTTTCTTTTTTTTGCAATGTGGGCGGAACCATAACCGACTCCACAAGCAAGATCGAGCACACGTCCGTGTACATATAGTTCAGAAAAGTGATACCTAGCTATGTGTTCGAGTAGTAAGTTGTTCATAGGATCCATCTCTTTTGGTATGACACGTTCCCCTGTGTCTTTTAACATGATCGTTTCACCGCTTTTATATATAATTAATAGGTTGGGTTATATTATAACAGATTATGTCTAGTTTGTAGAAAATGATTGAATTTATAGCTGGTTTTAGATACATTGGATATAGTCCTTGGTTTTTCCGCCCAATCCTTAATTGAAGGACCAATAGCGAGGGTATCCACAGCCGTTGCTATTAAAAAAAGTGTCGCCTAATTATGTTTAGGCGACACTTTTTTATTACTTAACAATGATGACAGGAGCTTTAACATACTTCACAAGTTTGTGACTCACACTACCTAGAATTAAAGTTTGAAATTTATTTTTCCCACGACTACCGGTAATAACGCAATCATAGTCGTTCTCATTGGCATACTCTATAAGCGTTTCAGCAGGTTCACCGTGTAATAGGGTGACTTCAGCTTTTACACCTTGTGATTCAATATGTTGAATTGTATCAAGGAATTTCTCTTTTCGTTTAGCTGTAGCTGTGTGAGAATCTCCATGTTTGAGAACATCATTCTTTGATTTCTCCCCATCTACTGAGTAAACAAGTTCAATTTTCACTTGATCTTTGTAGGGAGATACCATTTTAATAGTTTGTTCGATAGCTCGTTTGGAGTGCTCGGAACCATCAGTAGCTAATAAGATATTTTTAAACATTGGTTTGCTCCTTTATTTCAAATTTGGTCTTAGTGTCCCGCGCTTTTAGAAACACCGCCAAGACGATTTAATAGACGTGAACTCTCTCCATTTAAACCTTTAAAATGGACATGGATACCATTTTGCTCAAATTTCGTTTCTAAATTGTCTAAAGCTCCAATTGCTGAATCATCCCAAAGATGAGATTCACTTAGATCAATGACGACTTCTTCAATGTTGTCTTTAAAGTCAATAGCTTCCAAGAACTCCGTCACAGAAGCAAAGAATAACTGTCCTTGTACATAATATATTTTCTTTTTGCCTTCATTCGCATATAAAGGAAGGACACGTACTTTTGAAATCTTAACAGCAAAGAAGATCATACTTAGTACAACACCGGCTAACACGCCGTAAGCTAAGTTGTGGGTGATTACAACAGTAAGGACTGTAACAACCATAACCGATGCATCAGTTTTAGGAACACGGTGAATATTTCTTATAGAGCTCCAATCAAAGGTTCCAACTGCTACCATGATCATAACACCTGCAAGGGCAGCCATTGGAATTTGAACAACCACTCCACCTAAAACAATAATAAGGAACATGAGGACAATTCCCGAAACAAGGGAAGATAAACGTCCGTTCCCTCCAGATTTTACGTTAATGACGGATTGACCAATCATAGCGCAACCAGCCATACCGCCAAAAGAACCTGCGACAATATTTGCGATCCCTTGCCCGCGGGTTTCTTGGTTTTTATTACTATCTGTATCTGTCATATCATCGACAATTGATGCCGTTAGTAATGATTCTAACAGGCCAACAATCGTTAATGCCAATGCATATGGGAAAATAATCATGAATGTTTCTAAATTTAATGGAATATTAGGCAATGCAAAAATTGGCAAGGTTTGGGTTAGTTCTCCCATGTCTCCAACATTACGGATTCCAAAATTCATAGAGATAGCAATAGCTGAAACCACTACAATTGCAACCAAAGTAGATGGCACGGCTTTCGTAACGAGTGGGAATAAATATATGATGGCAAGAGTTAACCCAACGAGTGCATACATAATCCATGCTTCATCGACAAAGTGTTGAAATTGAGATGTGAAGATTAAAATAGCTAGGGCGTTTACGAACCCTACCATAACGGATCTCGGAATAAACTTCATAAATCTTGCGAGTTTAAAGACTCCGAATACAATTTGTAAGATTCCTGTTAAAATTGTAGTAGCTAATAAATATTCAATTCCATGTTCGGCTACTAAGGTGATCATAACAAGAGCCATAGCCCCTGTCGCACCTGAAATCATTCCAGGTCTCCCACCGACGAATGCAATAACGACAGCAATACAGAAGGAAGCGTAAAGACCAACCATAGGGTCTACTCCTGCGATTATCGAAAAGGCAATAGCCTCTGGAATTAGCGCTAATGCCACTACGATCCCAGAAAGGGTGTCACCTTTGACATTACTAAACCACTGTTCCTTAATTGTTGAGATTGACATATTTTCCCTCTTTCTATAGTTTTTATTAGACTACCGATTCTCACAGTAGTCAAGTCCTGTTATAATTTTTCACCATTCTTTAATTTTTCAATACATTCGTGGAGGTCGGTTTTTTTTACCCTCCAATGACTACCGATCTTAAAAGCAGGAATACTGCCGCTTTGCGCTAACTTATAAGTTGTCATTTCACTGAGCTGCAAATATTCTGCAACTTGAGATATTGTCATAATATCTCTTTCCATGGTCATACCCCCTGCAAAAATAAACTATAATATATTAGATTAATTTATAAAACGTTATAACCAACTATAATAGACTATAATATAACCGGATGAATTGCAATGCTTACCTCGATAGTAAGCGCTTACTTTTAATATAAAGCGTTTTCCATTAATAGACTTAAAGTGAAGGGGGATTATGAACCTATGTTTAAAAAAATTCTGCTTGCTTCAGATGGGTCAGGTCATGCATTAAGAGCAGCTCACACGGCAGTGAAATTAGCTGGATATGACAAAGGGGGGGAAGTAACAATTATTTATGCGATAAACGGTTCTGCATCTAAATCTGATGTGTTAACTGAAGGGGATCCACATGAAAGAGTAAATAGAAGGAAGGAACGTCTCAAAAAAACTGAGGGTGTATTACAAGAACGGGGAGTGCAGTATGAAATAAGGATTGTGAAAGGTGATCCTGGTCCTACTATTGTCCAATATGCCAATGATCACTCCTATGATGTGGTTGTCATCGGAAGTCGCGGGTTGAATGGATTGCAGGAGATGGTGTTAGGCAGTGTAAGTCACAAGGTAGCCAAGCGAGCGAATTGTCCTGTGATGATTGTTAAGTAAAAAGGATAAATATGCTGTTATATCAAGGGCTACGTGGTTGGGGCTAGTGGGATTAGAGGACATGGTGAGCACCGCAGGACGAAGTCCAAGGAGGCTCACCGTACTCCCACGGAAAGCGAATTAACCTGCTCCTCCTACCGAAGACGGAACAGCCACACAATCTCGGAATCGAGTCTTCAACAATCCTGCTCGATGGTTGAGTAAACTTCTTGCTCAACTCGGGCAACTATCAACATTAACGTTTAATATAGCCAAGTAAAAGAAAAAGCAAAGAAATCTTATGTAGCTCCGATACTGTGGAGAAAATATAAAGGAACTTGTTCAATAACATGGGAATCAAACAATAGTAATAATGCATACGCAAAAACGCTAGGATTGATTTCTGCTATTTGGAAAGTTATTACGTATGTTTCTCCACCATAACGGAATTGCTTACAGAAACCTCCTGCCCTTCTTTAACTCTAAGAGTGAACGTCATAAAATTTGGAGTTTATCTTATCTAACAGGAAGTACTCTTTTGCTGGTCCTATCAAATGAAGACGGTGCAGGGATCGGGTCATGGCTACATAAAGAAGCTTCACATCTAGTTCTTCCTGAGAATAGGATTCGTCCAAATTCATTATGATGACAGCATCAAACTCAAGTCCTTTAGATAAATAAGAGGGAACAATCGCGATTTTTCCATCGTTGATTGACTCATTCTCCTGTAAAAGTTGAAAGGAGAAATCATTAAGATCGCGGGAGATATTTTCAATCTGTTTGGCTTCATTTTTCGTTTTACTGATGATGGCGATTGTCTTCATACCTTGGGCATATAATTGCTCTAAAGTAGAATTCAGCTTCTCCTTAGCGTTTTCGAGGCTTGAGGTTTCTGTGAATGATGGATAACCCCCATGGCGGACGACGGGCTCTGCGGCGTCAAGTTCTGGCATAGAGAGTTCTAGCAAATGGTTGGCTAAATTCATAATTTCAATGGTTGTACGGTAACTTTTTTTCAAAGTACGGTATAAAGCTCTTGGGAAAACTTCTTGGATTAGCTGATCCCAACTTTTCATTCCTCTATAAGAATGAATCCCTTGGGAAAGGTCCCCTAAGATTGTAAATAAATCTGTCCCCGTGCTCATTCTCAACGCATAAAGCTGGAATAAACTATAATCTTGTCCTTCATCGATTACGACATTTTTAGCTTTCCACTCATCATTAATCCCATAAATTTGATATTGCAAGTAAAGAAGTGGAGCAAGATCCTCTAACTCGTATTTCTTTTTTTTGAAAACAGATGTGGAGGAGGTAACTAAATGGTTTCGTTGCTGATCTGTTAGTAAGTTCCGTGTATATGACTTCAACAGCTGTTCATCACTCATTAATTGTTGGTAATAGGTGTAGACTTTTTCTAATTGATATTGTTTGATATATTCTGTTACAACTTTGTTCGTCGTTTTTTTAATACGAGCTATTTTCCTATCTTTTTCCTCGTTCAAACGAACAACTTTTTTTCTTTTTTCTTCTGTATGGGTCGTCGAATAGTATAGTTGATCAAATCGATCTTCAAACTTTCTTTCGATAAGCTTAATCATTTCTTTTTTCTTCTTTTTAAAAGTTGCTTGGAGAACTCCTTTAATTTTGTTGATTCGTTTTTCAAAGGGAAGGTACTTATATTCTTTAAGGAAGAGGCGGTTAACATTTTTGGATTTGTAAAGGGTGAAACCTTCTACTTTAAAAGGAACATCAACTTTGAATTCTGTCTCAAGATCATTTATAAACTGATCAATGACTTGTTTGAATTCCATCGATCCTTTGAAACTTGAAGCCCATTTAGTAAGATCTTCTTGATCACCTTCTAGTAGTTGTAAAAGTTTTTCATCTGGATGGATGATATTAATTTTCTTTCCGAGACTTTTTTGAACATAATCGATGAATGTTGTTTGTTTAATTTGGTCCACTCCAAGTTCCGGTAGAACCTCTGATATATAATCAATGAAGAGGTGGTTTGGGGCAAGAATCATCATTTCATCTGGGTTTACTTGTTCGGCATAGGAATAAATAAACATAGAAAGCCGATGGAGAGCAATAGTTGTTTTGCCACTTCCAGCAACACCTTGAACGATTACTGGTTTAGATAACTCTGAACGGATCACTTCATTTTGCTCAGCCTGAATGGTAGAAACAATTTCCGTTAATCGATTATCTGAGCTTTCTGAAAGCGTAGCTTGGAGTAACTCATCGCGTGTTGTAACATCTATATCTCGTATTTCTTTAAGGTCGCCTTCTTCAATAATATATTGTCGCTTTAGCGATAAGTCCCCTGAGTATATTTGACCTTGTGCCTCATATTCTACTTCACCTAGTCGACCATCATAATAAAGACTAGCAACAGGGGAACGCCAATCAATAATGATTGATTCTTGGGTATCCTTTTTGAAAAGGGAAACCTTTCCTATGTAATAAGGAGTGGGCTCTTGAGTGTCACCTTGAAAATCAATTCTTGCAAAATAAGGCTTATTTTCAACTCGTTTTAAATGTTCCAAATCAGATGAGGTCATTTCATAAAACTTTGCATTGATTAAAATATTGATATAACTCAAACTACTATCAAGGTGATCCAAATTGACAAAAGCGTCCTTGATATTGTCTTTATATTTTCCTTGTTTCCCTTCGGAAGCTAGAAGAATGTTTTGAATGTATTCCTTGGTGTATTCAAGACGTTTTAATTCTACATTATAGTCTGGATGATCTTTTGTCATAATGGTCCTCCGTTTTTTCAATGTACATTGAACGTAAATCACTTGATGAGGTGAGTCAATTATAATCCATTATATATGAATTTATGCAGTTATAAACATTTGTTAACTATGTGGTTGAATTGATGACAGGCGCCTTCATAAATTTGTGATCTTCTATGAAAACAGATAAACTAAAGATACACACTTCAGTAAGGGAAGGTCGTACTTATGGAACAAGAGCGTGAGATTTTAACGATTGCTCAAGTAGCTGATTATTTGCAAATCAGTGAAGTGACAACATATAAGTTAGTCCAAGAGGGAAGAATTCCAGGTTTTAAAATTGGAAGACATTGGAGAGTTAAGAAGGAAGAGTTAAAGGATCACATAGAAAAGCTTCAACACGGGGAACATTTATAACAATTCAGAAGTCGGTATATACCATATGGAGTTTGGTAGGGCAGGGAAAACAACTCGCTTGCCACGGGCAGACGCCAAGCCTCCTCGAGCTTTACTTTCAATTTATTCGTGAATTTATGTATGCCAATTTGCATACGAATTTTCAGGTCAAAATGTAACTTACAATGGCTATTGTTACCTAACAAATTGGTGTGCAAATCACACTACATTTTTCTAATGGGTTTTAAAAAACGAAAATCCTCTCACAAACATTAAAAATGACCATCAAATTAGCATACAAATTGATGGTCATTTTTAATGTTTGTGAGAGGTGAAGGGACCCGTTAGAATAGCCCCTCTCTTCTTTCTATATTAATAGTAAGGATAGTAGGGATAAGGCTGGTAATAAGGGTAAAGCAATAACGATGATAGAGCCGTTAAAGGAAACAAACTTCGTCTGAAGCGCCGTGCTCTTCTTCGTCTGCCTCCGTAACCACCGTAATATTGTCGACTTTGATCTTCTTCATTTCCATTCTCATCAACCATCACATCTTCACTTATAAGCACGGTTACTCCATCGTCACTTACGTTAATTATGATTCCATCAAACGAAGACCCATCCTCAAGTGAGATCATAACATGATAGTGTTTGTATTTTTCACAATGAGAATGAGTAGGCTTCATGTATTGATGCCCCTGGTGATGCATGTTTCGATCTTCTGTCATGTTCATCAACTCCTCAAAATCATGATACGCACCCAGTTCATAAGTGTGACAGAATAAAATAACAGAATTATTTGACTTATTTCTTACAATACAAACTATTTTTTAGTAAACTATTGATAAGACATAAAATGAGGTGATTGGTTTGGAAAATAATGTTCCCATAGATCTTGGTAACCGTATTCATCTGATTGATGGCTTTGATTTAGGAATGCCAGGGCGGACGGGTACTTATGTCATTCAGGAAGAACAGTTGACAGTTGTTGAGACAGGACCGAGTCCATCCGTACCTTTTGTATTAGCTGGTTTAAAAGACTTAACTCTAGATCCTAAAGATGTTCGTTATTTAATTTTGACACATATTCATTTAGATCATGCTGGCGGGGCCGGAGTACTGATGAAAGAATTCCCAAATGCTCAAGTAATTGTACATAAAAAAGGCGAAAGACATATGGCCAATCCCTCTCGGTTGATTGCCGGGGCTCGTGCGGTCTATGGTGAGAATTTCGATGAACTATTTGATCCGATTCTACCGATTGCTGAAGAAAAATTAATTGTAAAAGAAGACGGGGATATACTTAAAATTGGATCTGATTGTACGCTGGAATTTTTAGATACTCCGGGACATGCAAGCCACCACCTGGGTATTTACGATCCAGTAAGTAACGGTATGTTCACTGGTGATACTGCTGGAATAAGGTATCACCAAACTCAAGATTATGGCTTGACTTTTTATTTACCATCGACGTCACCAAATCAGTTTGATCCAGAAGCGATGAGACAATCGATAGGTAGATTTAAAGAAATGAATCTTAGTCAAATATTTTTTGGTCATTTTGGAAAGTCTGAGGAACCAGAAGTAGCCCTCAATCAGGTGCTTGATTGGATTCCGGCATTTGTAGACGCAGGGGAAAAAGCTCTTGCTAATGGTGAAGGAATGAATGGAATCAAAAGCCGTTTACAAGAAAAGGTAGCTGCCTATTTGAAAGAGTTCAACATCCCGGATGACCATGAAGTGTATAAAATATTAAAATTAGATTTTGAAGTTTGTGCAATGGGGTTGCTTGACTATTTGAACAAAAGGGAGCGCTAATTGGTGACCAGTGTAAACTTAAAATTTTTAGATGTTCAGGATGTCTGTAAATTGCGTGGGTTTTATCGAGATGGATTGCGTTTTTCAACGTCTAAATCAGGTGATAATCCTGAAAACTTTTTTTATAATGTTGGCTCAAAAATTGCATTATACACTTTAGATGATTTAGCTTGAATTACACTGGCTATTTTAAGGGGCCGAAGGGTGTTTTTGGGAGGTCGATTATGGATGGATGTGAGAGATCAACAACGGTGATATGCTAGCTATCAAGTAATCCTAAGATGTAGTCAAGGGGTGGTGTTATCGATACAGTCAATAAAAGGTATCCTTTTACTACAAACGAAAAGTGGATCAAAAAGGGATGGAGTTCACTCCTAAGTATTTTGCTCAGTTTAGTTTTGTTGGTGTATGAATCTATGCTTAACGAGAAAATAAATCCATTGATTGTTCTAATAGTCTGTGTGTTTTTTATTGTAAGTGTGGGGAAGGCCGTTGAGTATTTTCGTATGACAGAGAAAGATTATTTAAGGGTTGAGGATGAGAGATTTTCATTCTATAGAGGATCCGTGCTGCCTCGTAAAATCATCCCTCTTCATCTTGTGAAGCAGGTGACTCAAGTAAACGATGTCATTTTGCTTAAGTTAGTAAAAGGCAGTGAAAAAGAAATCTATCTAGATTGGTTAGCCGAGAAAGACGTAGATGATTTAAAAAAGGTACTGGCGCAGAGAGTTAACTTTGATAGTAAAAGGACGATTACATAGTAAAGAAGGTGTTTTCATTGATTCGTGTGGCGTTACTTAGTAAGTGGCATGTTCATGCAGTAGATTACGCAAAGCAAGCAATGGAGAATGAAAATATTTCGGTTGAAGTAGTATGGGATGAAATTCACGAGCGTGGAATAGAATGGGGAACGGAGCTTGGCGTACGTTTTGAAGAAGATTTGGAAAAGGTCCTTTCTGATTCTTCTATTGATGGTGTTATTATAACGAATCCTACAAGTGATCATACATCCATTATGGTGGAAGCGGCTAAGCACGGAAAGCACATTTTTACTGAAAAAGTATTGGCCCTGACAGTTGAAGAGTGCGATGAAATCCTTTCAGAGGTCGAGAAAGCAGATGTTGAATTTATGATTTCCCTCCCAAGGTTAGTGGAGGAATATTATTTATATGCCCAAGAGGTAGTGGACAAAGGTTGGTTAGGCCAACTATCGACCATTCGATGTCGTGTGGCTCACAACGGGGCGGTATCAACTGAATTGCATCCAGGTGGATGGCTCCCTCAACATTTTTACGATCGAGAAAAGACGGGGGGTGGGGCTTTAATCGATCTCGGAGCGCACCCGATTTATTTAACGAATCGTTTAGCAGGTCCACCAAAAGCTTTAACAGCTCGAATGCAGTCTGTGTTTAACCCTGATGTTGATGATCAGTCAATTGTTTTTGTGGAATATGATTCAGGTATACTGGGTGTTCTTGAGACAAGTTTTGTATCTGCAGGCAGTCCTTTTCAATTGCAAGTGTACGGAACAGAAGGAACGCTCCTGATTGAACAAAATGAAGTCCGCATCAAGAGTGTCCAATTTAATAGTGAAGATTGGGTGGTTCCTGAAGAATTGCCTGTTCCATTGCCGATGCCAATGGAACAATGGGTGGCTTCAATTGAACATGGACAAGCGCCAACCATTACGAAAGAAGATGCCCTAGAATTGACGTTGGTGAATCAAGCGGCGATTATATCTAATGAAGAAGAACGAAGGGTTGAGCTTAAACAGATAAGGAGATAACCGATGGACGCAATTCTTTAAGGGTTGTGTCTTTTATGTGTGGGAAATAATAATTATATAGGGAACAAACTAACTGTGAACAGGAGCAGTCTATGTTAATAAGGAACAAATAAAGTTCTCTTTCCCAATAAACATTCCCTTGATATCAGTTAAATCGCATAGAACAGCTCTTGATTTGATAGAATGGAGATATCAAATCAATTCTCAAATGACTCTTTATGTACTATAATAACCATGTGAAATATTTCACTAATGAAAATATGTTGGGAGCTATCCATTATGAAGCACCTAAAACAAATCGCCTTCTCACAGCGACCAGTAATAATTTTGCTAGTGATGATCTCCTTGTTAACTGGGGCGGCCATCATCGGACAAGCTTATTATTTCGTCGCGATCGTTGAGGGTGTTTTTCTAAATAATGCTTCTTTTCAAGCTATCACACCGTTAATCATCGGATTATTTGTTGTACTTGCCATTCGGGCAACTCTGACATATTGGTCGGGTCGGACAGGTGTGAAGATGGCAGCCAAAGTGAAGAAGAATTTCAGAAAATCTCTTTTGAGTAAGTACGCGAAAAACCCAGTGCAGGCTTCCATGCAAGGACAGTCAGGAAAAAAAGTGAGTGTACTTATGGATGCTATTGATGACTTGGATAGTTACTTTAGCAGCTATATTCCTCAAATGATTCAAACGGCTATCGTACCTGTGATGATTTTAGTTGCGGTATTTACGCAACACCTTTACTCAGGGTTGATCATGATCATAACCGCGCCATTTATTCCTTTTTTTATGGCTTTAATTGGTGTTATGACGAAAAAGAAATCGGAGGAACAGCTAGATAAGATGGCAGCTTTCTCAGGAAGGTTTCTCGATACATTACAAGGCTTAACGACGCTGAAATTGTTTGGACGTGCTAGAAAACAAAGAGAGCTCATTAAAGAAAGCAGTCTCGGTTTTCGTGACGCTACAATGGGCGTGTTGAAAGTCGCATTCGTTTCTTCTTTGATGCTTGAGTTTATATCGATGCTCAGCATAGGTTTAATTGCGATGGAGATTGCCATTCGTCTTGTTGTATATGAGGGGATCTCGTTCTTCTCTGCCTTTTTTATTTTAATTTTAGCTCCTGAGTTTTATCAGTTGTTAAAAGATGCAGGAAGTGCCTTTCATACAGGTCGTGGGAGTATGGTTGCTGCTAATAAAGTAACAGATGAATTAGAAGAGGACGTGCCAGTTGTGGAGTGGGGATCTGCTCCTCTTGTAACGAAAAATCAGCCACCAGAAGTAGAACTTAAAGCCGTAAGTTTTAGTTATAAAGAAGAAGGTTTTTCTTTACTGAACATTGATACATTTATTCCGGCTTATAGTCAGGTAGCGATTGTTGGACGAACAGGTTCTGGTAAAACGACCCTGCTACATTTAATGGCTGGTTTAGTATCACCTACAGAAGGTCAAGTACGAGTAAACGGAAAAGCCCTATCCGACTATAAAGAAAAGGATTGGTTTGAACAGGTGAGCTATATTTCTCAGCATCCTTACTTGTTCTCTGGGACCATTGCTGAAAATATTGCTGTCGGAGGACCTAAAGGATCTACTCGTGCTCAAGTCGAACAGGCGGCTGAGAAAGCAGGAATTGATTCGTTTATAAAATCGCTTGAGCAAGGATATGATACTTCAATTGGGGAAGCGGGCCGAGGACTTTCAGGTGGAGAAAAACAGCGGGTAGCGATAGCTCGTGCTTTTCTGAAACAGCCATACATTATTCTTTTTGATGAACCGACGACAGGTCTTGACTTGCAAACGGAAAAAATTCTGCAGCAATCGTTACAGGAATTATCACGATCCTCTACTGTCATTACGGTCGCCCATCGTTTGCACACGATTCAAGCGGCGGACCAGATTTTATTATTGGATAACGGGAAACTCATTGGTCGTGGATCCCATGAAGAACTTATTCAAACAGTACCTGAGTATCGAGATATGGTTTCTGTTCAGCAAGGAGGGGAGGCCCAATGAAAGATTTAGGAATCGTCGTCAAGTATGTCCTGCTTGAAAAAAGGGATATTCTACTTTCGATTTTATTTGGTTTTCTAGCTGGAATTACGGCGGTAGGGCTCTTCGCCTCGAGTGGGTATTTAATTTCTAGGGCAGCTTTTATTCCACCTTTATATGCTCTAACTGTCGTGATCGCTGTGCTAAAGCTTTTTGGGTTTCTTAGGGCAATAAGTCGCTACGCCGAGCGATATTATTCACACAGAGCTACATTTACGATCTTAAGTCATTTAAGAGTCTCTTTTTATGAAAAAATCGAGCCGCTCGCTCCGGGGATTTTTCAAAAGTATCGAAGTGGCGACTTGCTTGCAAGGATTGTAGGGGATGTGGAAAGTTTACAAAATTTCTTTTTACGTGTGTTTTATCCGCCCATCGTTCTAATTATTGTCTTTTTAAGTACGATTATTTTTACGACGTTTTATTCGGTGGCCATTTCAGTCGTTCTACTCGTAGGACTGGTATTAACAGGGTTTGTCGTACCGGCACTGTTTGCCTTAAAACAAAAGCAGGTGGATAGTCAAGTTCGTGAGAGTCGAGGGGCTCTATCTACAGAAGCCACCGAATTACTATATGGATATCGTGACTTGAAGATTTATCAGAAACTTGAAGAGAAAGAGGACCAGCTGATCCATGCCTCCGATCATTATGTTAATGAGCAAGAACGTGAAGGGATGCATTCGACGTTTAGCCATTCAATGAATACGTTGGTGTCACTCTTCATTTCCTGGTTTGTGCTAGTCCTAGGAGCGTGGCTTGTCGTTGAGGGTGATCTAAATGGCCTTTTTCTTGCCATGCTTGTAATGATTTCTCTTACTGTTTTTGAAAATGCTACGCCAATGGCTATTTTCCCGCTCCATCTAGAGGACAGTCGTCGAGCATCAAATCGTTTGTTTACTGTAGTTCAAAACGAGCCGGAACAGGAGCCTGTTGAACTTGAGAAAGTCGATCCAAATTTTGCACCTGCAATAGACTTCAGTCATGTGTCGTATACTTTTCCTAACGAGGTTAGAAATACTCTTAGAGACGTAAATGTTCATATGGAACAAGGGTCGAAAACGGCAATTGTTGGAGCTAGTGGATCAGGTAAATCTACACTGCTTCAGCTACTGCTGAAAATCCAACCATTCCAAGAGGGAGTAATCCAGCTTGGAGGTGTCAATCTTAATCAGGTAGGGCAAGAAGACCTTTGGGCACGCTCAAACGTTGTGTTACAGGAAAATCACTTTTTCTACGGTACTATACGGCACAACTTAGAGATCGCTCGTGAAGGAGTCTCGGACGATGTATTCGTCGAAGTTCTACAAAAAGTAATGCTCACCCATTTTTCACTAGATGATCATGTGCTTGAACATGGCGAAAACCTTTCTGGTGGTGAAAAACAACGTATGGCCATTGCGCGTGCCATACTGAAAGGGGAGCGTTTGTGGTTGCTTGATGAGCCGACATCTTCTGTGGATGCACTTACGGAACGTGCGTTGTATGAGGAGATATTTGCTCAAGCTGCGGAGGATACCGTTTTAATTGTAAGTCACCGTTTGGCTGGTCTTGAAAAGATGGATCAGATCGTAGTGATGGATCAAGGAGCAGTAGTGGAAGCTGGGACTTTTGATCAGTTGATGACGCGTGAAGGGTACTTTTATAAGATGAAGCAGATTGAAAAAAGTGTATTTCTATAAAGAGGCAGAGCGACTTAGGTCGTTCTGCTTTTTTTGTGAGATGAATAGATTACTTGTGAGTGGCTTCGATCATATGCCAAAGTCCAATTTCCTAACAGAAAGGTGGATATTATGTATTCTCAATCTATACATCAGCGGGTTATGACAGTTAGTGGTTCAGGTGAGATCAAAGCCCAGCCAACTGTAGCAGTGATTCAACTTGGTGTCGTGACAGAATCACAAAGTCTTACGCAGGCTCAGCAGGAAAATGCACGAGTGATGAATCAAGTAATCGAGTCGATTGTGAAGCTAGGCTTACCGAGGGAAGCAATCCAAACGGCAGATTATTCGATTTCTCCTCAGTATGACTATGATAGCGGCACGCAAGTTTTTCGAGGGTATCAAGTAATGAATATGATCTCAGTAACAATTGAAGATATTAATCAAACGGGGGAGGTTATTGATACAGCGGTTCAGAATGGTGCAAATCAAGTGTCGAACATCCAGTTCTCTGTAAAAAATCCAGAGGTGTTATATCAGCGAGCGTTGTCAGAAGCGTTAAACGATGCATACATGAAAGCTCGATCGATGGCGCGAACAATGGGACTGCAGCTTGAACCAACGCCAGTCAAAGTTATTGAGCGGATGCAAGGTGGAGGGATTCCGCTAGCTAAGGCAGAAACATTTGCAGCTGCAACTCCGATTGAGCCTGGACAGTTAGAAATCAGGGCATCAGTCGAAGTTAAGTTTCTGTTTTTTTCATAAGGCTCTGTTAAAGTTGATTGTTGATATGTGATAAAAACGAATAAAGATTCTGTGGCTGTTCCGTCATCGGTAGGAGGAGAAGGAGGTCGGACAAATAACTCGCTTTCCGTGGGAGTACGGTGACCCTCCTTGGACTTCCTCGAGGCTACTGAAAAAGTCCTTTTCTATTAATAATGAACTTTTGAAAAACACTATCCCAAAATCTAACGGGGTCAGTTTTCGAGTACAAAACATGAAATAACATACGAATGAAGAGACCAAATTGCATATGATTTGGCCTCTTATTATTCCTTGTTATATCAACACCGTATTGTTGAAGACTTGAATTCGAGATGTTTGTGTGAATGTAGGGGCTTCGGGAAACGGCTCGCTTTCCATGGGGCGGGCGCTGAGCCTCCTCGGACTTCGTCCTGTGGGGTCTAAGCTGTCCCGCACATCCCATAGGAGTCTCGCCGTTTCCCTCCGCCCCTTTACCATATAAGTGTCTCGATACCCCTTCAAGAAAAGGCAGCCATTCCTAAGTTTGCATGCAAATCTTGATAGCGGGCGGTCCTATTAAAATCCTTGATATAGAGAGGTTCATTGCAATAGAACTCGGATAGTGGAAGATAGTCCTTCTGGGAAAGGGATTCGTTTCTAACACATCGAATGGGGGGGCTTGGGAATCTCCCCGTTTCCTAGCCACCCATCCTCCTTTGCTTTTAATGAACGGCCCTACTGCCATAAGTCGTCTTCGTGTTCGCTACACCATATGGAACAAGTGTGCAGTTGCAAACTCCCATGGAAAGGAAAGTGAGTGATTTCCCGGACCTCCAAACGCTTTCAACCATAACGGAAACAACATCTCTCGAAGCTGAGTCTTCAAGTAAAGGACCTTTAGTTGAAGAAGAAAATATAAAGAAAAACGCTTGGATATTAAAATGTCCAAGCGTTTTTCTTTACCAATTGTCATGTTATTTAGTATGTTAATTGGTTCGATAATTCTGTTGCTATTTTTCCCTCTACATATGTTTTTGTACTCCAAAACCGAACTATTTACCCAAAATCACATTGTTTTTTCCTGTCAAAGTGGAGGATTAAGTGTCTCGTCATTTCCCCAACCCCCTTGCCATGAAAAAGAGGTACGGAACATCAACGAATCTTAGAAGTTGGCACGTAGCCATAGATATAACAGCATGTTTGTCCTCTGTTTTCATTATAGAGGAAGGCCCACTACTCTCGCGTCCGTTCGTGAAAATAAAGCAGGGAGGGCAGATAAAAGCGGACTAGACGAGACCCAGACGAAAGCGAGTCGTTTCCCTATTCTCCGATGATAAGCAACGGAACCGCCATTCTTTTATTGAATAATCGGGGGCTTTAATTGTATGGAAGAAAGCACCCTCCAGCACAATTCTCATTCATAAGGAATGATTTTCACTTGAAGCACCATATCTGATGCTTCCGTTTTCCTCACGAAAGCAAGAAGGTCCGGGAAATTATGAGACTCCTGTGGGATGAACATGATCGGTGAGATCCCGCAAGGCGTAGCCTGAGGAAGCTCACCACATGCCTACGGAAAGCGAGTGATTTCCCGGACCTTCAAACGCCATCCTTTGTAACGGAAACCACCGAAATGTCTCGAAGTTGAGTATTCCATAAACAGCCTTTCATTAAAAAGCCACAGATTAGCTCTGTGGCTTGCAGATCAGAGGGAATCACCAGGTTCAAGAATAGGCACTTCACAATCTACGGTATCCGGATATTTGATGCCTGCTCCAGTGTTTAAAACGACGACTTGTTCATCTTCTTTAATCCAATTTTCTTCTTTTAATCTACGAGCGGCCAGAAAAGAGGCTGCGCCTTCGGGACAAACAAAAGTCCCTTCGAGTTGAGCAATTCTTTCTTGTTCCTTTAAAAGAGATGCATCATCAACAGCGATTGCACAGCCGTCAGTTTCATAAAGAGCATTAAGGACAAGAAAGTCTCCAATGGCTTTTGGTACGTTAATTCCAAAGGCGATTGTCTCAGAATTTTCCCAGAAGCTTGATTCATTAAGGCCTTGTTTCCAAGCTTCGACGATTGGTGCACAGCCTTCTGATTGGACGGCGACGAGGCGAGGCAATTTTTGATCTGATGATATCCATCCTAGTTCTATAAGTTCGCGCAAGGCTTTATAAATTCCAATCAGTCCAACGCCTCCGCCTGTAGGATATAGAATAACATCCGGAAGCTGCCAATCTAGCTGTTCTGCAATTTCTAAGCCCATCGTTTTCTTTCCTTCAATACGGTAGGGTTCTTTTAGGGTAGAGACGTCATATAATCCCTTTTCCTGTACAGCTTGAGCAATGATTTTTCCGGCATCACTTATTAAACCGTTTACCAAAAATAAATGGGCTCCAGCTAATGCACATTCATTTCGCGTGATTCTTGGTGCGTCAACAGGCATCACAATAGTAGAATTTAACTTAGCTCGAGCAGCATACAGGGACCAGGCTGCTCCGGCATTTCCGTTTGTTGGCATGGCAATTTCTTTTATGCCGAGTTCTTTAGCTTTAGAGACTCCTACTGAAGCACCTCTTGCTTTAAAGGCACCTGTTGGAATAATCCCTTCATCTTTCATAAGAAGATTGGGAATTTTCATGTCTTGGCCTAGGGTATTCATAGATAGAAGTGGAGTCATTCCTTCTCCAAGGCTGATTACGTTCTCTTTCTGTTGGACGGGTAATAATTCATGGTACCTCCATAAATCAGGAGACCTTTTGACAAGGTCTTCAGCCGTGAAATTCCTAGAAAGGCGGTCGAGATCATAAGCGACGAGAAGAGGGGAGCCACATGGACATAGATGGTGTTCCTCTTTAGTTGAGTAGGTTTGTGAACATTTCGGACAGTATAGGTGAGATACATAACTATAATTCAATGGAGAGTCCTCCTCTATGTAAAAGTGATTTTAGCTTATCATAGATGTTCAACCTATGTTTGATCAAACGTTTGTTTAAATTAAATCAGCAGTCCCCATAACAATGGGGACTGCTGATTCATATTGCTAGAATAATATTATTTACTTCCTAGACTTCACTTCTTTTATTTCAACCTTACAGCAGGGCTTTTCTTTTTTCTCGGCGAAAACCTTTTCAATCAAATTCATTTAACATCCATCCTTAAATGAAATAGAATAGAAATCCAGATAATGAAGCCATGAGTAATACAGAAACTACAAAGGCAAAGACAAGTTTCTTTTTAAAAATACTATTCAGCATTGTCATTTCTGGAAGACTTGCTCCTGCTGAACTAATCATTAGTGCCATAGCAGGACCAAGGGCCATTCCTTGTGCTACCATAATTTGCGAAATTGGAATCATCGTAGAAAGTCTAATATAAAGAGGAATACCGATGATTGAAGCAATCGGAACGAGCCACCAATTTTCTCCGCCCATGTAGGTTGTAACCCAATCACTTGGGACAACCCCATGGATCACAGCTCCAATTCCTGCACCTATGATTAGAAATGGATAGACTATCTTCATTAAATCTACTGTTTCATCGAGGGCACGTCGAATACTGAAGCGATTGCCTGTTTGAGACGGAAGGCTTTCAACTATAACGTTCTTCAATTGTTTTTCAAAGCCTAATGCACTTAATAAATATCCAATCAATACCGAGAAACTAATCGTAATAAAAGTGTAGAAAAGACTAACTTGCCAGCCTAATAAGTAAGTCATGAGTGTAAGTATTGTTAGGTCGAGAACAGGGGACGCAAATAGAAAGATCATAACGATGGAAAATTTAATTTTATTACGCAGCAAATTGGCAACAATCGGAATTGTTGAGCAAGAGCAAAAAGGTGTTACGAATGCGAATGCTATGGCTGTGGTCGCTTGTATAAAAGGGGGAGCGTGATTAAGTAATTGCTCTAATTTATGATAAGGAATAAATCCTTGGAAAAGGTTAATCGCTAAAGATATTCCCACATATAGCAGAGTAAGCTCGATAGTGATGTTGATGAAGTTCTGTATGATACCAGTCATAGTTACTCCCCTTATTCATCAACTTACTTTGATTCATAATACAAAAACTAGCACGTTTTACAGCTGCAACATTCAACAGGTTGCTTTTTGTTAAGGAGATTTAGAGCATGGAAATGAAAACGTGTAAAGATTCTAAAGAAACTAAAGTTCTCAGTTGACTTTTGACGTCGATAAGAACGGACTGTTTTAGAAATTTCCTCTCGGTGTAATTTGATTAACTCATCATTCATAATAAACGTTCCCTTCATCAATTATTTTTGATTAATAAGGTAAAAATTAATCGTGACGGAACAAACAACAAAGATCTTCAGATAATAAGTGATTCATTTCGTTATGATTAAGCGTATAGTAGCTCCATGTACCTCGGGTTTCTTTTACAATAAGTTCAGCGTCCATTAAAATTTTTAAGTGATACGATAGCTTAGATTGAGGTAAATCTAATTGATCAGATAAGTCACAAACACATACTTCTCTATGCTGAGTAATTTCATTAAGAATATGAAGCCTTCTCTGGTCAGCTAATGCTTTAAACTTTTTTTCGTATTTGTTAAAAGTATGCTCTAAGGATACATCAGTTAATTGAAAATCTTTGCTCAATAGTGTTCTTCTCCCTTCATCAATTATTTTTGATTAATATAAGTATATGTAATTTTTTCCAGGATTGCAACTAATAAATCAAAAATAATTGATTTACAAAAACTTTACATTTATATCGTATACATAAATATATAAGTATATTATTATGTGGATGTGTTCAATAAACTAGAGATGCGAAACTTTACATTTGCATATATAAGCATATACTTATATTATAATAAGTGAGGTGAGGATATGGAGAAAACAATCATCGATTTAGAAAAAGCTGCACAAACACTTAAACTATTAGGCGACAAAACACGTTTAAAGATTATTGGCTTAGTTAGTGAAGGGGAGTGTTGTGTCTGTGAAATTGTTGAAGTCCTGCAGATGAGTCAACCTTCCATTAGTCAGCATTTACGTAAACTTCGTGATGCAGGGTTAGTGAAGGAGAAGCGTAAAGGTCAGTGGATTTTTTACTCTTTAGATCAAGACCACGCAACCTATCCCATCGTTCAGCAGATTTTAGAACAAATTCCAGATCAGAGAGAAAAATTACGTGCATTGGAGCAAGCTGGATTGCGTATTCAATGCGATTAGTAGGGGGATTCTTTTGAGTTTAGCAATTTTAGCCACCATTATATTTTTACTTACATTGGTATTAGTGATTTGGCAGCCAAAGAACCTAGGGATTGGCTGGTCAGCCTGTGGGGGAGCAATTTTAGCCCTCATTGTAGGTGTAGTTGATTTTCAGGATGTGCTTGTCGTAACCGATATTGTATGGAATGCTACGCTTGCTTTTATCGCTATTATTATTATTTCACTTATTCTTGATGAAATTGGCTTCTTTGAATGGGCAGCCCTTCACATGGCAAGAATTGCGAAGGGTAATGGTAAGAAAATGTTTGTTTACGTCACCCTGCTTGGTGCGGTTGTTGCAGCATTGTTCGCCAACGATGGAGCTGCGTTAATATTAACGCCCATTGTGCTAGCTATGGTTAGGAATTTAAATTTCAAAGAGACGATGATTCTGCCTTTTATTATGGCAAGTGGATTTATTGCTGATACGACGTCTTTACCATTAGTCGTAAGCAACCTGGTGAACATCGTATCGGCCGACTTCTTTGACATCGGTTTTGCTGAGTATGCTTCACGAATGATTATTCCGAACTTCTTTTCATTAGCGGCCAGTATTCTTGTTCTTTATATCTTTTTCCGCAAGAGTATACCGGACAATTATAATTTAAATGATTTAAAAGTGCCGAAAGCGGCTTTACAGGATCATAAAATGTTCCGCTTGTCCTGGGGAGTCTTAGCTGTCTTACTTGTCGGATATTTCGCAAGTGAACCGTTAGGCATACCAGTTTCCATTATTGCAGGAATTGTAGCGATCTTTTTCTTAGTGATGGCGCGGAGAAGTCCGGCTGTTGAGACGGCAACTGTTATAAAAGGAGCTCCTTGGGCTATCGTCTTTTTCTCAGTTGGAATGTATGTTGTCGTTTATGGTTTAAGGAATGTTGGATTTACCGATGTTCTCGCCGATGTTATACAATATACAGCTGATCAAGGTATGTTCGTTGCCACGATTTCTATGGGCTTCATCGCAGCGATTTTATCATCGATAATGAATAACATGCCTACTGTTATGATTGATGCGTTAGCTATAGCTGAAACAAACACATCTGGTTCTATGAGAGAAGCTCTTATTTATGCCAACGTAATTGGTTCGGATTTAGGACCGAAAATTACGCCAATTGGCTCTTTAGCCACTTTATTATGGCTCCATGTTCTTTCGACAAAAGGGTTCAAAATTTCTTGGGGATACTATTTTAAGGTTGGCATCATCCTTACCGTTCCCACATTGTTCATTACATTAGTCGGTCTTTACTTGTGGCTGCTAATTATATAAAAATTTTCTTAACAAAAGGAGAAAAACAATATGTCTAAACCAGTAATTTACTTTCTTTGCACAGGGAATTCATGCCGTAGTCAAATAGCCGAAGGGTTTGGAAAAAAATATCTTGGAGATGAGTATGATGTTCGTTCAGCTGGAATTGAAGCTCACGGATTAAATCCTAATGCTGTTAAAGCAATGAATGAAGTAGAAATTGATATTAAGGACCAAACTTCTGATATCATCGATTCAGATATATTAAATAATGCAGACTTTGCAATTACGCTTTGTGGAGATGCGAATGATAAGTGTCCTATGACTCCACCTCATGTAACTCGTTTCCACTGGGGATTCGATGACCCTGCTAAAGCAGAAGGTACAGAAGAGGAAAAATGGGCAGTATTCCAAAGAGTACGTGATCAAATTGGAGCACGCATTCAACAGTTTTCTCAGGATAAAAAATAAAATTAAAAAGGCCGAGATATTTTCTCGGCTTTTCTTATAAGGAGAGGTTTTATAATGAAGAAAATTGAAATATTTGACCCAGCAATGTGCTGTTCGACAGGTGTTTGTGGACCAAGTGTGGATCCAGAACTAACGAAAATAGCCAATAACCTTAGTATTTTAGAAAAAAATAACATAGAGGTTGAACGTTTTAACTTATCGAATGAACCTCAAAAATTTGTGGAAAATACAGCAGTGCGTGAGCAACTTGATAAACATGGGGAAGAAGCTCTTCCTTTGATATTGGTAGATGGAGAGGCAGTAAAACTAGGGGATTACCCTTCAGATGAAGAATTATCAGGATGGTCAGGTGTTGAAAGAACGGCTTTTTCACCTGAACCTAAATCACATTTTACGATTCTGGACTAAGGAGCTTTCCCATGTATGAAAAGTATGATCCAACGCGACTTCCCGATACTCCATTTCTCTTTTTCACAGGAAAGGGTGGCGTAGGCAAAACATCAACAGCTTGTGCGACGGCCGTTTCTCTAGCTGATCAAGGCAAAACGGTTTTACTTGTGAGTACAGATCCTGCTTCAAACCTGCAGGATGTGTTTGAGGAAGAATTGACAAACGAGTGGAAGTTTCTAAAAGCTTTACCACGTCTAGCTGTCGCCAATCTGGATCCTGAAGAAGCAGCTAAGGAACACCGTGAAAATACAATTGGACCTTATCGCGGACAACTGCCTGATTCACTGATTGCCTCTATGGAGGAGCAAATGTCGGGAGCGTGTACAACAGAAATCGCAGCTTTTGATTCATTTACCACTTTTCTAAGTGATGAGCAACTACTTAAACAATTTGATCATATACTATTTGATACAGCTCCAACTGGACACACCCTTCGTTTGCTACAACTCCCGCAAGCCTGGTCTGGTTTTATGGAGGAGAATCCTAATGGAGCTTCTTGTTTAGGTCCGATGTCCTCTTTAGCTGGTAAAAAGCATGCATATGAACAAGCGATGGATAGTCTTAATGATGGAAGGAAAAGCATTCTTTTCCTTGTGAGTCGTCCGGAGGAATCCGCATTGTATGAAGCAGACCGTTCTTCAAAGGAGCTAGTTGAACTAGGTATAAAAAATCAACGATTAATTATCAATGGGTTGATTTCACAGTCTGTACTTGATGGTGACGAAATTTCCATTGCTTTTAGAAAAAATCAACAAATGGCTTTGCAGCAGTTATCTTCACACTTAGAAGAACTGGAGACTTACAAGCTTCCTTTTGCTCCACTGTCTCTAACAGGTATAGAGTCTTTAAGACAATGGTTATCAAGTGACTTTTATGAAGGAAATGTAGAAGAGAACATAGATGTTCCGGATGTATCGAATGTAGAGCAGGTAGTAGACGATTTTGCTCAGAAAGGAAAAGGCCTTATTTTTACTATGGGCAAGGGTGGCGTTGGAAAGACCACTGTAGCGTCTTCAATTGCCCTGGGCCTTGTGAAAAAAGGTTATCGGGTGCGTTTAACGACTACTGATCCTGCTGATCATTTGAGTCGAATTTTTTCAGAAACGAAAAACGAACGTCTTCATGTAAGTCATATTGATCCGAAGATAGAAACTGAACGATATAAGGATCAAGTATTTGCTGAATCGGGTAAGACACTAAATGAAGAGGAAATGACTTATTTAAAAGAGGATCTAGATTCTCCATGTACCGAAGAGATTGCCGTATTTCGAGCGTTTGCCGATGTAGTTGAACATTCTGAAGAAGACTATATTGTGATTGATACGGCTCCAACTGGGCATACTTTATTATTACTAGATGCTGTACAGTCATATCATAAAGAAATCAAACGATCTTCAGGAGAAGTTCCTGATTCCGTGAAAAAATTATTACCAACTCTTCAAGATGAGAATTATACACACATGTGTATCGTGACTTTACCGGAAGCTACCCCTGTATTTGAAGCGGAGCGATTAGAAGCCGATTTAAAAAGAGCAAGCCTGCATCCTAGCTGGTGGATTATGAATCAATGTTTATCAGCTACTTATACAGAAGATCCAATGCTAAAAGCTAAAGCTTATTCAGAACATCAATGGATTGAACGAGTTAACAAAAGGACAGAGCAAGTCGCTGTTCTCCCTTGGCAAAAGAATTCATTTTCTATTCATCACTTTGATTAAAAGGAGGAGTTTTAATGACACATCAAGCGATTATATTAGGAACGGGACCTGCTGGATTAACCGCAGCTGTTTATTTGGCAAGAGCTAATATGGAACCCCTAGTGATTGAAGGACCGGAGCCTGGTGGTCAGTTAACATTGACAACTGAAGTTGAAAATTTCCCCGGATTCCCAGATGGCGTTATGGGTCCAGAACTAATGGACAATATGAAGAAACAAGCGAAACGATTTGGTGCTACCTTCGAACGGGGATGGGTCACTGATGTTAATGTAGACCAACGTCCGTTTAAACTGTCCGTAGATGGGTTAGGTGAACTAGAAGCACAATCCTTAATCATTTCAACGGGAGCTTCAGCTAAACTGCTAGGTGTTCCTGGTGAGAAGAGCAATATCGGAAAAGGCGTGAGCACATGTGCAACTTGTGATGGATTCTTTTTCCGTGGAAAAAAAGTAGTGATTATCGGAGGCGGTGATTCGGCAATGGAAGAAGCGAATTTCCTAACGAAGTTTGCAGATGAAGTCCAAGTCATCCACCGCCGAAATGAGTTGCGTGCATCTAAAATTATGCAGGATCGGGCTAGAGCTAATGAAAAAATCACGTGGGCTTTAAATAAGACTCCTGTTGAAATGGTATCAGATGGTATGAAAATTTCTGGAGTGAAAGTAAAAGATTCAGATACTGAAGAAGAAGAGCTTCTCGAGACAGATGGAATTTTCGTTGCGATTGGCCACAATCCAAATACAGAATTCTTGAAAAATAAGCTTGATATGGATGAAAAGGGCTACTTACTTGTGGAGCCTGGAACGACAAATACGAATATCCCTGGTGTGTTTGCATGTGGAGATGTCCAGGATCAGAAGTATCGTCAAGCAGTTACTGCTGCAGGTACTGGGTGTATGGCAGCGATGGATGCCGAGCGTTTCATAGAAGGGGAAGCAACCATCGATTGGAGTCAGAGTTTGTCTTAGTTGAGAAACTTATTAAACATGAGCCCCGTCAAGTGATGGGGCTCATGTTTTTTGTCTTGTTTCGACTACTGTACTCTTTGAATTAGAAAAACTAACTCACTTCTTGTAAAATGAGAGCTAGACTAAAATCTAGGAAAGAAAAGGTGTTATTCCATTGAATTCATATATCGTAATTGGAGCAGGTGTGCTTGGCGTATCAACGGCCTATCACTTAGCTAAAGCAGGAGCGGAAGTTACCGTAGTGGATCGTAAGGATATTGGCCAAGCAACAGATGCGGCAGCGGGAATTATATGTCCTTGGTTATCCCAACGAAAAAATAAAGCTTGGTATGAGCTAGCTAAAGGCGGGGCCCGATACTATCCGACTTTAATCAAGGAGCTAGAAGAAGACGGAGAGACACATACAGGCTATAAACGAGTAGGAGCCTTGCGTCTTCATACAGACGAAGAAAAGTTAGAGGAAATGAAGGAGCGTGCGCTTGAGCGTCGTGAAGCTGCGCCAGAAATGGGCGAAATTAAGCGATTATCACCAAAAGAAACACAAGATTTGTTTCCTCCACTAGATGAGTCCTATGGTTCCATTTTTATTAGTGGAGCGGCGAGAGTCGATGGTCGTGCTTTTCGTGATGCACTCATTAGGGCTTCTAAACGCAAAGGTGTTAAATTTGTCCAAGCCGATGCTGAACTAAATGTCGAGAGAACGAAAATAACAGGTGTCAAAACGGACAAGGGACCGTTACATGCAGATCAAGTAATTGTAACAGCTGGTGCCTGGGCGAAAGAACTTGTTCTGCCTTTAGGAGAAGAGTTTCTCGTTCATCCGCAAAAGGCACAAATTGTTCATTTAGAACTTCCTGAAGCGGATACGGGCGAATGGCCGGTCGTAATGCCTCCAACAAACAAGTATCTTCTATCGTTTAATGGTGGACGTATAGTGGTTGGTGCGACGCATGAAACGAAGGAGAAATTTGATTCGCGCGTGACGGCAGGTGGACTACACGAAATTTTTCAGAAGGTACTGGGGGTTGCGCCAGGTCTTGCTAATAGCACCATGGTGGAAACAAGAGTTGGATTTCGTCCGTTCACTCCAAATTCTTTACCGGTATTTGGCCCTTTAAGAAACTATGAAGGTCTGTTCTTAGCAAATGGATTAGGTGCTTCAGGATTAACATCAGGTCCGTATATTGGTGCTGAACTGGCACGATTGGTTTTGGGAGAAAATACCGAACTGGACCCCGATAATTATCGAATAGACCTTGCTTTAGCCAAAAAATAAAAATTATAGTTATGAAAAAAGACCAATGTGGAAAAAGCTAAGGAGTTCAGTTTTGGAGTACAAAAACGTAAATTTGTACTCCTGACTGAACTCCTTTTTTAAAAGAATGAATTTGCATCTGAAAATGGTACCGTTCATTGCAATAAATTCGATTAGGAAATTCTTGATTTCTATGGAGTTTGGCATTTATATCTATATGGTAAATAAAACAAAAGAGGTTATTCAACAAACAGGCTGGATTGTTTATAATCAATTCCGAGATGATTGTGTGGAGAAGGGGGCGGTGGGGAAGGAGTCGCTTTCCGTGGGCGTGCGCTGAGCCTCCTCAGGCTGGCGCCTTCCGGGGTCTCATCTAACCCGCGTATCCCACTGGAGTCTCCCCCTTCCCCACCGCCCTTGCCGTATGTTTCTATCGGAATAGTGCCGTACGACCTTCCTTGTTAAAGAATGAGATATCTGATATAAAGCCAATTGAAGCCTTATACAGACTAGGGAATTTGGCCATCACACAGATCTATTGAGCCATGAAATAATTTGTTGAAAACCGGGTGTGATAGCCTGTTTATATGAAGTATAGAGGCTACCTGGTGTGTATGCCTAACATCACCGCCTCTCCTTGTGAAGACATTTAGGATGTTTATTGGTTCGATAATTCTGTTGCTATTTTTCCCTCTACATATGTTTTTGTACTCCAAAACCGAACTATTTACCCAAAATCACATTGTTTTTTCCTGTCAAAGTGGAGGATTAAGTCCAATCCTCAGTAATGGGTTCTTCAAATTGTAGGCTATTCGAACCTCTCTATATCAAGGATTTTAATAGGACCGCCCGCTATCAAGATTTGCATGCAAACTTAGGAATGGCTGCCTTTTCTTGAAGTGGTATCGAGACACTTATATGGTAAAGGGGCGGAGGGAAACGGCGAGACTCCTATGGGATGTGCGGGACAGCTTAGACCCCACAGGACGAAGTCCGAGGAGGCTCAGCGCCCGCCCCATGGAAAGCGAGCCGTTTCCCGCAGCCCCAAAATTCACACAAACATATCGAATTCAAGTCTTCAACAATACGGTTTCGTTAATTGTTTAACAAGGGATAATAAGAGACCAAATCATATGCAATTTGGTCTCTTCATTCGTATGTTATTTCATGTTTTGTACTCGAAAACTGAACCCGTTAGATTTTGGGATCGTGTTTTTCAAAAGTTCATTATTAATAGAAAAGGACTTTTTCAGTGGCCTCGCTTAAGCTCGAGGAGGCTTGCCGTCTTCCCCGCGGAAAGCGAGTGGTTTCCCATCCCCCATACTCCGATAAAAAGCAACGGAACCGCCATTCTTTTATTAAGCAATCGGGGGATATAGTTGAAGAACGGGCATTTTCCAATAAGGAATTTGCTCTTTTTTTGTAGACAGATTTACTCTAACATATCAACAAAAAAGAGCATTAAATTGCTATGCAATTTGATGCTCAATTAATCTTGCATTTTTAAAGCTTGTACCTCAAAACTGAACTACTTAGGAAAAAGTGGATTGGCCTTCTTTATTTAGCTTAATTTCTTAATGAACTCTTTAGACACCGCTAAGGTAGATTGTGGATTTTGACCTGTAATTAAGTTCCCATCAACTTCCACATGCTCTGACCAATTAGGAGCAGAGTGGAATGTTGCTCCTAATTCACGCAATCTACTTTCAAGTAGGAAAGGCATGAATTGATCCAACGTCGTATCTGTTTCTTCAGAATCCGTAAAGGCATTAAGACGCTTCCCTTTAACGAGTGGTTCTCCATTGGAAAGAGTAGCTCCTACTAAGCCGGATGGCCCGTGACATACAGCGGCGATGATTTTATCAGATTCATAAAAATCGCGTAATAATTCTTGAAGCTTCTGATTTTCCGGAAAATCATACATCGTGCCGTGTCCACCCGGGAGGAAGATGGCGTCAAAAGACTCCTCAGATACCGAATCAATCGGAACCGTATTTTCCAAATGAGGTTTTGTTGCTAATATGTCGGCTGGTTCATCTTCACTCACGCTATTCGGGTCTATAGGGGACTGACCGCCTTTAGGACTAGCTACGGTGATTTCGTAACCATGTTGTTTGAATTCATTATAAGCTTCTCCGAATTCAGATAACCAAATGCCGGTTGGCGTTTCTTTATTTATTTTTTCATGATTGGTAACTACCATTAACACTTTCTTAGGCATAGAAAATACCTCCTAATATATGTTTAGTTTCACTGAAATGTGATTCCCTTTGTTTCAAAAGAATAAACATATCGAAGGTTAATTCTTTTCAAGTTTCTTTTTTTGTAAAAATTGAACGACTTCCTTATCGGAATGAACAGGGTGGCTATAGGTTTGTTGATATTCTTGGTGTCCTTTTCCTGTTATGACAACCCAATCTCCTTCTTGACTTAATGATATTGCATGTTCGATCGCTAAAGTGCGATCATGAATAATTTCACCTTTCTTATTTCCATAATCTTTTTGCAATTCTTGAAGAGATTGCACCATTTCCTCCTGGGGGACGTTATTTAGATTATCTAAAGTTAGGATGTAATGGTCACTAATCTCCGCACTAATCTTCACCATCTCATTCCGTTTTTCAATATCTTTATTGCCTTTAAAACCGAATACATGAAGCAGTTGATTCTTATTAAAATCTTTGACTGTCTGTAAGCAATTAATAATAGCGTCTGCTGTGTGGGCATGATCAATAACGACCTTTGCACCATTGGAAAGATTATAAATATTGAAGCGGCCTTCTACCCCAGAAAAGCTTTGGATGGAATGAATAATGTCATCACGAGCACCGTCAAAAATTCTTGCAGCCGCATAAGCAATGGCTGTGTTATATAAATTGTGATAGCCAGGAATGGGTGAAGGAACTGAAAACGTTTGTTGGTTTTCTTTTAAATTCACGGTGTGTGGGTAAGTAAGGTTCAGTTCATGCAATTGAAGATCAGCATTTTTGGATTCCCCAAATGTATATATGTTTGCACCTGTATGATGTAATTCTTCTGCGAGTTTTTCTCCATAATAATCATCGACATTAATAATCGCCGTACCATTATGTTTTAATTTATAAAACAATTCCTTTTTTGCTTCAAAATAATTTTCAATGGTCCCATGGTAATTTAAATGTTCATGGGAAAGATTAGTAAACAAACATAAGTCAAATTCAATTCCTTCTAAACGGTATTCGGCTAATCCTTGCGAGGATGCTTCCATAATAATGATTTCGTCATTACTTTGAGAAAGTAGTTGATTTAACTGTAAAGAGTTAGGAGTTGTATTATTGGTGTTTAGTTTTTCATTATTAATAATATTTTGAATGGTTCCGATAAGCGAACAAGAATAGCCAATATCCTCGAGGATATGCTTAAGCAAGTAGCTGGTGGTTGTCTTACCATTTGTTCCTGTAATCCCAATCACTTTTTTATGGTGGGAAGGGTTTTGATAATAGGTAGCAGAGACAATTCCAAGCGTTTTTTTACTATTGGATACTTTGATATAAGGAACTGGACATTGAGGAAAACTCTTCTCCCCGATAATGGCGGAAGCCCCTTTGTTAATTGCATCATCAATATAGTCATGTCCATCGAAGTTATACCCTTCTATAGCAATAAACACATAGCCTGATTTTACCGTGGAGGAGGAATCAGCCAACCCTGTAACATCTGTTTCCATAGTATTGATTACATATTGACTTTCAAAAGGTACGTTTTCTAATAGTTGTTTTAATTCCATGTGTATAAGTTCACGCCTTTTTTGGTAAGGTTAGTTAGTTTCAAAAATAATATTATCAAAATTCATCGTTCACACGCTAATTTTAAGAGAAAATGATTCAATTGATTCATTGTTCAAAAAGGAAAAAAGTGGCTTTTGTAAAACATGAATGATTGCCAATAATAAAAGAACAAGCAAATGAGACGACCATTTGAACATAAAAACGAGGCTGGGGCTCGCAAAATCAGAACACAAGTGGGGAAGTCAAATGACGAAGATTCAATTTAATCAAGTATACCATATAGGGTTAATAAGGAGGTTTGGACCAGATGCGCAAGATGTTTCAAACCTGATGTTTCATTCTAAACATGTCAAACCAGCATCGATCTTTTTTAGTATTAAAGGAGAAAACGAGGATGGACATCGTTTTATAGAAGAAGCAATTGAAAATGGGGCAGTTGTTATCGTAGCAGATGATGAAAGTCAATTGGAAAAACTCAGACATCATTATCCATTGTGTTCATTGCTTTTAGTAGAAGATGTTCGAAAGGCGATGGCTTATTTCTCCAAGCATTTCTTTAATAACGCAGATGAAAAATTGAGTACGATTGGAGTCACGGGTACAAACGGTAAGACTACGGTATCTTTTTATGTACGTTCTTTATTAAATTTACTTGGGACTCCTACAGGTTTAATTGGTACCACTGGGGTTTGGACATCAAAAGGTAAAATGAACTATAAGAAAAGTACACCGACTACGCCCGAGGCGGTGGATCTTCATCGTATATTTACTGAGTTAGATAAGCACAAAGACTTGGCTGTTTCTATGGAAGTTTCTTCAATTGCACTAGATCAAAAGCGTGTGGAGGGAATTACATTCGACGTAACCATTCATACTAATTTTTCGGAAGAACATTTGGAGTACCATCACACCATGGAACATTATAAAAAATGTAAACTTAAGCTCTTTGAACAAGCTAAATGTGCGGTCATCAACGTGGACGATGAAGGAATGGGGCAAGATATCTTAGATTCATTTAATGGACCTACAATTAGATATAGTTTATTAGGAAACAGTGCAGCAGATATTATAGGTACTCAGTTAGAAGTGAGAAAGGGCGGCACAAAATTTAACCTGGTGTATTTAGGAGAGGTTTACCAAGCATTTGCTCCAGTACATGGTGCTTATAATATATCGAACGTACTTGCAGCAATAGGAGCCAACCTTCTTCTTGGTTATAGCATAAGTGAAATATTGGCCGTTCTACCAGAATTGCAAAGTCCTGAGGGAAGATTCCAAGTAATTCACTTCCCTAATCACTCAAGAGTGATCTTAGATTATGCCCATACTCCAGTGGCTCTGAGTCGGCTCGTGGAAGAAGTGAAGAAGTTAACATACCATCGATTGATCGTTATGATTGCGGGAGTCGGAATACGTGATTTCAACAAGATTCGTAAAATGGCGGCAATAATTGAAGGGGAGGCAGATGAAATTGTTGTCACTGTCGACCACCCTGGATACCATGCCCCGCAAACCATCATTGATGAGATGCTAGCAGGTTTTGGTAATCCTTATGCTGAAAACATTCACACTGCACCAAATAGAAAGGAAGGGGTTCAGAAGTCACTAGTGTTAGGTCGGTCTAATGACATTGTTCTTTTAACAGGGGGATGCATAAATAATGCTCAAATTATTCAAGGGAAAGAGATCCCTCATTCTGATACAGACATTATTCAAGAACACTACTTGCAATCGCTGTAAAAGGCAGAAGTATATCGTTTCCGCCTTTGCTAAGCAAAAAACCGCTGAACAGCATCAGAGTATGTTTTAAAAAATGCAGGGGTTTGCGTAGAAGGGATCCCCTTCCGCATCATATTTTCTACAGATTGATAATACCATTTCTGTTGTTCATACCCGGCGTTAAATTGAGACCAAATGGTTTCCCCGATTTTTTGATATTGATCTTCAATCGATAATAAGTTATCTAATTTATCGGCAATTATAAGTGACTTGATATCTTTACAACCACCTTTGACTGTCTCAATCGTATGAGATTTACGAGCTTGCCATGACTGAGTTTTATCTTCTGTATGGGAATCAACTAGATAACGGACCCTTTCCCCGAATTCCTTTTTAATATCTTCAAGGTCATAAGGTGTATCTTCCACAACATCATGCAGGAAGCCAGCACAAATGAGCTCAGTAGAGCCACCTGCTAGTTGCAAAGTCTTAGCCACACGAATAGGGTGAACAATATAATCTTCATCAGAACACTTTCTTTTCTGACCTTGGTGAGCTTGAAATGCAAATTCTTCAGCTTTTTTAATCATGAAGAAACTCCTTTTGTCATGCAGATTAGTTGAGCCGTGACTAACTAGGTTATATGATGGAGACTAGTAGGATAGAACGGAGAAGGGGAGTATAGGGATATGGAAACGATCGAAGTGACCGCTTTACCACCAGCCAGTACAAAGCCCACAACTTTATTAATTGGAAAATTTGACGGCCTTCACTTAGGTCATCAGCAGCTCTTAAATGAAGCTAATACCTTGCGTGAAAGTGGAGAAGAAATTGCTGTCTTCGGGTTTTCAGATCATCCTCTATGGGTATTAAAGGAAGACTCCAAATACGAAAAATCTCTCTCTTCTTATCAAGATAAACTTCACTTGCTTGAACATGCTAGTGTGGATCGATACTATCATATTTATTTTACTAAAGAATATGCCCAAATCACACCGGAACAGTTTGTGAGGGAGCAGTTAGGTCAACTCAATCTTACTCGAGTTATTGTCGGGGAAGGGTTTCAGTTTGGTAAAGGTCGAAACGCTGATGTTCGAGGGTTAGCAAATCTTTGTAAAGAACAGGGTATCTCTGTAATTACTTTACCTCACGTGACTTTTGATAATGAAAAGATAAGTAGTACAGAAATTAGAAACAACGTAGCTAAAGGACGTATGGAATCTGTACAAGCTTTGCTTGGACGTCCCTTCGAAACAACTGGAGTGGTTGTGAAAGGGGAGGCACTGGGTAGACAACTAGGTTTTCCAACATTGAACTTAGCTGAAATTGAGGAGTACGTGGAGCCTAACCCAGGTGTGTATCTAGGAGTTGTAGAAGTTCACTATGAGAAGTCCTCTGCTCATTATTTCTCTTTGATAAGTGCTGGTTACCGGCCAACAGTAAATGGAGAAACATATAAAGTTGAAGCCTATTTGCTCGATTTTTCTGGCGATTTGTACGGGAGAAATATCACAGTAAAATATTTGCGCTTTATGCGTGGTGAAGAAAACTTTAATGGGCTAGATGAGCTCGTGGAAAATATGAAAGAAGACGAGCGAAATGCACGTCAGATTTTAGGATTAGATATCAACGAAGAATAAAGGAGAATGACGGAATGGGGTAGTCGTAGTAGAAATATGTGACGGAAACTTAATCAATGAATTGGATGTAGAATTCATCCTTGAGTCTGAGTATCCTGATGTCGCCGTACTCATGAACGAATGCCTGTCTTTCTGTGGACTTTGCGCGCTCAAACCTTATGCTATGGTAAATGGAACGCGTGTTTTTGCGAATACTTCTGAGGAAGCTTTGGATAAAATTCGTGCGAAAGTTGAAGAGGAATTAGCTTTTTATGCAGGATAGATTTCCTTCACTGAACAAAGTCAATATTAGAAGAAAATTAAGCGAATCAGCCATTATTGCTGATTCGCTTTTTTAAGAACTTAATTTTTCTTTTTTGTCGTTCTGATTGGATAGACGTAATGGAATTTCTTTTAAAAAGAAAATTAAAATCCATGCGCCGATTAATATAAAGGTTCCGAAAAGAAAAGATCCATTTAGAGCCGTACTTAAGACTTCTCGCATTGACTCAATCATTTGATCAAATTGTAAAGAGGATAGTTGAGATGTATCTGACTTTAGATCACTGATTTGATTTGGATCCATTAACAATTGAGGATCTTGTAATTCGTTGGGACTTTCTGTATTAGCGGGGGGATTAATTTTACCAATCTCCCGACCTATCGTCATATTCATAATGGACCCCATAATAGAAACGCCCATTGTACCTCCTGCCTGTCTGAAGAACTGGGAAGCCGATGTAGCTACTCCGAGATATTTGTGGTCTACAGCGTTTTGCACGGTTAATGTTAAGACAGGAAATGTTAATCCTAGACCAAGACCGACGAGAATCAAGTTGCGTACTACTCCGGTAACCGTTGTATCTATGGACATGAGAGACATTGAGAACATTCCACCAGCCATTGTCATAAGACCTACTATAGCAAAAATTTTGTAGCGTCCTGTTCTTGTAATTAGATGGCCGCCAATGGTACTTGTTAATACCATACTGAGCATCATTGACATCATGATGAAACCTGTTTGGGTCGCGGAGATACTGAGAACGCCTTGAATAAAGAATGGCATATACATTATTGCCCCAAACATGCCCATTCCCATTAAAAAACCGCCTAAATTAGAAACCGAGAATATACTATTTTTAAATAAATGAAGAGGGATTACTGGATTTTGAACGCGTTGTTCTATAAGTGTAAATGCAAAGAGTCCGAATAGTGACCAAGTGAACAGACCAATAATTGTGGCTGAATTCCAAGCGAAATTTTGACCAGCCCATGAGAAAGCTAATAATAAAGGTACAATCGTTATCACAAGGACACTAGCTCCGAGAAAATCAACAGACCTTTTTCCACTCGTTTCAGTTTTCGGGAACAATCTCCAAATCATAATGTAGGCAACAATTCCGAAGGGGAGGAAAACCCAGAACACCCAATTCCATTGCCAAGTATCTACGATGTACCCACCAACAGTCGGACCAAATACACTAGCTAAACCAAAAACCGATCCCATCATTCCTTGCCAACGTCCACGCTCTCGTGGTGGAAAAAGGTCCCCAATCGCTGTAAAAGAGGTAGATATGATCATTCCTCCTCCTAGTCCTTGGACAGCACGGAAGATGATGAGCTGATAGATGTTTCCGGATAACCCACAGAGCAGGGAAGCCACAATGAAAATTCCAATTCCTGTTAGGATAAAAGGTTTACGTCCATATGTATCGGATAATTTTCCCACAAGAATAGCCGTAATGCTGGAGGCGAGCATATAAATTGTAAAAACCCAATTGAAGTAGTTCATCCCGCCAATGTCAGCAACGATGATGGGGAGAGCTGTACCGATGATTGTTTGATTGAGTGCAGCAAAAAGCATTGCAGCCATAATGGCGATCATGATCGTCACTTTTTGTTTGTGTTCTAGATGTTCCATATTATTCGTCCTTTTTCATTAGATTATAGCTTGTGTGAAATACGAATGATTGTTCAATATCCTCGATTGATAGCTTTTCAAATCTAGCTTGCAAATATTGTAATCCTTTTTACAAAGTTCTTGAAAAGTTTCCTTTCGAAGCATCATTAAGTTAATGTTAAACTTAGTTAAATAATTGAGCAATGCCTATCGCTGGTAGAAAATGAGAATACCGTCGAACGAATCTCGTTGAGTTATTAAAGAAAGTCCTGTATTATTGCGTTACATCATAGGTTCAGGACGGAAGTTTATTGGAGGTTTCATTATGAAGAAGGCACTAGTGTTGCAATCGGATTTTGGAATAAGTGACGGTGCGGTAAGTGCCATGCACGGTGTCGCTAATTCTGTTGAACATGAATTAAAAATATTCGATCTCACCCACGATATTCCACCATACGACATCTGGGAAGCTTCCTATCGACTATGGCAAACAATCACGTATTGGACAGAAGGTACGGTTTTTGTTTCGGTGGTCGATCCTGGTGTAGGATCGACAAGAAGAAGTATTGCTGTAGAAACAGCTTCCGGTCAATATATTATTACCCCTGACAATGGGACCCTTACCCATATCGAGCGTACGGAAGGAATTGTAGCAATAAGGGAAATTGACGAATCGATTAATAGATTACCAAAGTCTGGGGAGTCCTACACCTTCCACGGACGAGATATTTATGCATATACTGGAGCTCGTCTTGCTTCGGGCATTATCAACTTTGAAGGAATAGGACCAGAAGTTGATGTAGAGAATATCGTCAAATTACCTGTTAAAGAAGCTCAGATTGTGGATAGTAAAGTAGAAGGAATGATTGATATATTAGATGTTCGATTTGGAAACATATGGACAAATGTTAGCCGCAAACTTTTTAAAAAGCTGGGGATTGCTTATGGTGGAAACATCGAAGTTGAAATCCAGCACGATGGACGGTCAATTTACCAAAATATGATGACATTTGGACGTTCATTTGCGGATACTCATAAAGGAGAACCGCTCGTATATATTAATTCATTAGATAATATGGCTGTTGCGATTAACCAGGGATCTTTTGCTAAGGCCTATGGAATTAGAACAGGCTCTAACTGGGTCATTACGTTTCGAAAAACAGATAAATAATTTCTCAACAAGGTGAAACGTTTACCGCTCAATTTCGAGGAATGGACTGATGTGAATCTTATGCGTTTTCAGTGGATATATTTACTTGTTCTATTAATAATTGCGGGATGTTCAAGTCAAATAATGGGGATATCAACAGACTCGGGTGGATACAAGGAAAAAGATAGTGATGTTGTCGAAAGCCAGGGGCAGATAAAAAATATCCAGTACTTAGACGATTTTATTAAAGATGTAGATCAAAGGGAGAAGACAGAAGTACGTGTTATTCAATATACAATGGAGGGTGATCCCATTGTTACAGATTTACAGTTTGACGGGGAAGTCATTAAGTACAAGCATGATTCCACAAAAGATCAATTCGGATCAGGTGAAGTTGTGAAAAGTAATTGTTCAGAAATTTCCCGTAAAGATCGTACCAACGAAACGGTATATGAACTTATTTGTGGTGAGAAATCATTATCTATCGATGTGTTGACCATCTCCTACGATGCAGATAAGCAAGACAGGTTTGACTTAAAGTTTTCCTATAATAAAAGCAATAGGGTAACTGTAGATACGAAAGAACAGTCCCTGTCCGTTCAGTCTGAGTCTAATAGTATAAAGGAAAAGGGTTTTCAGTTTACTAAAGAAGAGCGTGATCAAATTTATAAGCAACTCGTGATAGGTAATTATCTAGGAGATAAGAACCTAGGCGACACTTGCCGTGAAAAGCCTGATTACTCGTTAAAAGTTATGATTAATGGTGTGGAAAAATCTTTTGAATGGTCTGACTGTGATTCTGGTGAGAATGTTGATGAGATGACAGAGATGGCAGAGAAAATTATTGAAATAGTTAAAGAGACGGACCATTATCAGAAGGTATTTCATTGAACTCTTGCTTACTAACGTAAGTTTAGCAGACCAAATCGCATATGATTGGTCTCTTATTTTTCTCTTATTATCAATAGTTATTGGATAATAACATTTGTATGATCATAGAAAATCGCAACCCAAATAACAGAATGACCATAGCTGTTGTCAACGTGCTCATTACTATGTTAATTAGTATGCTATTTGCTATGTTGATTTTTATAGACCAAGTAGGTAATTATCATTTTATGTAAAAATAATTGTAGAGTCTGTGAAGAATTGTTCTTAAACTAACTTGATTGTTGAATAACTCAATTCCGAGATGGTTGTGTAGAGAAAGGGGCAGTGGGGAAGGAGTCGCTTTCCGTGGGCGTGCGCTGAGCCTCCTCAGGCTGGCGCCTTCCGGGGTCTCATCTAACCCGCGTATCCCACAGGAGTCTCCCCCTTCCCCACCGCCCCTTACCGTATGTTTCTATCGTCCCGTTCTACCGTCCCTGTTAAAGCATGAGATATCTGATATAACGCCAATTGAAGCCTGATTGATACAGATACAGATCAGGGGATATGGCCATCACAGATTGAGCCATTAGATAATTTAAAAATCGGGTGTGATAGCGTGTTTATAGGAAGGGGGTAAGGAATGCTTTTCACTTGAAGCACCACATCTGATGCTTCCGTTCTCCTCACGAAAGCAAGAAGGTCCGGGAAATTATGAGACTCCTGTGGTGGATGAACATGATCGGTGAGATCCCGCAAGGCGTAGCCTGAGGAAACTCACCTCATGCCCACGGAAAGCGAGTGATTTCCCGGACCTTCTAACGCCATCCTTGGTAAAGGAAACCACCAGAATGTCTCGAATCTGAGTATTCCACAATCTGGGGCTTTAGTTGAACAACAGAATATAAAAATAGAACGTTTGGAAAATTAAAATCCAAGCGTTTTTGTTTGCTATTTTTCATTAGAGGCAGCGATTTTAGGGGATATGGCAAATATATAGTTTCTAGGCAAGGAGTTTGAGTCAATGCTAGTAAAGAATAAATATTTTTCTTTTAAAATGACAACGTTACAGTACTGATAACAGATAAACTCACGAATCATCCCGCGTTTGAAAATGTATTAGAAGAATTTATGATCTCCTATGCAGGTCATAAAGGTCAAAAAAATGCTTGCAAAGTGTCCAGGTCTCCTCTCCCCACTTAAACCGCGCACAATTACTAGTAAGCAAAATCGGAGCCATCCACATGATCTATGTGCTACACTACCACTGTAACCTTTTAAATTAGAAAGGAAGAGATTTTCATATGAACTCAGTAAAACTGCACAATACTATCGAAATGCCACAGCTTGGCTTTGGTGTATGGCAAGTCGAAGAAAAAGACGCAGTACCTGCAGTCACAAAAGCTATAGAAACAGGCTATCGCTCAATTGATACGGCCGCCATTTATAAAAATGAACGTCAAGTTGGCGAAGCTATCGCGAGCAGTAACGTAGCTCGTGAAGACCTTTTCATTACAACAAAAGTATGGAATGCTGATCAAGGCTATGAAAACACATTAAAAGCTATGGATGAGAGTTTAGAAAAACTTGGAATAGACTATGTAGACATGTATTTAATCCATTGGCCGACTCCTGAATTTGATGATTATGTTGAAACATATAAAGCGCTAGAACAATTGCAAAAAGATGGAAAGGTCAAAGCTATCGGGGTATGTAACTTTAACATCGATCACTTACAGCGTTTACTTGATGAGTGTGATGTGAAGCCAGCCATTAACCAGGTGGAGTGTCACCCATTTTTAGCACAGAATGAACTGAAAGAATTTTGTCGTGAAAATGGTATCTTGGTAGAAGCATGGAGCCCGCTTATGCAAGGGGGAGAAGTGTTGAACAATGACACTGTTCAATCAATTGCTGAGAAGCATAAGAAAACGTCTGCTCAAGTGATTATTCGCTGGCACTTACAAAATGGTACCGTTGTAATTCCAAAGTCGATCACGCCTTCTCGTATAGAAGAGAACTTTGATGTGTTTGATTTTGAGTTAACTGAGGAGGATATGAATCAAATCAATTCGCTTGATAAAGGGGAGCGTAAAGGCCCTGAACCGAGTGAAATGAACATACGTTAGATAAGACGCAGCTGGTCTTAGACGTGTGACTGTTCCGTCATCGGCAGGAGAATGTCTTAGTTGAAGAATCGTTGAAAATAAAAACAAGAAAAATCTCAGTTCACTGAACTGAGATTTTTCTTGTTTTTATTACAAATACGGTATAATTCGTGAGACAAATTAAGCGTCAATTTATAGTGGTATTCCAGACTTTGTGATAGGGCGGAACCCTTCCAATCTGTGTAAAGGTTCTGTTCATCCTGTATTTTTTATGTAAAACACCTGTATGTTTTTAGATTACTTCAGCATCGAACCTGTCTATTACCATGTGTGTCCTATTTTTATTAAGAATAGATGCCATAATCAATCATTTCTGTTATGTAAGAAGCAAGTTCATAGGCACTGCATGAGTGATCTTGTTCAATCCACCACATGATGGAACCAGTAATACTTGAAGCTATGAAGGTCTCCGTTATACCTCTGGGAAATTTTACTGAGTGATTAAATTTAAGGGCAACCGATAATGTTGATCGTGTCGACTGTTCGATCAACTGGTGGAATCTTTTTTGGAAAAGGGGCAGCTCTTGTTTAATTAAAAATATAAAGAAAACACGTTCTTGCGATTTTATGAATTCAAGTAACCGAATAAAACGGGGATGGGGAAGCTTCACAGTAACAAAGTCATAATGTTCCTCGCATGACTCCAAATTATATTCACACAGATCGAATAGTTCATTAACTATAGTTTGTAATAAATGATCTTTACCCTCGAAATGTCGGTAAAAAGTTACTCGATTCATTTGGGCTTCATTCATAATATCCTGTACAGCAATAAATTCATAATCGTGACTTTCCAACAGCTGTAGAAAAGATTCCTTAATCCAACTTTGGCTTCGTATAACTCGTGCATCTGTTTTTCTTTTCAAAAGAAAACCACCTTTTCGCGACAGTATGATTAGATGTGTTTATTATCTCTAAATGATATTGACCTCTTTTTATTGATTGCTATAATGAGGATTAGATTGATAAATGATAATGAATTTCATTTTCATTATAGCAGTAATTTTTCTTTTTGAAAGAGGTAAGGGTGATTTTGTGAAAATAAGATATACACTTCTGGCTCTTACTCTTTTATCCTTTTTGTCACTTTTCATTGGTGTATCAGAGTTATCTATAGCCGATTTGTTTCATTTAACGTCCGATCAAGTAGAGATTCTTACGATTAGCCGTCTCCCTCGGTTGGTTAGCATTCTAATTGCAGGAGCAAGTATTAGTATTTGTGGACTGATTATGCAGCAGTTGACGAGAAACAAGTTTGTTTCTCCAACTACAGCAGGAACATTTGATTCTGCTCGATTGGGTGTTTTGGTTTCCTTACTCGTTTTCACGTCAGCTAGTCCTTTAATGAAAATTGGTATAGCTTTCATCTTTGCTTTGTTAGGAACGTTTTTGTTCATGCAGATTTTAGACAGAATTAAGTTCCAGGATACAATTTTCATTCCACTAGTAGGAATGATGTTCGGAAATATTATTAGTTCAATTTCTACCTTTTTTGCATTAAAGTATGACCTCGTTCAAAACATGTCATCGTGGTTGCATGGTGATTTTTCAATGATTATGGAGGGTCGATTTGAAATGCTTTACCTTTCCATACCATTGTTAGTTATAGCCTTTTTGTATGCAAATCAATTCACCTTAGCTGGAATGGGGGAAGATTTCGCGAAAAATTTGGGGTTGAAGTATAAGCAGATTGTAAACATTGGGTTAGCAGTTGTAGCAATGATCACGGCTTCAGTTGTACTGACGGTTGGAATGATTCCTTTCTTAGGGTTAATTGTTCCGAATATCGTTACCTACTATTACGGGGACCATTTGAAAAAAAGCTTGATTCAAACAGCAATATTCGGTTCTGGATTTGTGTTGATTTGCGATATTATTGGGCGCGTCCTTATCTATCCATATGAAATCTCAATTAGTTTGACGATGGGTGTGATCGGAAGCGGAATCTTTATTTATCTGCTGATGAGGAGGCGTTCATATGCAACTTAGAAAGAAAGTCACGTTGTTATTAGTGTTAGCTGTTATTTTGGTTGGGGTCTTTTTGTTCACAGGAATAAGCAGCAACTGGGATTACATACTCCCGCGACGTGGAGTGAAAATGGCTGCGATAATTGTAACGGGTGCAGCCATAGCATTTTCTACGGTGATTTTTCAGACGATCACAACAAATCGCATTTTAACTCCCAGTATTTTGGGGCTGGATAGTATGTACTTACTCGTACAAACAGGTGTAGTATTTTTATTCGGTTCAGGTTCGATTGCGATGATGGATAGCCAGATTAATTATTTCTTATCTGTAGGAGCAATGGTTGTTTTCTCTTTTCTATTATTTAAGTGGTTATTGAGAAAAGGAGAAAACATCTACCTATTGTTACTCGTGGGTTTGATATTAGGGACGTTCTTTTCAAGCTTATCTTCGTTCATGCAAATCTTAATTGATCCGAATGAATTTCTTATCGTACAAGATCGAATGTTTGCAAGTTTCAACAATGTCAACACAGACTTACTAGGCCTTTCCATCGTCATTATGGGATTGGCATTTATATTTTACATTCCGTATCACAAATACATGGATGTTGTTTCGCTAGGAAAGGATCATGCTGTTAACTTAGGAGTTCCGTACGACAAAATTATTCAGCGATTACTTATCATTGTAGCAATCCTCATTTCAGTAGCTACCGCATTAGTTGGGCCTGTTACTTTTCTAGGTCTTCTCGTTGTCAATTTAGCTCATGAGTTCATAAAAACATTTCGTCATAATTATTTAATTGCTGTCTCGGTCTTATTTAGTATTATTGCGCTTGTTGGAGGTCAGCTGGTCGTTGAAAGAGTGTTCACTTTTTCGACAACGATCAGTGTGCTCATTAATTTTGTCGGTGGTATCTACTTTATATATCTACTACTAAAGGAGAATAAAGCATGGTAAAAGTAATGAACTTATTTAAGCAGTATGGAGAAAAGCCTGTAGTGGAAGATGTTTCAATTAGTATTCCTAAAGGAAAAATCACAACCTTCATTGGTCCTAATGGAGCTGGAAAGAGTACACTTCTGTCAATGATCAGTCGTCTTATTACAAAAGATGAAGGGGAGGTGATGATTGAAGACCACGAACTTGGAAATTGGAAAACCGAAGAATTGTCTAAAAAAATATCTATTTTAAAACAGAGCAATCATATTCACTTGCGACTAACGATTCGGGAACTCGTATCATTTGGTAGATTTCCATACTCTAGAGGAAGATTGACAGACGAGGATAAGGAGAAGATCGATCAAGCGATTGAGTTTGTAACTTTAACAGATATGGAAAATAAATATTTAGATCAGCTTAGTGGGGGGCAACGTCAACGTGCCTATATCGCCATGGTCATTGCTCAAGATACAGAGTATGTGTTACTAGATGAGCCTTTGAATAACTTGGATATGAATCACTCCGTTCAAATCATGAAAACGTTAAGTCGACTTGTCAGAGAACTCGGAAAAACAGTTGTTCTTGTGGTACATGATATCAACTTTGCTTCTTGTTATTCCGATTATATTGTAGCCATGAAAGACGGACGAATTATTGAAGAGGGATCAACCGCCAAGATGATTGAGCCCTCTGTTCTGAATTCTGTATACGACATGGATATTGATATCCATACCATCAATAATCAAAAAATATGTGTGTATTTCCAATAAAATAAATGAGGTGAAGAATAATGAAAAAGTGGTTTATATTAATAAGTGTTTTGTTCTTAAGTTTAGTGTTGGTAGCTTGTGGAGAGTCTGAAGCAGGGGCGGATAGTAGTTCTGAGAAAGAAACGGTCACGGTTGATCATGAGCTTGGAAAAACAGAAGTACCTAAAAATCCAGAAAATGTAGTCGTGTTTGATTTTGGAATAGTTGATAGTTTAGACGAGTTAGAGATTAATGTTCAAGGTGTAGCTAAAGACTCTTTACCCGATTATTTAAGTAAATATGAAAGTGATGATTATGAAAATATCGGTGGATTAAAAGAACCTGACTTTGAAGCAATTAGTCAAATGGATCCTGATCTTATTATTATTTCAAACCGTCAATCTGAAGTTTATGATGAATTAGGAGAAATTGCTCCTACAGTTCACCTTGGAGTAGACACAAAGAGGTATATGGAATCCTTTAAGGAGAACATGGCGACTTTAGGTGAAATTTTTGAAAAAGAAGACGAAGTGAAAGAAAAGCTGGCCGAGATAGAATCTAATGTTGAATCCGTTAATGAGAAGGCTTCAGATATGGAGAAAAAAGGATTGATTATACTAGCAAATGATGGAAAAGTGAGTGCTTATGGAGAGGCTTCTCGCTTTGGTTTAATTCACGATGTATTAGGAGTGAAAGCAGTTGATGAAGCCATCGAAGCATCAACACATGGTCAAAGTATCTCTTTTGAGTACATTTCTGAGAAAAACCCGGATTACTTATATGTTGTGGATCGTGGGGCCGTTGTTGGTGGACAATCGTCTGCTAAGCAAGTCGTAGAAAATGAAATTGTTATGAAGACAAATGCTTACGAGCAGGATCAAATTGTCTATCTTGACCCGCAATACTGGTATTTATCTGGTGGAGGACTCCAATCTGTTGCTGCAATGGTTAATGAGATTGATGAGAGTTTATAAAGAGTAGTAGAAAGGACGCCGTTGTGCATCCTTTTTGTTTATCCACTCACAATCTAGTTTAAACGTTACCAAAATGGGAAACATACTCATCAAACAGTCAAAAGGAGCCTCTTATGAGAATTCGCTTTGGTTACGTTGCTCATGCACTAAATTTATACGACGCCACACCATCAAAAACCATGACTTATACCCGTTATCAAAAATTATCTAAAGATGAGCGGAAAGACCAACTTGAGCGAATCACTCGTACTAACCTCGAACATACGATTCGGATATTACACTATAACATTGCTCACGAAATTCCGCTGTATCGATTTTCATCATCACTAGTACCTTTAGCTACTCACGATGAAGTGGACTTTGATTATATTACTCCGTTTAAAAAGGAATATGATATGATCGGACAACTTGTTAAAGAACATCAATTACGGACAAGTTTTCACCCGAATCAGTTCACACTTTTCACAAGTGATAAGCCGCACGTTACTGAAAATGCGGTTAAAGATATGGAATATCACTTTGCTCTACTGAAAGCGATGGGAATTGAACAAAGTGCTTATATAAATCTTCATATTGGTGGCGCCTATGGTAATAAAGAGAAGGCTCTCGAACGTTTTCATGAAAATTTAAAACAGCTTCCAAATCCTATCAAACGTCAAATGACACTGGAAAATGACGATAAAACGTATACCACGACGGAAACTTTAAATGTATGCGAAAAAGAGAATATACCGATGATGTTTGATTATCATCACTTCATGGCAAATCACGAGACAGGTGAAAGATTGAGCGAGCTCCTTCCTCGATTCTTCAAGACGTGGGACGGAACAAAATTCCCACCTAAAATTCATATTTCTTCACCTAAGTCAGAAAAATCATTTAGAAGTCACGCTGATTTCGTAGACTTGGATTTTATTCAGCCTCTTCTAAAAGAATTGAAGGTTCAAGATCAAGATGTGGATTTTATGATAGAAGCAAAGGAAAAGGACCGGACATTATTAAAACTACTGGATGAAATGGCTTCATTGAGAAAAGTGAAGCGGATAGGGGGAGGAAGTTTAGATATGTAAAAACCGCCGTGCATTTTATGACGACGGTTTTAAAAATATATTATTCAGCTACAGTAAACTGAAACTCACCTTCGAATTTAACATCTTTACCAAGAAGCATGCCGCCTGTTTCTATTGCTGCATTGTAAGTCACTCCGTAAGCTTCACGGTTAATCTTTCCAACAACACTAAAACCTACAACAGTGCTTCCGTCAAGTGGGCTCTTTGACGTTCCGTTATATTCTACTGTGAACGTTTCTTCGTTTGTTGTACCTTTTATTGTGAAATCTCCAGTTACTTTATATTCTTCATCTGATACTTTTTTAATAGATTTGCTTTCAAAAACCAAGTTAGGGTGTTTTTCTGCTTCGAAGAAATCTCCAGAGCGAAGGTGGCCGTCACGGTCTTCGTTACCTGTATTAATCGATGCAACAGGGATAGTTACTGTAACATTTGCTGAGTCAAGTTTGGAAAGATCTCCACTGAAATTGACATCAAAATCTTCAAATTCACCTTTTGCTTTACTCACCATCATGTGTTTGATTTGAAAATCAAGACTACTGTGTACTTTGTCTAAAGTTAATGTTGACATTATAAATTCCTCCTGTTAGTTAATCGGATTATACTATTTTTATTATTTCTTTGTTATTTATCGTATAACCCCTAATCACTTACCTTATGTAAGTAACTTTACATTATATATCAGGTATCGTCAAGCATGAATATCTCGAATTCGAGTTAAATGTTATTTTTGTATTAATAAAGGCTTTATTTGTACCTTCTTTTTATGTTGTTGTTTTAAACTTTTCTTTATTAATTAGAAAGGGACTCAGGAGAACGATGTGCTTTTCCCAGGAGTCTCAGCCTTATCACATTGAGATATAGATCTATAGGCTACCGAAATCTTAGTGCTATGGAAGAAACCTTATGAAAGATTGATTTTCTAATCGTTGGTCTGATCCACTCGTATATTCTTAACTAACCCTCGTTATGGACAATACAACTCTTGATATCTGAAATTCCACAAAAGGAAATTCCTTATTTTATTACACAAAATCAACATTACCATTTAACAAAAGCCTCTTTAATTAGTATAAATGTTTGGAAAGAATAGGTGACTGAATAATTCAATAAATTGCCAATTTTCGTATAACCCCTCTATAATAAAGATAGATAAAGTAACTAGTTTAAGTCACCAATTTATAGGAAAAGGGGAAAGAGTATGGTATTAGATCCGCAAGCAAAAGTTTTACTTGTACAAATGGAAGCAGCTGGATCTCCTCCGTTAGAAAGCCTACCTCCAGCCGAAGCACGGCAGGCGTTTCGGGCTTTAGAAGGAAGTTCAAATGAACATCTTGAGTCAGTTGCAAAAATTGAAAGTCAGAGGATTCCGGGTCCTAATGGAGACATTCAGATCAGGGTTTATACACCTGAAGGAGAAGGGCCGCACCCTGCATTTGTTTTTTTCCATGGTGGGGGATGGGTGATTGGGGATTTGGATACCCACGATAATATATGCCGATCCTTGACTAACTTAGCAAACTGTGTCGTGGTATCCGTCGATTATCGTCTTGCTCCGGAACATAAATTCCCGATACCTATTGAAGATTGTTATGCAGCTTCGCAATGGGTGTTTGAACATCCCTCAGAGTTGAATATTGATGCTGATAAAATTGCTGTAGGGGGTGATAGCGCTGGCGGTAATCTTGCTGCTGTCGTCACTCATTTGGCTAAAGAGCGTGGCACTCCTAAATTGTCTTACCAGCTTCTTTTTTATCCGTCTACAGACTTCACTAGAGAGACAGAATCTATGCAAGATAATGCAGAAGGTTACTTTTTAACTAAAGACAGTATGATCTACTTTCGGAATCATTATTTGAAGAATCAAGAAGATGCTAGGAATTTACTTGCTTCGCCGTTATTAGTTGAAGATCTCTCTGAATTGCCTCCAGCCATGGTTGTAACTGCTGAATATGACCCACTGCGCGATGAAGGGGAAGCCTATGCCAATCGCTTACAAGGTGCAGGCGTGCCAGTTATTCTTAAGAGATTTGAAGGCATGATCCACGGTTTTGTTAGTATGGCGGATAAACTCGATAAGGGGAAAGAAGCCTTACAATTTGCTGCTGATTCGTTACGCAACGGCTTTGAAAAAGTTAAGTAATTATTTAAGTAACAAAATAGTTTAAGAGTGAAAAACATGAATAACAATCTTTTCAGCAGTCTAATGTCATATAAATTGGACTGCTGAATTTTTGATTTAACAAGATGACATACAATCTTGTTAAATCAAATTCCGCTAAGAAAGGCAGAGGAATGAACAGTTCCCTTTACGTGGGTATATGTGATTCTTCTTGCTTCGTGCGGGGTCTTTAACAATCCAATATAAAAATGCTCTGAGCATTAAAGCAAGCTCGGAGCATTTTTATATTGAGTTCATTTGTTAATTTGAGTTCGGGTGCTTCTTACGTTTCTACTCTAGGTTTTGTGGGATCACATGAAGGATACTCCCCGCCGGTCGATTCTGCTATTTTAAATAAGTAGTAGCATTCTTCACGTGCCATATGATCGGCCATTAATGCAGAGAAGGATCCTAATAATGTTTCATTAAGTTCCATTTCTTCTAGTTCATGTAAGAACGTTTTAAAAATCTTCATCTCCATCTCAACTTCATCATTGTAACGCGATAAGGAAGGGAAGGATTTATGGTTGGTACGTAAATAACCTGTTAATTCAACGGCTTTTAAATAAAATTGATTGAAATGCTCTGAAAATAAATGACTTTTTTGTTTGAGCCTCTGCTCTACTCCATCCAATTGATCATTAATCGCTGTTGCATGTCCGGAGGCATCGAGCAGCCAAAGCATATGGTGATGAAGTTCATGGAAGATGGGAGGGATCTGCCCTTTTCCAAGGTAACCAATAACTAGTAAGTATTCCTCAATTTCATTGACCATATGATTGATGAAGGTAGGGGTGAAGTGAATTTTTATTTTTCCAAATAAGATCTGTTCTAAAATTGCTAACTTAAACTTGTGGAACTCTCGGACTAAAGATCCAACCTCATGTGTGAAGGTAATCATATCTCCACCAATTGCTCCGCTGCGGGCACGTTCTAAATAGTGATCCCATTGGTTTACATACTGCTTTGCTCTCTCAATGGACTCTTTTTCTGAAGGGTAGAGGGCATCTCGAATAAACCGAGCATGGTCTCCTAAGACTTGAAGCCAAAACTGGTGTTCAAATGTAAAAGCTTCTTCATATGTTCGCAAGTTGGGTCCTCCTCCTTCGTTTATGCAACATTTTTCATGAAGAACTGATGGAGCTTCCACTTTATTGTATTAATTAGAAAGTGAAGGTATACCTTGTGCAATAAAACGCAGCGTCAAAAAAACACTCCACCCTTGAGCCGACGACTCTGGTGGAGTGTTTCCGTGAATTCCTGGTTCAACTTTTATAATTCACCTGGTTTTGCTTCGGTTACATAAGTGCTTGCAATAAAGTCGTGGATCGAACGATTGTCATCTCTTAATCCAACCATAAATGCACTTACTATAATTCCAATACCTAGGGTGGCCATATAGGCTACACCTGCTACTACCTGACGCATCAGCATCGTACCTAGACCGACGTCACTTCCGTCAATTTTTACGATGCGTATGCCGATTAGTCTTTTACCTACCAGGTAGCCATGCCAGAGGACAGGGAGAATGAGCGTATAAAGAAATCCGAGCAAGTTAAATGCTGGGTGATCAAAATCCATTCCAAATAAAAGCATTCCTAATAATGATAAGGGTAAAATGATAATGAGCGAATCCAGTAGATTTGCTCCTAGTCTTTTCCAAAACCCTACGGTGCGTTCCATGAAAAACCTTCCTTTCAAATCATTCAATACAATAACCTAAGGACAACCATACTGCCTATCCTAGAATTCTTCCTGCTTCTACGAAACGCTGGATACCAGTAAACAATTCTACGACGAAAAACAGGAGAATAGACCAATATAAAACACTTGGAAATAGTAACATTATGCTGAATAAAAGAAAACCTTCAGTACGCTCAGCTAATCCAGCTTGGTAGTAAAAGGATTTAACCCCAGATTGTTCAGAGACCGCGCCCACTACTAAAAAGATCGTCATTGAAATTACGATGGCAACAGTCAGTAAAAGTAATGGCCAGATAACTTCAGGATGAACATAGGCAATTGCAACAATAATGGCAACTTCTACAATACGGTCAAAGGTTATGTCCATAACCGTTCCGAAAGGCGATGTTTTTGTGTGTCGGGCCATCGTTCCATCAACGGCGTCTAGAAAGCCTGACGTCCACAAGAAGACAACGGCTAAACTCGGAAATCCCATCACATAGAGTACGCTTGTCCCAATACCCACTAAAAGAGCAAATACGGTAATTTGATTAGGGGTATATCCTCTTGTTAATAGCTTATTAGCCGCGTAGTTTATAGAAGGTTGTGCAAACTTTCGTGCATGTGTATCTAACATATCGTCACCAACTTAATCTAAGTTACTATCCTTCGAAATTATATCACGAACTAGTTATTGTTTATAAAGTCACTGCTTCGCCACTATACCCCGCCGGAATTGTCGCAATTGCAAAAATCAAATGATTATTTAATGTAAGAAGGATGAGATACCTCATAGAAAAGAGTATAATAGTAGATAAAGCAAGGAGGTTTTATGGGTGATTTTATGTGAAGAAGACTTTACAAGCCATAATATGAGCAAGTTGGTCAAAGGTGCTGTTGTTCCTCGGCCTATCGCTTGGGTATCGACGGTAGATGGAAAAGGAATACGTAATTTAGCACCCTTCAGTTTTTTTACGGTGGCTTCAATGGAGCCGATTACTTTATGTATATCTATTGGGGGATCAGATAAGGAAAAAGATACTCTACGCAATATTCGAGAGACAGAGCAATTTGTCATTAATGTAGTGTCTGAGTCGCTAGCGAACCAAATGCATGAAAGCAGCAAGTCTTACGATCATGAAGTTAATGAGTTTGAGAAGTCAGGAACGACCGCAAGCGATAGTGTAATAGTGACGGCTCCTAGAGTAGCAGAAGCACCTGTTACTTTTGAGTGTGAACTTGATCAAGTGATAGAAGTGGGGAGCAGTCATCTTATTTTAGGTAAAGTAGTTTGCTATCATATTAAAGATGGTCTAATTATGGGGAATGATAAGATTGATCCTCATAAACTTGCACCTGTGGGACGAATGGCTGGCGATTATAGTTATATTCAGAACTTTTATAGTTTGCCAAATGAAGATTTACCAAAATAAAAGTCTATGTTAAACGTTCATGTTAATAGTTGTTCGAGCTGAGGAAGTAGTTTATTCAACCAATGGGCAGGTTTTACTAACGGTTCCGAGATCATGGGGGTTCGTTACCGTATAAGGGATAGGGGTGGCTTTGAAACAACTCGCTTTCCTGCGGGGGACCTGGCAAGCCTCCTCGGTCGTTGTCACTCCCTATGGGGTCTTGCCTAACTCCTTCTCCCGCGGGAGTCTCGTCGTTTCAAAGCCACCCCTTTCGACATGGAAATGAACGAACCCCGGCATAGGAGAATGCATCTTACCTATGCTATAGGATAAAGCCTCACTCAACACGATTTTTCTGTTCTCCTCACGAAAGCAAGAAGGTCCGGGAAATTGCGCATACCCGTGAAGCTAACATACGAGTAATGCTAAGGAAGAGTTATTACTAATAAGAGTTTCAATATTTTTACAGTAATGAACGTAACTTCACCATTCGAAGTCAATAGTTCCAGGCTTAAGAGAATAACATTATATCACGGGTGGTATCTTTATCACTTTGAGTTTCTGTATGCATGTTAGAAGTCGGTACGTAGCTATTGATATAACAGCATGTTTATCCTCTGTTTTCTTTATGGAGGAAAGCCCCCCCTATTCGGGCCCTCCCAAACTCCATACGGCAAACGGATTTTCTTATTATTAAACAATCTGGGGCTTTCAGTTTAATAAGAAAAGTATAAAACTATCCAAGCCGTTGTCTTCACCAATTGTAATGTTATTTAGTGTGTTATATCAGTTCGATAATTCTGTTGCTGTTTTGCCTTCTAAATATGTTTTGGTACTCGAGAACCGAACCTGTTACGAAAAAAGCATCCGGCTTCTTTTTAAAAGGAGGTCGGATGTTTTTCGTTTAGACTTATAGTGATATAAACACTCTTGCCCAGTTTATTTTCCGAAAGATGATAAAAACTTTACTCGATCACCCATCGGAGGGGTGTGATCGTCGACGAGAGCAATCTCTAAAATAGCTGGGCCTTCTTCATTAAGTAAGGTTTCAATGGATTCAGCTTTTAATTCTTCCATACGGTCAACATGTATACTAGGAACCCCAAGAGTTTTAGCTAATGCTGCAATATCAACAGGTTCTTGAGCAAATCGTTCATGGACACGCTGGTATTGTAACGAATGCCCATGGTGTACCATGCCTAAACGAGCATTATTCATAACGATAAATAAAACAGGGATATTATACTCTTTCGCCGTCAATAATTCCATCCCATGCATAAAGAAACAACCATCCCCAGTTATGCTAACAGACGGTCGATTATCATCCGCTAATTTAGAACCTATTGCACTGCCAATTCCACTTCCCATTGCACCGAAGTGTACATTTATATCAAAGCTGTCCGACTCTAATACGTTCATGTAGTGAATTACATAAGCCATGAATTCTCCGATATCTATGCTGTAGCGCGTATCTTTTGGCAATAATTTTTGTAACCTCAGAAGAACATTTTTGGTGCTGTATTCATCGTTGATCGCATCTAATTGACGGTTAGCATAGGTTGGAAGGGTTTGTTCATACCCTAAGCGTTGTAATCCGTCATTGAGTGAGGAAAGAGTAATTTGTGTGTCTCCTAGTATCGGGAGGTTAACCGCGTATTTGCGATTAAATACGTTTTGATCAAAATCAATTTGGATCATCATTTTGTTTTTACTAATGTTTGGATTATAGTTATTTGTCGCTGTTTCACCAAGACTTGATCCAACAACGAGTACGGTGTCAAAATCGCCTTCATTAATCAAGTTAGAAGCAGAGTCATGTCCAGCAAAACCAAACACTCCCTTCAAAAGTGGATGATGATCAGGGACAAGTCCTTTGGCTTGAGGGGATGTAACAATCGGCCATTGCAACCGCTCGGCTAATTCCAGCAAATTTGGCACCGAATCCCGAATCCCCTGTCCTGCAAATATGTATCCCTTTTTCGTTGCTGATAGTGCTTCCACGGTTTCTTTAATTACAGTGTCCTCTGGAAGGAGGGGGGTATACTGAGGAAATGATGGCAAAGATTTTTCTTTGATTTCTGCTAATTGTATATCAATAGGCATGGCGATATGCACAGGTCCAGGAACTCCAGTTAAGGCATTCTCAACGGCTTTGTGAATCTCATCTAATAAATCTTCCGCATGATCAACCCTTTTACTATATTTAGTAACCGATTTATACATAGGGTGTGCATCAAGTTCTTGGGAAGCATTTAGTCCTACAGTATCTACTGGAACAGCTCCCGTTAAAAAAAGGATCGGTAGGTGCTCGCGCATCGCATTTGCCGCTCCTGTTAAAAGATTCGCACCCCCAGGGCCGCTACTGCCTATACAAACAGATAACTCTTTGGAATATTTAGTATAAGCAGCGGCCATATAAGCAGCTGCCCCTTCGTGTTTTGTTACAATAGGGGTGATTTCAGGAGTGTCATACAGTTCGTCAAAGAACGCGTTTACCGATCCTGCAGGTATGCCAAAGACATAGGATACGTTACCACTTTTTAAATAATCAACGACAGCTTTTACAGATTTCATTGTTTTCCCCATTTCATTTTATATTTATGATGTGTGCACTCTTTCAATCACATCTTCAGGTTTCAATGGACGGCAATAGTAAAAACCTTGGATTAAATGACAACCATGATCTGTTAAATAATTTAACTGCTCTTCCTTTTCCACACCTTCTGCAATCACTTCTAGTTGTAAACTATTGGCTAATGTAATAACCGTATTAGTTATCGCTGCATTGTTTGGATTATCAGGTAAGCCATCAATAAACGTTTTATCAATTTTTAACGTATCAACAGGAAAGTTCTTTAAATAAGCTAAGGAAGAATAACCTGTACCAAAGTCATCAATTGAGATTTTTACACCTAACTCTTTAAGATTATGAATAACAGCTAAGGTCTTTTCGGTGTTATGAATAATTAAGTTTTCTGTTAGCTCTAGTTCAAGGGATGCAGCGGGCAACTGTGTTTCGGTCAAGATCAATTGAACTTTGTTTACGAGATCTTCCTGATTAAACTGTTGTGGGGATAAATTCACAGAAACAGATAGATGTGGAAATCCCTGGTTATGCCAGAACTTCGTTTGTTCACAAGATTTCCTTAGTATCCATTCTCCTATTGGAATGATTAACCCAGTCTCTTCTGCTAAGGGGATAAATTCTTGTGGTCTTACTACTCCTTTGTTAGGGCGGTTCCATCGGAGGAGAGCTTCCAAACCTATGATCATGTTAGTTTTAGAGTTAAATTTTGGTTGGTAGACCACGTTCAGTTCATCATTTCTCAAAGCCTTATAGAGATCATTCTCAAGCTCAACATTTTCTATCCCTCGTTCTTCTTGACTAGGGCTATATAATTGAAAGCGATTTCCGGAAAGTTGTTTCGCTTTATACATAGCTGCATCTGCATGCTTTATGAGCTGTTCTGGATTCATTCCATTTTCCGGGAAAATACTAACTCCCAAACTTGTTTTTACAGCTACTTCTTGTTGATTAATATGAAAAGGATCTGCAAATACTTGTAATACCTCACGGGCCCAATCTGTTGCCTCTTGTTTAGACTGAATGCTAGGAAGAAGAATAATGAATTCATCCCCGCCTTGACGAGAAACTGTTGTTTCTTTTGGCAATTTGCGAATTAAGCGATCGGATATTTTTCTCAGAACCTGGTCGCCAAAAGTATGTCCGAATGTATCGTTAATTTTCTTGAATCGATCCAAGTCTAGAAAAAGTACACCTAGAGAACTACCGTAAGATTCGGAATAATTTAAGGCTTGGTGTAAACGGTCTTGGAAAAGCACCCGGTTAGGAAGGTTTGTTACGCTATCATAATAGGCATGATACTTTATTTTTTCTTCCATTTGTTTTCGAGTGGTAATATCTTTAAAGGTGACTACATATCCTATTGTTTCCCTGTTCTCAATTTGAGGAGTAATCACAAATTCGACAGGAAAACGACTACGATCTTTTTTATGAAAATACTCATCTTCTGCACCTTTGTCTTTTCCATCACGAAGGTTCGGCGAAAATAACCCAGATTGATCGGACAAGCAATCTTCAAAAATATTTTGACATGAATAACCGATGAGTTCACTTTCGTGTTCGTAGCCCAAAATATGGGTGGCCGAAGGATTGCAAAAGGTAATGGTTCCCTCAAGATCTAACCCAAATATTCCTTCTCCGGCTGAATTAAGAATAAGCTCCCTTTCATGTCCAATTTGTTTCACTTCTTTAATTACATGTTCAAGTTCACTGTTTTTTTCGGTGAGTTCAGACGTTCTTTCAGAAATGATTAATTCTTGTTTTTCAATAAATAGTAAATTGGATAAAACAGGTGCTGTAGCATCTGCAATTGATTCAGCTAATTGCATGGCTGACTTTGGATATTTTTGATCTCTTTCGTTCAAGTTGACAATGGCAATGGTTCCTAGCACATTACCAGTAGCAATCATCGGAATTATGTACATACCTTTAATGCCAAATCTACGGCAGGCTTCGTGATTTGGGCGTGGATCACTTAAAGTATCGGCGATAAAAATGGATTGTTTGGTCGAAATTACTTCTTGAAATACTAAATCCTTATTAAAATCCACGGCAAGGTGGCTATGTGTATTTTTCCACTCTTCCTCTGACCAATCACTATCCTTACTAAGGCTTGTAGGGTTAAAGTGGCGTTGTGCCACGGGATCAATAATGTGGGAACCAATATTTGGGTTATCTAGTACCTCTCCAATATACTGGAAACATTTATCCATCACTTCTTGTAGCGTAGAGCACATAGACAATTCCCTTGTGACATTAAGTAAAAGTTGCTTATCAGCAATTAGCGATTCTTTTCTCGTTAAATTTTTAGAATTACGGACAGCGACGGCGGCCATGTTCACGTAAGCTTTAATTGATTCGATTTCAGATTTTGTAAGATTCATAGGCTGACCATAATCAAATAAAAATACGAGACCGTACATTTCCTTCTCATATTCCATCGGGAGTACAAGTAATGACTTTATTCCAAAGGCTTCGATTGCCCTTGGGTCCGGCCTATTGTCCCTTGATGTATCGGGGATATAAATGGCTTTTTTCGATTCAATGACTTCCTTAGCTAAATGGTCATACTCTGTATCTACTACATGCATATCTAAAGACAAACCATTGATGAGTTCTGGTTTACCTACAAATCCTCGATAAGTGCCATCCTCTTGCGGGAGGTAGATACCGACAGAGTCACAACGTACAATTTCTTCGGATATTGCAGTGACTACATGCTCTAGAACTTCTTTTAACTCTAATTTCGTATTAATTAGCTTAGTTATCTGTGCTAACCGAGAGTATCGAGTTTGTTCGTTTGCGATATTCATTCACCCCAATAAACGTTATTTGTAAAGGTATAATGCTTATTTTCCTAAATTCCCGTATTGATATCTTCCTATTTCGGAAAAAATGAGAGTGAGCATGAAAGAATTTCCATGTTCACTCTCTAATTATAACTCTATCATATCAAATTTAAAATAAATCCTGCACCAACACCTATTAAAACGACAGCCCAAGCGGGGATTTTAAAGAAATGAAGGCAAGCAAAAAGAACTGTAGCTAGTGCAAAGTCTGCATTGCTTGTTATGGCACTAGTAATAACAGGATCATAGAAAGCCGCCAAAAGAATTCCTACAACACTCGCATTAACTCCCATTAATACTCCTTGGAATTTTGAACGTTTCCTCAACTCATTTAAGAAAGGGAGAGCGGCAATAAGAAATAGGAACGAAGGAAGGAAAATGCCTATAGTTGCGACGACTGCTCCAGTAACTCCTTCAATCATAGTTCCTAAATAACTGGCAAATGTAAATAATGGTCCAGGTACGGCTTGTGCCATACCATAACCTGCCAAAAATTCTCCTGAATCAATCCATCCAGTAGGCACGACTTCTCGTTCAATCATCGGTAATACCACATGACCTCCACCAAACACGAGCGAGCCTACTCGAAAGAAAGTATCAAATAGTTGAACGAGCATATGGTCTGTTGTTCTTGCGATTAATGGTAAGAAAGCAAGAAGACTTGCAAGGATTGCGAGCGAAGCAGCCCCTGCCTTTTTCGAAAATGTTACGGGGAAGGGCTCAACTTTTGTATTAGCAATCTTTGCGAATAGCTTTGATCCCAATAGTCCTGCGACCAAAATAATAGCTACCTGCATCCATGCGGAGGGAAATAGGAGCATTATAAATGCCGCAGCTAAGGCCAGTCCTATTCTGGTTAGGTCTGGGGTTAGTTTTTTACCTAGACCGATGAGTGCGTGTAAGACTACAGCGGCAGCTACAACTTTCAGACTTTGTATAAACCCGGCATCACTGAGGTCATACGTTTGATAAATTAATGCGAAAAAAATAAGAACAAGAATCGATGGAACCGTAAATCCTAAAAATGAAACAATTCCACCTAATAATCCTCCACGTAACATACCAATTGCAATTCCAACTTGGCTACTCGCGGGACCAGGTAAAAATTGACACAATGCAATAATATCAGCATAGGTCTTTTCATCAAGCCACTTCCGTCGATCAATATATTCGTCTTTAAAGTAAGCAAGATGGGCTACGGGGCCACCGAAAGAAGTAAACCCTAGCTTTGTTGAAGCTAATAGAATTTCCTTTAGTGTTCCTTTTGATTTGTTCATAGTCTAATCCCCCTTAGTTCAGTCATCATGTAACACTTCTTTAGCGAGTTCACGAACTTGTCGTTTCCCTTCCTCAAGCACACGCTTCCCGTCTTCTGTAATGGTGTAATATTTTCGAACCTTACCATTCACTAACTCCTCGTATTTATAGAGAAGTCCTCGTTCATGAAGCGATTTGAGTGTAGGGTAAAGGGTGCCTGGGCTAATATCATAGCCGTGTGAGGCAAGCTCCTGGATGAGAAATGCTCCGTAAATCGGTTCTACTTCAGCGTGAAATAATATATGAATTTTAATCGATCCTAGAAAAAAATCCCTCAACATAAGAATGCGCCTCCTATATCGTGATCCGATATCAATTTACAATATCAATCATAAAAAGGCAATAAAAAATACGTAAACTTTACAAAAGTTTACGTATTCTTAAAAATCTTTCTTATTTAGTTAACTCATCTGTTACGGCATCCAAAGTCATTTCATGAGCGATAACGCCATCAATTGTCCAGTGACTTGGATTGTTCATCGTATAAACTTGATCATTTTTAGCAGCTGGAGTACTCTGCCATACCGAACTGTTTTCAAGGATTTCAAATCCAGTTTCATTTTCTTCGCCTACGACAAACACGTGATCAGCATCAAGCTCTCCTAGTTTTTCTAAAGCAATAGGGTTCCACTGTTCTTCTTGCTCTAAATTTTGAATGAATTCAGGCTGAGTTAATCCTACTTCATTATATAAAACTTCAGCTCCATAACGTGACGATTCAAAAACGTAAAATTCTTCACCTAGCGTCCATATGAACGCAACGGATTCATCACCTATTGCTTCTTCTAGGCTTTCTTTCGTTTTTTCTACTTTTTCATCAAATTCAGCTAATACTTCATCTGCCACATCTTGTTTATTTAAAATTTCTCCCATTCTAGTAAGACGCTCTCGCCAAGAAGAATTGACCTCATCTTTATATATGTAAGTAGGAGCAATTTGCTCATATTCTTCATATGTCCCATTTTGCAATGATGATGGAGAGTTGAAAATGATCAAGTCAGGCTCTTGGCTTAACGTTTGTTCAAGTGGTAGATCCCAGCTAATTGTAGGCACGTCTCCTAACTGTGGTTGCAAGTAATCTAGCACGTCTTCTCCTATTGACCACTGAGCGACGGGTTCAACCCCCAAGGCAACTAAAGAATCTTCTAAGTAGGGAGCAAGGATTCGTTCAGGATTTCCAGGGATAGTTACCTCTCCTGAAGCATGTTCAAGTGTACGTCCTTCGTTAGTATTCTCTTGTTCAGTATTCCCAGAATTAGCGGATTCTTCTTCACTGTTGCTACAGGCAAACAATGTAAGCGTGAAAAGTAAACTAAGTATAGATAAAATGCTCTTTTTCATGACAATTTTCCTCCTGTGTTTGAATAATTAAAGACCTTCCTCTCGATAATGATAATCATTTTCACTAAACAAGTCAATCCTTTATTTTGTTTAATAGGTGTTTCTTGAACATTTAAAAAATCTACCATATACTTAATGGGTGATAATGATTATCAATTTTAATATTTTACATAAAAATTGTTGAATGGCAAAGGGAGGGTTGAGATAGAGTGGGGCAATTAAAACAAACTGAGAACGAGGGGGTTCCAAGACATCTAGGAAGAGCCTCTTTTATTTTTATAATGGCAACTCTTGCTCTAGTGGTTTCGCTGGGCTGGTCGATAGTCCTTGGAGCAGCGGATATTAATGTAGCTACCGTTTGGCAAGCGGTTTTTGCGTTTGATGCTAACGAGACGAAACATCAAGTAATCCAAGAGCTACGCTTACCACGGGCGATAGGAGCAGCGTTAGTTGGAGGATTTCTAGCTGTTTCTGGAGCTGTTATGCAAGGATTAACTAGAAACCCACTTGCTTCCCCTTCCATAATGGGAGTAACACATGGGGCCGCTTTTGCCCTTATCATAGCTCTCGTGTTTTTCCCTTCACTTACCAATGTAGGAATGACTGTTGCTTCCTTTTTAGGGGCTGGGTTAGCGGTGATACTTGTATTTGCAGTAGGTGCTTTTTCAACTAGTGGCTTAACACCAGTCAAGTTGGCACTGGCGGGAGTTGCAATCGGTGGTATGCTCAGTTCCCTTTCTACAGCAATTTCCTTGCACTTTCAAGTAGCCAAGCAGATGAGTTTTTGGTACGCAGGAGGACTGGCAAATACAGACTGGACATCTGTGCAAATTCTTCTTATTGCAGGGGTGATAGGGCTAGTTATTGCAATTGCTATTTCAAAAGCAATGACCGTGCTTAGTTTGGGTGAAGACGTATCAAAGGGTCTAGGGCAAAATACGTGGCTTGTGAAGACATTGGGAGTAATAGTCGTTTTCCTTTTATCAGGAGCAGCAGTTTCGGTAGCGGGGACGATTGGTTTTGTGGGTTTAGTCATTCCACACATTACACGTTTCTTGGTCGGAGCGGACTATCGATTAATCATTCCAGTATCGGCAGTGCTTGGTGGATTATTACTAGTAGTAGCTGATACGGGAGCACGTCTCGTTAATGCTCCTTACGAAACTCCTGTGGGGGCCATCACGGCATTCATTGGCGTCCCTTTCTTTCTATATTTAGCACGCGGTGATAGGAGGGGAATGTAGTGGAACGAGATAACAAACGTTTTATAGGATGGTTGATCAGTTTACCTATCCTTATTCTTGTCATATTACTTATTAGTTTGAATTTGGGACCTATACAAATTAGCCCAAGCGAAGTCTTTCACACGCTGCTAGGAGAAGGGGACAATAGACAAGAACTCGTGTTATTTAGCTATAGGTTACCGGGAATTGTTATTGCTTTGTTTGTTGGAATGGCTCTAAGTGTTTCCGGAGCTATTTTTCAGGGAGTCACTCAAAATGATTTAGCAGAGCCTGGAATATTAGGAATTAACACAGGAGCAGGGTTCGTTGTTGTACTTTATATCTTCTTTTTTCAGTCTTCGATGAGTGCTGTAAGTGGTTGGGGGGTATATCTTTTACCTCTCTTTGCTTTAATTGGAGCATTTATAGCTGCAATGATTGTGTATGCTTTGGCTTGGAAAAAAGGAGTCAATCCAATCCGGCTTATTCTCGTTGGAATTGGCGTAAATGCTGGCTTTAGTGCAGCTCTTATTCTGTTTCAAGTTCAGATGAATCCACAAGATTTCATGCAAGCTATGGTTTGGCTCTCGGGAGATATATGGAGTGCAAATTGGAGCTTTGTATGGGCTATCGTTCCATGGATTGTAGTCTTGGTCGCTTATGCTCTTTATAAAACTCCTGCACTTAATGTCCTGAATTTAGGCGAGGATCTGGCAATGGGGTTAGGGGCTCCTGTAGAAAGAGACAGAAGAATATTATTATTCATAGCTGTTGCTCTTGCTGGCCTCTCTGTTGCCGCGGCCGGCGGGATTGCCTTCTTAGGATTAGTCGCCCCCCATATTGCAAAACGCGTGGTTGGTCCAAAACATCAAAGGTTACTGCCTGTATCAGCTTTAATAGGTGCTGTGATTTTATTAACAGCTGATGCAATCGGAAGCAATATCATTGCGCCAGCTGAAATCCCTGTAGGCATTGTTGTGACAATTGTCAGTACCCCTTATTTTATCTATTTATTAATGAAAACGAATTAAGGAGAGACATTCAAATGAGCGATCTATACGACGTGACTATTATTGGTGGAGGAACAACCGGACTTTATACTGCTTTTTACAGTGGCATGCGTGGTCTCAAGACAAAAGTTATCGAGTACCAACCAGGACTTGGGGGGAAGGTCTCATTTTTCTATCCTGAAAAAGAAATTTATGATGTAGGTGGATTTCCGGGTGTGTCGGGCGACGACTTAGTGGCTAAAGTAGGGGAGCAAGCATTAAGCGTTGACCCAACAATTGTAATGGAAGAAAAAATTCAAGCGATTGAAAAGCTTGAAGATGGTAGTTTTGAATTAACCTCAACTAAGGGGGCAAAACATTATTCTAAAACGGTTATCATTGCTTCAGGGTTAGGAACTTTTGATATGCAGCCTTTGAACTTGAAAGGAAAAGAGAAGTACGAAGGGAAACAAATCCATTATACCATTCAACATTTAAAACAGTATGCTGGAAAGAAGACAGTTGTTATTTCTGATAGCCGTGTAGGGGTCGATTGGGCTTTAGCGCTTGAAAACATAGCATCAGAGGTTCATATCATTAATCGTGGCAGTGAATTTAAGTCAGTTTATGAACATGATGTGGAGAAATTAGAGCTGTCGAGTGTTCAGATTCATCGGGAGACGAAAGTTGCAGAGCTAACGGGAACTGCAAATGAATTAAAAGAGGTTGTCTTAGATAATGGTTTAAGTCTATCTATAGACGATGTTTTAGTTTATGAAGGGCTTAAAATTGAAAAAAGCTTGTATGACCAATGGGGGTTAACTACAGAAAAAGGCCGTATTCCTGTGGGTTCAAATATGAGTACAAATGTCGAAGGAATCTTTGCTGCCGGCGATGCAGCTATATATCCCCATAAAACGATGTTGATTGGATCCGGTTTCTCAGAAGCAATGAATGCTGTAAATGGGGCCAAATCTTGGATCGATCCAAAGGCGAAATCTCAGGTGTATAGTACGGTCATTTATAAGCATTCATAGAAAAAATGGGCATCTTCTTTAGCTGGATGGTTGTTAAACTAAAACATCCAATTTTTCAACAAACAGATGGTTCGCTTGCTTTATGTTGGGTTGGCAGGAAAAGTGTGTTTTCCTGGGCAGCCCTTCTTTATTGTGTGAAAGTACCAGAACATGAAGTATCAACATTCATGAAGAAGAGGCAACAAATAAAGTTATATGACGGATTACGAAGCATTTTCTGTTCTTCTGCTTGTTGAGTCTCTGATTCTTAAGGAAAGGAGCGCACGAAAATGGCGACGTTCATATAATCTCTCCACGTTTATTGCTGTTTTAAATAGCGCTGATCCTTTAGAAAGAGCTTCCAAAATAGAATGAAAGCAGGAATGAGAATGGAGAAACCAACTGCATAGACGATTAATAAGTGATAGAAAACGGTCGGATTCGTGAATCCATCGGCAACTGTTAGATCAGGATAGATCAAATATGGAAGATGAGCAGATCCATAGGCATAGATGGCAATGGCATATTGAATGATTATAAATATAACGGCCAGTCTTGCGAGTCCATGTCGGCCACTGCTTCTTTTAAAATAAAGGGAAGCATAGCCAAGTAGGAAAAAAAGAATTGATAAGCCAAACCAAAGAGGATTTGCCTCAATATTACTAACCAACCAGGAAGCTTCCTCAGGCATAGTGCCAATTGTTAGCATAGCAATAATAATGGAAACCGGCCCGAGCCATTTTGCATGTAGACGATAAGTATGATAAGCAGACCAATCTTCAGCTTCCTTAGCATAATCCATTAGAAATACAGCGGAAATAAAAAGCTCAGTAGAGAGTCCAAAAGCGATATGCATGTATAAAGTGGGATGTGTAAGTAGCTCTCCATATTGCAACTGCGGATAGTCATCGACAATCTTTATAAATCCACCGAGCGTAATTGGGAGTATACTAACGAGTAAAGCAGGTATGATCAATCCCGTGACTCCTGATGTAATGACTAAAACTCTTTTATATTTGTTTGCATGTTTAGCAAAAACCATAAATGTCGTTCGAATCGTAAGCAGTACGAGACCGAGTCCAACAGGTATCAAAAGTACACTGCCAAGCATTGTGGTTGCAAAAGGAAAGAAGCTGACTAGAGCGACAACAAAAATGACGAAAAAAACATTTGTTACCTCCCATGCAGGGGAAAGAAACCGATTGGCAATTTGTGATGCCCCGGTTTTGTTACTCTGTCCATAAATCATCCCCCAAAACCCTGCTCCAAAGTCTAAGGAGCCAAGTATGGAATAGATAAATAGTAAACTCCATAAAAGCGTAATGGCTATGATTGATGGTTCCAATTTGTTTCTCTCCTTTTATTGAACGGGTTTCACGGATATATCTATATTTGCGGATAAAACTAAAATTGTTATCTTTCAGCTAAATCTTTCTCAACAGGATTACGCTTAAAGTAGTACCTCATTATAAAGCCTGTAACAAATAGTAAAATCACATAAAGCGATAAGAACAATACAAACAAAACGCTGACACTGCTTGATTTCGTGGCGGCATCACTTGTGGGTAATACATCGGTGATTGTCCAAGGCTGCCTTCCTATACAGCTAAAACACCAGCCTGCCTCTATAGCAATTAGAGCTAATGGCCCGCTTACCACTAGGAGGGCAAGCATCCAATCAGGAAATTCCCGCTTTAGAACATGCCGCCAGAAAAGGGCGATAAACGATAGTGCAATCAAAAGTGTGCCAATCCCCACCATGACATTAAATAAAATATGAACGTAAAGAGGGGGCCATAGTTCTTCGGGGTACTCATTCAGTCCGATGACTTCTGTATCAAAACGATCGCCTGCTAAAAAACTAAGTGCATAGGGTATTTCAATGGCATATTTTACTTCCCGATCTTCTAATGATGTATATCCGCCAATCGAAAGTGGCGCATAACTAGTTGTTTCAAAAAGCCCTTCAGCTGCAGCTAATTTCCGTGGGTTGTAATCATGGAGCATTTGAGCTGCTTCGTGACCGTTAATGGCTGTAGCTAGTGACATAAAAGCACCGAAGTATAATGAAATCATTAGTGCTTTTTTATGATAAGCTCTTTCTGTGCTTGATATGTGCTTCTTCATTAAGCGAATCGCAGCAATTGACGCAATTAAAAAAGCAATCGTCATATAGGCGGAGAGCGTCACATGAATGGCTGTTACGCCAAAGCTCGGATTAAAAAAAGCCTCCCAAACATTTACATTAGTAATGACCCCAGACTCCGACATTTCAAAGCCAGCAGGGGTGTTCATCCAAGCATGTACATCTGTAATTAAGATTGCGGATGCCGTGGCTCCTATGGCTACAGACGTAATGCTCACTATTCTTAGCGCGCGCGGTAAGCGATCGGCCGCATATAAATAAATTGACATAAAGACAGCCTCGATTAGAAACGCAAAGATTTCTAATTGGAAAGGGAGGGAGATAACTTGTCCGACAATTTCCATGAAATTTGGAAAAAGCAAAGAAAGCAGGACGGCCACAATCGTTCCAGAAGCAATCGAGACAGCCAATAAGATAGCAAACCCCTTCGTCCAACGTTTTGCCATCAAGGAATAATCCTCATCTTTCTTTAACCAATACATAACTTCAGCTAAGATAATCATAATCGGTAGGCCAACACCTATTGTTGCGTATATAATATGGAAACCCATTGATGAGCCAAATAAAGTACGGGCCATGACTACTATATCCATTTTTTCACCTCATAGATTTAATCCCGTATTACGACGAGCAGTGAGGCCTTACCATCAAAAGATGGAAAGTTCACCTTATACAGTTAAACAGCCTATCCTTATAAGTGTGGAAATAAACATAAAAAAAGTCACTACCATAAAGGTAAGCAGATCGGTTTTGGAGTACAAAATAGCAATTTGTGCCCTTAATTGAACTGCTTTTTAATATGAAATTGCAGGCTAATTGCAATTGAAATCACACAACTAATTGTTGAAGTTAAAGGTTGCAGGTATTTTTAAGGTGAAATGAGTAAAAAAACTTTATTTAACTAACACAGCAGGATTGTTGAAGACTCGATTCCGAGATGATTGTGTGGAGAAAGGGGCGGTGGGGAAGGAGTCGCTTTCCGTGGGCGTGCGCTGAGCCTCCTCAGGCTGGCGCCTTCCGGGGTCTCATCTAACCCGCGTATCCCACTGGAGTTTCCCCCTTCCCCACCGCCCCTTGCCGTATGTTTTTATCGAAATCATGCTGTTCTACCGTTACTGTTAAAGTATGATGTATCTGCCTTTACTCCAAAACCATGAATTTCCGGATAGTCGGCATAATCATTCGGGAGACGAAAGGATCGAATCCATAAATCCTATGCGTGAAAATAATGGATTTCGTTCTCAATAAGATGAAATTCCTGCCTGTCTACTAGCTAGTTGACCCTACCCTTGTTTTAAAAAGGAAACAGCGTTGACATTGAAACGTTCATGCAGAGTTTGTTTGAAGATCGAGGTCTTGAATTGAAAGAATATAGCGCTCCATAAATGATGTAAGCTGTTTCTTTTAACAGTGTACAGAGACTCAAGAATTTCAGGCTGCAAATGGGGTTACATTTCTGTGTGCAAAAAACCACCCTAAACACCCATGAATATGGATTTATCAATGAAAAAGAGCATCAAATTGTGTTACAATTCAATGCTCAATTTATATTGCATTTTTAAAGTTTGTACTCCAAAACTGAACTACTTACCATAAAGGTAGTGACGGGAATTATTTTGTACATAGAACCATCCATTCATCAATTGAGAATTCTAGAACTTGCTCAGCTTCTAGTTTGATATGAAAGTATTTTGACTGTTCTTCTGAACTTTGTTTAAAATAGTTTTCTACTTTAGTGACACCTTTTGAATCTAGCGTTCGGTTTGCCCAATCGTCAAAGGGGAGCGTTTTCTTTCGAGTGAGTTCTCTTCGTAGTGAGAAGTGACTTTCATGTAATAAGTTTTTCCACTCCGAGATCTTTAATGCTCTACTGTGGCTAGTGTCTCGCATTTTCTCAAACGAATTATAAAAATGATCAAGTCCTTCATCTTGGGGTGCCACATTATCAATCATTAAAAAATAGCTTCCAGTTTTTAATACCCGATGGACTTCATTTACAAACTGCTTGGGGTTTGGAAAATGGTGTGGTGCAATTCGGCAAGTGACTGCATCGAATGATTGTTCAAGAAATGGAAGATCTTCCGCATCAGCTACTACATAATGAAGGTTCTGAAGGTTTTGCATATGTTTGGCTGTGTTTCCAAGCATATCTTTCGTCAGATCGTTCGCAAATACATTGTTAACATAAGGACTGAGTTGCTTGGCCACATGTCCTCCCCCTGTAGCTATATCGAGTATTGTCCATGAAGATTGAGGGCGTAACCAATCTGTTAAGGTGTCTAAGTCACTTTGATTACTGTGAGTGGAGCTCGTTACGTACGCTTCTTTACTTTTAGAAAAATTTTCTTGAACCACACGTTTAATGGAATCTGACATCAAATCGCCTGCTTTCATTTTTTAGGTTACTTATTAGTATAATCCGGTTCATGGGATTAGGGGAGTATCGGATTTCAATCGTTAGTGATAAGTTTAGGTTATATTCGAATGATGATTAGGTAATAGGCTAAACAATAAATGAATCATTCTATGTAAAAAGGCCGTTTCTCTACAGTAGAGAAACGGCCTTTCAGGTATATTAACAATGTTTTGTGTAAGCTCCTGTTAAATTTTCTGTGATTTCTTCTACCTCAAAGTCTTCTATTTCTTCACGAGGAATAAAGTGAACAACTTGTCCATCTTTTAGCAGGGCCATTGATGGAGAGGAGGGCTCATACCCTTCCAAATGATCTCGCATACGGCTGGTTGCTTCACGGTCTTGTCCTGCAAACACAGTAACGAGCTGATCTGGTTTTTTATCAAAAGCTAATGATTCACGTGCAGAGGGGCGTGCCAGTCCGGCAGCACATCCGCATACAGAGTTCACGAAAACAAGAGCTGTACCTTTTGTATTACTGATGAACTTATCCACCTCTTCGGATGTAGTAAGTTCGGAAAATCCTGCATTCGTTAATTCATCACGCATAGGTTGGGATATTTCTTTCATATAGGCTTCATATGGATTCATTGGAAAGACCTCCTGTTATTTTTGTTTAGTCGCCTGGGTCATCTGGTGCCAGACAGAACCTTTGGCTTCTTCTCCGCCTTCAATTCTTTCGATGGCCATATTAACTTGCAAGCGTACTTCAAATTCAGCATCACTCTTAGCTTCCTTTAAAGCTGGTAATGATGTTTCGTCTCCTAATTCATAAAGGAACATGGCAGCACGCCAGCGAACGAGACGATTAGAATCCTTAAGCGAATCAATAATTTTAGGCATGGCTTCTTTATAACCAAGGTCTGATAAACAATCACCTGCTGTTCTTCTAACGGTAACTGTTTTATCATCTAATGCTTTATACAAGTATGGTAATACTTCGGGCTCTTCAATCATACCGAGGTACGCGGTAGCTAATCGGCGTATGGATGCTTTTTGGTCGCTTAATGCTTTATCCAAAACAGGTAAGTCTTCCTGTGTTGGGTTCATACGGTCGAGGGAAGCGTACCGTATTTTCCAATCCGGATTATCTAAAGTTTCTAGTGAAACCTTGGAAGAGTCTGTCTTTTCTGGTTCTGGGCTATCTTGGTCAAACGCTTGTTTAACTAATCCCCCCAGCCTTTTCTCGTCATAGCTAGCGGATAATTCTTCTTTCACTTGTTCACCAATCTCTTCCGTATCTCCGTAGCGAGGGTTCTGTTCAACCCACTTTCGCTCCATAATCATGTTAGGAGAAGCGGGTGCAGCTTCCATGGCAGCTTCCATAAACCGATCAGGAAGACCTACACGTTTTTCTTCGTCCCCTTCTTCCAATTTGATTTGCATAGGAAGTCCTCGGAACATTTGAACGAAAACCTTCACTTCGCCAAATGCATCATCTGCGTTGACCTTTTCTTTTGATTCGGAAGACTCGACAACTTCTTCTGAACCGAAAACGGAACGAACTTGGGGTAGAATGTCTTCCCAAGGCACTTTAGCACTACGCTCCAATGCTATAAAATTAGTTACTTGATATAGTCCTTTTACTCCTTCAATATTAAAAAGGTTGGTAACGAAGTCAGGAGCTTCATCTAAATTGTCTCCTTGTTTATAATTACGGCTTTCTCCACTTGGGAGTTCTTCGTTTACATTAATTTTCATCGAGTTAGGGCTTGGTGTCGGTTCAATCGACACTATCTTCATTGGATGGTCCCCCTATATATTGACTTATGTTAATTTTACCAAAGAAAGCAGTTCACTTCCATTGATAGGCAAGTGCAAGTGATATGGAAAATAAAGGTTGTAAATCAATTTATACCTGTGTAATGTTACACGTAAAGTGTTTACATGATTGAAAGAATGGGGAGTGTTCTAATGAGTGAGCGATCTAATAGGGAGAGAGAGGAAAGTTTTCATAGAGAATTAGAGAATTTAAAAAACAATAAATACATAACCGAACAAGACTATATACGTTTATTTGAGGCTCATAAGAATTATCTAAATAACCAGCAGGAATCTGTAAATGTGAATAACCGTAACAGAAAGATATTGAATTCTAACGACGAGGTCATTAAAGATGATGACATACGGGAAAAACCTCAAAAAACCCCTGAATCTAAAAAAATGAAACCAAAAAAACAAGTTAGTAAGGAACAAGTGCGAGAGCGGAATATTACCTGGTCACTTATCCTCGGAGTTGTTCTTTTGCTTATTAGTGGTTTGTTTGTAGCAACAAGTCAATGGGATCAGATGGAATCAGGTTTAAAGGTGTTTTCTATATTCTTTGTTTCTTTATTCTTTTTAGGACTTAGTTTTCTTTCAAGAAAATATTTAAAGATCAACCAAACTTCCTTTGCGTTCTTGACTTTAGGTAGCTTATTGATACCAATAGCTATATTTGCTATCGGTTATTTTGAATTATGGGGTAGTTACTTATCCATCATAGGAGAAGGTAGGTATGTATTAGGATTAATGGGTGCTCTTATTCCCTTGCCGTTATATGTTAGAAATGCATTTCAGCATAAATCTAGGCTGTTTGTTTGGATTTCTTTCATCTTTTTATCTTTGTCGTTTGCTTTTGTACTAGGGTCGTTAAAGTTATCGGTTGATACAGACTATTTATTCCTTATGCTATATAATGCGGTTTTACTGTTCTTGTATGTTCGACTGAAGGAACATAAAAAGTTGATGCTATTTACGAAAGAAATGCCTTTATACGTCCAAGCTAATCTTATTTTATCAACATTGATGATGATGTTTTTATTTGAGGTAGAGATTTTTTATAGTTTCAATTTACTTTTGACAGCAAGTTTATATATGGCGATGGTGTTTGTCTATAAAACTAAAGAATATCAATTTGTCTTTTCTGCTTTATTCGCTTATAGCGTGTATCAATTGGTAGAACACACGACATTACAGTCTATTGATACGATTATATATGCGAGTGTAGGGATCATCTATTTAGGATTTGCATATGCAGGACGACAGCATGATTTTATAAAAACATCTTTCCTATACACAAGTGGAGTGATTTCGTTTTTTGCTTTTATTTATGTGAGTTATCAAGGAATTCTCATTCAATCAGAAGAGGGAAGTGTTCTTCTGATGTTAGCTTATCTTGTAGTAGCTTTGAATTATGGTGTGCTTGCCTTTCTTGTAAGACAACTGATATTTCAATATTTAACACCAGCTTTTATTTACGCAGCTTTTTGGCAGCTATGGCTAATGACTGAAATCCCTAATTTGCACCTGGAGATGTTTATGTTTGGTGTGGGAACAGGAATGCTGCTTTTTATAGGGGTTTTCTCAACCCACATTTGGCTTAAACCTATTAAGGATAGCAGTTTTTACACAGCAGTTATAGTTATGGTGCTATGTGTCTGGTTTGGAGCATATGTGTATAGATACGGTGAGACATCCTTAATGTTATTTGTGGTTGGAGTCTTAGCTTATATTGTAGCTAGACAGGCAGATAGAAAAGAAGTAATTGTATCATCTATTTGGCTTCAGCCTGTAAGTTGGTTTCTTGCTCATATTCTGTTATATGAGTTATTGGTTAGCAATGTACAAAATATGCAAATGTATTATGGTTCATCTCTTCACTTCGCTACTGGAGCCTTGATCTTAATTGGTGTTAGTGTTGGTTATCAAAAAATAAAGCAGCAAGATTTTTCAAATTCTAACTTTTACGTGGGACAGGGTGTTTATCTTTTTGCAATACTCCTCCTTCTAGACGGTGGAGTAGGAGGTGTTGACTCTTTACGGTCGCTTCTATTGTTTATAGGGGCGGGGCTGTTCACATGGCTCGTTCTTCGTACAAAGATTAAGCATTTATGGATGCTTCCATCCCTTACCATTTTAGCTTTATATATGTCCTTAATACCGGTTTTATCGCTCGACCTCTTTTCACATGTAGTCACTTTTATGATGTTTGCGCCAGTATTGCTAATAGTAATAAGTACGTACGGATCTAGGAAATGGCCAGAATTAAAATCGTACTTTTTCTGGACAGCCCATGTCACTCTTATTCCGTTAATTGGATTAATTCTAGTAAACCAAATTTATCAGCCTACTATATCTCCGATCATATTAATTGTACCAATGGCTGTATATGTTTATAGTACTATCTTCAGCGAGATAGAATGGAAAGTTAAATCTTTTTTATATTTAGGATTAGCAGTATTATTTGGTTTCGTGAAGACAGTTTCTCCGTTCTATAATTGGTTTACAACCATACCTACAGTTTATTCTTGGCTGGTTGCTAGTATTATTTTTAGTGTAATATGGTTTATCGTTCCCAGTGCTTGGAAAAAGCGAATTGAGTGGTTCATTATTCCCTTTTCAATTCTAGGATTATTTACGGTTATTTATCAGGGTGGACTATCTTACAATGAAATGTTCCTGGTGATTGGTTACCTTGTAATCAACTGTTTTTTTATAGAACGAAGAAAGTGGTCTATTGTGAACTTCATTCCTTTATCAGCGACACTCTTTATGTGGGATCAATATCGGGAATCGGTAACTTCAGGAATGCTCCTTCTTCTCCTTGTCCTGTCATTTGTTATATTAGTAGGGGTAGGACGTATTTTGTATGACCGTATAGTTATATATAGAGAAAAGCGCTTGGATATTGATAGTTATTCTTGGGTTGCCCTCACGTATACTGTTTTTATGGCAACGTTTATAGAATGGGGAGATCCTGTTTGGATTAAAATCACTCCTTTATTACTTTTAGGATTTTGGTTTATTTTAAATCGTCTCCGATGGGGTAATCTCAAAATGGAGCGTGTATTTGAAACGTTAGGGGTTGTAAGTTTTTACTCCACTTATCTGCTTATCGTTCATGAATATAAAGAGAATCTGCCAGATTTAATAATTGCTGAGCTACAATCATTGCCGCTAATAGGTGTATTGATTTTTATTCGTAATCATACGTGGAAGGATTACAGGGGAGTATTGAGTCATGTACAGCTTGGTCTTCTGTTATTTATCTCTGCCTATCTAGTGGTTGATGCTATTCAAAATCATACGATATGGGATGCATGGATCATTGGTGGTTTGTCATTACTTTCTATGATTGTAGGTATGCAGCTCCGCATTAAATCCTATTTTTTCGTAGGAATGGGTGTGCTTATATTTAATGTTATCTATCAAACTAAACCCTACTGGGGTAATATGCCGTGGTGGGCTTATCTTCTAATAACTGGTTTTCTATTGATTGGAATAGCGAGTTATAATGAATGGCAAAAGCAACAAAACCATAAGCCCATAGATACAAGATTGAAAAAAATATGGAATGCCTTAAAGAGATGGAATTGAGTAACGGGTTAGGTGCATGTATTTTTGAAAAGCCAATAATTAGTGAAACGTGTGACGCATTTAATCGTAGAATAGTTGATATGAAAAAAAGGAGGGGTTTCTGAAATGGCAGAACCCGTGATGCAGTTAAAGGGCTTGAAAAAGAATATAAAGGGTAAACCTATTATTAAAGGGTTGGATTTTTCTATTTACAGTGGAGAAGTATTTGGTTTTCTTGGTCCTAATGGAGCTGGAAAAACGACAACCATTCGGATGATGGTTGGTTTAATGAGCATGACTGAAGGAGATGTGCTGATAAAAGGACATAGTATAAAAAAGGATTATAAGCAAGCCATTCAATATGTAGGTGCTATTGTGGAGAATCCCGAAATGTATCCTTTTATGAGCGGTCGTAAGAACTTGATTCATTACTCACGAATGGTTCCAGGTGTAACAAAGGAACGAATAGAAGAAGTAGTTAAGCTAGTAGGCCTTGAAAAAAGGGTCGATGATAAAGTTTCTAAGTACTCACTTGGGATGAGGCAGCGATTAGGAATTGCTCAAGCTTTATTACATAATCCTTCCATTCTCATTTTGGATGAGCCTACAAACGGTTTGGATCCTTCTGGAATTCGTGAAATTCGTTCTTATATTCGACGGCTAGCTGCTGAAGAAGGAGTAGCTGTTATTGTATCCAGTCATATTCTATCGGAAATGGAAATGATGTGTGATCGAATCGGTATTATTAAAAATGGAGAATTGGTGTCAATCCAATCCGTAAGTGATGCTCTTCAGCAGTCTGATAAAAAAGAAATAAGTATTGAAGCTCAATCCACTAGTGAAGCGCAAGCTGTTTTAGAGGAGTTAGTTGAAGGAAGTATTAAACAACAACAAGGCGAGTTGATTTTCACGGCTAAACGGGAAGATATACCTGTTATCATCAATAAATTAGTAGAAAAAAACATCGATGTTTACAGTGTAACAGTGACTCGCTCGACTCTTGAAGATAAATTTTTGGATTTGATTGGAGAGGGAGCCATTGAGTAACTTTATTCAGTTAATTAAGAATGAACAGATGAAAATGTATTCACAAATAGCTACTTGGGTCATGCTTATTATTTTAGCTGTATTTGTAATCGGGTTTGGTGCTATTATGAAAGTAGATGGGGGAATGTCAGATAATAGTCAGCCAGCTGGGAGCGACTGGCGAGAAGAACTGCAGGCAGATAATGAGCGAATGGAAAATGAAATGGCGGAAGAGTCGGGATTTACGAGTATGAACGAAGAACAAATGACAATGAACGAATATCGGTTGGACAATGACATTGCTCCAGGTGGTTACGATGCATGGAACTTCGTCCAAGAAAACCGTTCGAACATACCTATTATTAGCTTGTTAACAATCATTGTTGCGGCAAGCATTATTGCAAATGAATATAGATGGGGTACAATTAAATTATTATTAATACGTCCGATTTCTCGTACAAAAATATTAGCAGCTAAATTTGTGTCAGTCTTAATTTATTCCGCAACCATGTTGTTATTGCTATACGTTTTGTCTTTTATTACGGGAGCTGCTTTATTTGGTTTTGCAAGCTTAGATCAACCTTACTTATTTATGCAAAATGGGGAAGTCCATCAAGCGCCGATTTTTCAGCATACTGTTTCTCAGTATTTGCTGAGCTCTGTGAATCTCTTGATGATGACTACATTTGCGTTCATGATATCAACGGTATTTAAAAATAGTGCATTAGCTATTGGTGTGGCTATTTTCCTTATGATGTCTGGGAACATGATTGTTGGTTTCTTTTCAGACAAGGAATGGGCAAAATTTATTTTATTTGCCAATACAGATTTGAATCAATTTTTTACAGGAACGCCCCTTATCCCTGATTTAACACTAGGATTCTCAATAACTGTACTTATCGTTTATCTCATTTTATTTCTTGGGCTGTCTTGGGTTTTCTTCACGAAGCGTGATGTAACGAATGCTTAATTTGAAAGGAAGTGTGTACAGTGAAACGAACACTTGAGATCGTTCTATCGGTCATTGGAGCAGTTATTTATGGCTTAGCTCTTGGTATTGGGGCAGTTTTTGTTAATTTTAAAGATAACCCCGAGGCCCGAGCAGAGTTAGAAAGTATTCTAAATCAAGACCCGAACGTTGATCCAAGTCAAATCTCCGTAGATCAGATTATGAATGGAATGGCAGCAGGCGCATGGACAGTAGTTGTTGCAGCTTTAATTGCCATTGCAATAGGCATATTGTCTATAGTATTCCTTAAAGGAAATAAAAGACCTAAAGCTGCGGGTATCATTCTTATTGTCGGGGGTGTACTAACCACGTTCGGTACGTTTGGATTAGGCTTATTTGGTGGAATAGCCTATCTAATTGGAGGGATTGTTGCCCTTGTGCGAAGACCGAAACAGCCGACAGCAGAAGAATCTCAGGAAACTTATTAGAAAAAAGCACGAGCTATTACTTAATAGCTCGTGCTTTTTTCATGTTACAATGTGCCTATATGTAACAAACAGAATACGGAGGGGAGAGCTTGGAGGATTTTAAACGATTTGAAAAACAAATACTATTGAACTACATCATTGGTTCATTAATTGCTGTCTTTGGTGTTGGAAGCACTTTTATTTTTCATACTCTCACCCTGACATTATCGGAAGTTTTCTACTTATTAGCTATAATGGTTCTGTCAGGTATCGTTATGTTAATTTGTGAATTCCTTGTATATCAGAAACACATTCAACCTATAAAGCTTATTTTTCACAAAGAGAAACCATCCCGAGGAGAGTTAGAGAAAGCTTATATTCGCTTGCACCGTTTCCCATTGCTTACTATAAAAAGAATTTTAGGACCTCATTTGTTTGGTCTAGCAATCCCTGCTTCCATTCTATCTATAGTTGGGATTACAAACGGTTGGATAGGTTTACCTACCTATTACATAGCACTCGCTTGGGCTGGCTCTATATTAATTGCGGTTATGCACGCTTTAATTGAATTTTTTTTAACCTACAGATCTATTCAATTTTTGTTAAGAAAGTTCTTGGGCAAGGCAAGGGCCTTTCAGCATGTTTTATCTTTAGAAGATAAGTATGCGGTTAGTCTTAAAAGTAAATTATTGATTAGCTCTTTATTCACAGCAGTTTTTCCTTTGCTACTATTTATCTTAGCATTACAAATTCGATTCTCAGAAAATGCGACGTCCGGTATTCAAAATTATTGGAATTGGGCTTCTCTGATTGTGGGGGTTATCCTTGTGATGGCCTTGCTTGGTACTCTTCTTCTTTATAAGAGTATAGAAGAGCCAATCGATCAACTTCTTACTAATTTTGATAAAGTGAGGGAAGGTCATTTTCACTCAATAGAAAATATTTACTCTGATGAGTTTGCTAACCTAGTTACAGGTTTTAACCATATGGTGTCGAGTATAAAAGCACGCGACGAAAAAAATCAGAAGTTATTAGAGAGCTTTTTCACCGTTTTTGCAGCAACGCTAGACGCACGTGATCCATATACAGCTGGTCATTCGAAACGAGTAGCAGAATATAGTGTAAGAATCGCTAGAAGAGCTAATTTTTCAAATGAAGAAGTTGATTTAATAAGAAAGTCAGCGCTTCTTCATGATATCGGGAAAATTGGAGTAAGAGACGACGTGCTTCTTAAAGATGGGAAGTTAACCGAAGAAGAGTTTGTCCAAATAAAGCAACATCCTGTTATTGGGTATTCTATATTAAAGCAGGTTCAGTTACCTGAAGAATTGATTCCGGTCCTATCTGGGGTGCGGCACCATCACGAACGGTACGATGGAAAGGGTTATCCTGACCAGCTAGCCGGGGATGAAATTCCAGTTTTTGGTCGATTGATGGCTGTGGCTGATGCATATGATGCCATGACTTCTGACCGACCTTATCGTGAGGGGATGTCAGATCAAAGGGCTCTTGCCATTATAGAATCTGGGAAAGGCAATCAATGGGATAGATACTTTGCGGATTTATTTTTAGAAGAAATGGATTATGCAAAAATTCAAAAAACAATTTGACTGGGTATGGACTAGTCTTTATGATAAATGCTGATCAGCTAGTGAAATAATAAAACATCTTATCAAGAGAGATGGAGGGATTGATCTGCGATATCTCGACAACCAGCGTACCAATTCATTATTTAAATAGCGCAGTTTAAATACTTATTTTGCGTGAATAAACAAAGAAAATCACCCATATTTATTACTCCTGACCAACATGGATGATCCTTTTCATTCAACATGAGGCTTGACCAAGGTAGAAAAACAGCGCTGGTTTATTCCAGCGCTGTTTTTTAGTCCAAAATGCGGTTAGTTTCATCCATGTTGGCTAATTGACGATTAGCTACACTTGCATGCTGCGGCATAAAACCATCACCGTTACAAATTTTGCATGTGTACTGCCACTCTTCATCATCCATTAAAAGTCCTCGTCCATCACAAGCTAAACAAGCTTTTTCTCTGCTAGCCATATCTTCACCCCTTTGAATCGGTTCATATTATGTAATTTCGCCTGATTTTGAAAAAATATACGCATGGTAGGACATATTAGATTATAGCTAGAGGAAAACGGGAATATGCCAAAATTGGAGGGATGTAAATGAGGAAGCAGGAAGAAACGGTTGAAGAAAACGAAGACAATGAAAATAAAGAGATAGATAATACTTCAAATTATAGTCAATTAGATCGGCCTGACCGGCAATTTTATATCCCCTCTCAAATAATAGATGAGTTTGGAGAAAAAGGACGTGACCACTTAAACCAAGCCATAGGTGGTCGTTTATTATTAGCTTTGACAGCAGGGTCTTTTATGACGTTTGGGGCGATTTTTTCTGTGCTTCTTGCTGAGGGAGTCGAAACGATGGGGGTTTATCATTTACTATCTGGCTTAGGATTTGCAGCTGGATATGCGATGGTTTTTATATCAGGAGCTCTGTTGTTTACTGAAATTAACGTGTTGCTCCCTTCTTATTTATTTAACAAGGCCAATTTGATGAAGGTAAACATTTATAAATTTTGGGCTTCAGCCTATATAGGGAATATTCTAGGTGCTTTTATGGTAGCTGTGCTTATCCAAATGTCAGGGTCACTGTCACCAGAATTCTATACTGAGTTTTCTTCTTATTTAGATAAAAAAATGAAATTCATGGATCATGGTGTGACAGGATGGTTTGAGGTCCTTGTATCAGGTATTTTAGCCAATTGGCTTATTGGTATGGCAGCCTTTCTTACAACTGCAGCACGTGACATTACAGGGAAAATTCTCGGGACAACTCTCCCTGTCATCTTATTTGTTGCAGGAAATTTTCAACATAGTGCTGCCAACATGGGTTATTTTAGTTTAGGTGTTTTAGCCTCTGACAAATATACGTGGTATGAGTATATTCTATTCAATCTTATCCCGGCTAGTATTGGTAACTTAATTGGTGGAGGTATTTTAGTATCCTTGCTTTTTTCCTATGCTTATAAAGAAGAAATTCAAACCTCTTTAGGACAAAATAATAATAAAAAATAAATAATATTGGGAAGGTCATCTATAATAAAAGGGTGACCTTTTCAATTTCAAAATCCATCCTTAATAGAAGGGAGAATGCTGTATGAAACAGATTATTGCCATGGGTGGAGGAGGTTTTTCCATGGAGCCTGACAATCACTTATTAGATACATATGTACTTGAACAAGCGTCTGTTCATATACCGAAAATTTGTTTTTTACCTACAGCTAGTGGTGACGCAGAAGGTTATATTGAAAGATTTTATAACTTTTTTGAAGATCAACCATGTGTTCCAAATCACTTTTCTTTGTTCAAACCAGCAACGCGTGATGTAAGAGGTTTTTTATTAGAGCAAGACATTATATACGTAGGTGGAGGAAATACAAAGAACATGCTTGCTCTTTGGAGGGAGTGGGGATTGGATAACATTCTTCGTGAAGCCTGGGAGCGAGACATTATTCTAGCCGGATTAAGTGCTGGGGCAATTTGTTGGTTTGAGCAAGGGTTGACTGACTCCTATGGTGGTGTCTTTGAACCGATAGATTGCTTAGGATTACTAAAAGGAAGCGGATGTCCTCACTATGACGGGGAAACGAAGCGGAGGCGAGATTACCATAAACTTATAGAATCTGGTCAACTGTTAGAAGGGTATGCTTTAGATGATGGGGCTGCTATTCATTTCGTAGGGAATTCTATAAAACAGGTTATAAGTTCGAGACCACATGCTAATGCTCGCTACGTTCACATGCAAAGGGGACAAATATCTGAAAAGACATTATCCATGGAATTCTTAGGTGAATAAGATATAAACCCCTTAGCCGCTTTTTTGATAAAGGCTAAGGGGTTTATAATGCTTATAATACTTTTTCGGGAACTTTTAATCCTAGACCATCTGCTACACGTTGACCATATTCAGGGTCAGCTTTATAGAAATGCTCGATTTGACGCAGTTTAATTTCATCCTTCTCTACAGGATTCATAGAACCTACGATGTTTTTAATTAGACGGGATTGTTCCTCTTCATTTAGCATGCGGTACAAATCCCCCGCTTGAGTATAGTGATCGTGCTCGTTATAACTTACACTATCCGCCATACCGGATACTTCAAAGGAGGCTTGTTTACTATTCTCATCCTCAACAGGTCCCTCGTAACTATTTGGTTCATAGTTCGGTTGTCCCCCACCGTTATCATCAAAACGCATAAAACCGTCACGCTGATAATTATTGACTTGAGCTCTAGGGCGATTAATCGGTAATGCCTCATGATTGGCCCCTACACGGTAGCGGTGAGCATCAGAGTAGGCGAATAGACGCCCTTGTAGCATTTTGTCTGGTGAAGTATCAATACCAGGAACGAGTGTACCTGGTGAGAATGTCGCTTGTTCGACTTCAGCAAAGTAATTTTTTGGATTTTGATCAAGAACCATACGTCCTACTTCGATGAGAGGGTAGTCTTTGTGTGACCAAATCTTTGTTACATCAAACGGGTCGAAGCGATACGTATTTGCATCTTCAATCGGCATAATTTGAACATATACTTTCCAAGCCGGGTAGTCACCTTTTTCAATAGATTCAAATAGATCACCTGTTTTGTAATCAGGGCTTTCTCCTGCAATTCGGTTTCCTGTTTCCTCATCAAGGTTCTTAATGCCTTGCTCTGTTCGGAAGTGATATTTAATCCAAACAGATTCTCCATCAGCATTGGTCCATTTAAATGTATGGCTTCCATACCCGTGCATGTGTCGATATGTTGCTGGAATACCACGATCAGTGTGAAGAATCGTTACTTGGTGAAGGGATTCAGGTGATAATGAAAAGAAATCCCATACGGCATTTGGATCCTTCATGTTTGTAGCAGGATTACGTTTTTGTGTATGAATAAAGTCAGGGAATTTAATTGCATCTTTTAGGAAGAAGACAGGAGTATTATTGCCTACTAAGTCATAATTTCCCTCTTCTGTATAAAATTTAAGAGCAAATCCACGTGGATCACGAACGGTATCTGCTGAACCTTTTTCTCCAGCTACTGTAGAAAAACGGGCAAACAACGGAGTACGTTTACCAACTTCGTCTAAGAATTTAGCTTTGGTATATTTTGTTATATCATTGGTGACTTCAAAATAACCATGAGCACCGGCTCCCTTAGCGTGGACTACTCGTTCAGGTACTCGTTCACGATTAAAGTGTGCAAGTTTTTCTAGCAAATGAACATCTTGTAAAAGAGTAGGTCCTCTTGAACCTGCTGTCATGGAATTTTGGTTATCGCCGACAGGTACTCCGGCATTGTTTGTTAGATGAGATTTAGATTGATATTCTGACATGATAGATTCACCTCTTCAAAATTTTATCTGCAATATTCATTATAATGTAAGTTTTATAAAAAACAATATCTATTTAAAATTATTATAAATAAATAGTAGTTATTTTTCAGGGTGTGTTCACTCTGTTAGGTGCTATTACAGATTTTGAAATGTTAGGCTATGTGAAATGTTGAAAGAGTTGAGGAAGAAGTTTATTCCACCATAAGAAGCCTAATATCATTTGATGTGCCATTTTATCAATTGTTAGGTGTGAAGGTTTAATTTACATAAAAAACACGACGGACAAGTCGTGTTTAAATTAAAAAGACGGGACTCCTTGTTACTCAAATAACATAATTTCAGGGTCACGATTATACGTATGAACAAGCATAGCGTGAAGTTGACCTCTGTGGTGATACATGTGGGCTACAATTTCTAACAACCATTCGTAGCGACTATAGGTAACATTCCACCAAGAGGTGATTTCGGTAAACAAATGATCCTCACTATAGTGTTCATATTGAAATTTAAGTTGGGCAAAATGTTCAAAAAGTGTTGTTGATATGTCATGTACGGTAGTTAAAGACACTGAATCATAAAAACTTTGCATTTCCTCCTCAGTAGCACCTGCAGCTACTTTTCCATCCGCTGCAGGGATGGTTGCTAAATGCTCTAATATTTCTCCAACTGAAAATTTATCTGAAGTCGGCCGATATTTTAAATCTTCATCATTTAACTGACCGAGTATTTCAGATAGAGAAGCAACTACTATTTCTAACTGGTGGAATGCGCTTTGGCAGTACATATTCATAAGATATACCCTCATTTATAAGAAGTGTTATAAATACATTCTTCATAAGATTATAAATCCCTTTAAGAAATGAAATTCTCTAAAAAAACGACAATATTCCCCGGGAAATACGATTAACTATTACGGCGTTGCTGGTATTCTCATCAAGAAAGCAGAAAATGGGTCATGATAATTTAGTGATATTGATTTCATTGTACGCCAACTATTACTATTTTTTAAGGAAATGGACTTCAAATACGAAAGAATTAAAAAATTTACAGGACACGAACTTTAATCATAGTGATTACTTTAATAGAAGAAGATACTATTGGATGAAAAATCAGGGTGACGATAAATCATTGATATTTTGAAATGAAATATTGAAATGTATCAAGAGAAGAATGAGAAAGAAGTAGAAGAGGAGGAAGTATTCAAAAGAGGAAGGAATGAAAAAAAATTCTTATTCAAACGCAGAATGGAACAATGTGCTATCTAGGAGGTTTGTAAGAACGTTGTCCACCTAACCACCTTTTGCAAAATATAATTCGCGATGCTACGAACTCCATTTAATAATTAAAAGTTTTCCATACATTCTTTACCCATTTTTAGAGTCGGGTTAAGAATGTATGCAATTAGCCTGTTTCCAACTAGCACGCAGATTGTTTGAGTTAACTATAAGCGATTTCTTTTTGAATGTTTACAAAAGGAACAAATTGTTCAACTACATTATCAATAAAGTCAATGGTTTGTTTATCCGTTAATTTGCCGTTTTCATTCATTTTTGATTGAATGGCTCCAATTAGAATTTCATTTCCAGGTAGTATGTTTGCCCCCATACCAGGAGCATTTAGAATTTGACGAAGCTGCATTTGAGCGCGGACGGTTCCAAGGGCCCCCATCGTAGCTCCAGCGATAAAGGTTGCTTTATTTGCCATTTCTCGATCGCCACGAGATAACCAGTCCAATGCGTTTTTAAGTACTCCAGGAATCGAATGGTTAAACTCAGGAGTTACAATTAAAAATGCGTCAGCATCGGCTACTTCGGCCTTGAAGTGCTGGACGGAAGCGGGTGCATCATTTTCGATATCTTGATCATAGAAAGCTAAATCACGAATGGTTACTACGTTGATATCCAATTCGTCTCTATATCTTTCTTTCATAAAGTTGGTTAATTTCATGTTATATGAATCTTTGCGGATGCTCCCAACGAGAGCAGCTACCTTAATCATAAAAACCCTCCTTTAATTCACTTATTATATTTATTATAAAGACCACCATACTAAGATTCGAGTGATCTGCTTAGTGATTCAAAAGATTCAGTAAAAAAAGCACCGAATTTTGTCAAAATAATTGTCAAAAAAACTATTGCGTTACACCCTATATAGGGAGTAAAATTTCCTTACATTCCTCAGTTTCACTAATCGGTGCATCGGGAATTGTTTTATATACTATTAGAAAGGAGGTCACCACGATGACAATGCTGTATTCCAAGGCTCGCGAGCTTTTTGACCAGGATTACAAAAATAGCTCAGAAGCTAAGGAATCCCATGTGGCCGCTTCCACTAAAGTGAAGCGAACTCGAAGCGGTAAACTTCTCATGCCTTTCCGTAAGCAAAAACGGAAGTAAAGACACAAAGAAGTGGTGACTAAAGCTATGCGAACTTATAAAAAGCTAATAACGGGGAACGTTCCAAAAGACGTTCCATGGATCAACGTCTTAATGACTAGCTAAGTCAGAAGTCGTTGATTTTTTTATGGTTGATTATATTAAATGTAAATGATCTGTAATATTAGAGATATTATAAAGCATTGGGGTAATACATGTGTAAGTAAGATGATTGTAGATAGCCTCCTGTTATCAACAGAATGACCAAGCGGCATGGCACTATTCACACAGGACCCGATTTTCATTAAAGGGCCCATCCTTCATTCGCATTTTTTAAAATAGAGAATCATGGTGGGAGATTCAATACTCTCCACCGCCTGGACGAGGTCGTCTCACTAGAAAGTAAGCGATTGTTTAATAAGAGTTAACTCTTTCTAATTACGAGAAGTCTGGGTAATTGATGTACATACTATTAAAGAGTCCATGAAACCTCTAGAAAGCCCAGTGGGGTAGTTTCATGATAAAATTGGAATACGATGATTTATAGGGAAGATTGGAGGATCTATCTATGTCTCAAGACCGCTATTCACGGCAACGGCTTTTTGTACCCATAGGAAAAGAAGGACAAAATAAAATAAAACAAAAGCATGTGCTTCTAATCGGAGTTGGTGCTCTTGGGACAAGCAATGCAGAACAGCTTGTCCGTGCTGGAATTGGAAAGCTAACGATTGTCGATCGAGACTATGTAGAATGGAGTAATCTTCAGAGACAACAGCTTTTCACCGAAGACGATGCACATTCTCGTATACCAAAAGTCGTTGCGGCTGAACGGAAACTTCGAGAAATAAATTCTGAAGTTACTATTGAAGCGCATATAATGGATGTCCAACGTGAAGAAATAGAATCGCTTATTCCGGGGACGGATCTTGTTCTTGATGCGACTGATAACTTTGATGTTCGATTACTTGTTAATGATGCCTGTCAAAAGTACCGTGTACCATGGATTTATGGAGGTTGTGTAGGTAGTCATGGGATGAGCTATACAATTATTCCTGGGAAGACACCTTGTTTACATTGTTTATTGGAATCGGTTCCTTTAGGTGGAGCTACTTGTGATACGGTAGGAGTTATTGGTCCTGCTGTTCAAATGGTTACAGCTCACCAAGGGGCGGAAGCCTTAAAGATTCTTGTCGAGGACCAAGAGGCCTTATTTGGTAAATTAATTACTTTTGATGTCTGGAACCACCAATATACTGGGATGAAAGTGAATCGTATACAACGAGCTGATTGCCCTTCGTGTGGAATGGAACGTACGTATCCTTTTTTATCACCTGAGAACCAGGCGAAAAGTGCAGTTCTATGTGGGAGAGATACTGTACAAATTAGGCCTTCTAGAAAAATGGACCGTGACTTAGATGACTTAAGAGCATCAATACATGAAGGGCAAGTAGAACAAAACCCATTCCTGCTTTCTTTTGAAATAGGTGATCATCGAATGGTGTTCTTTAAGGATGGGCGGGTACTTGTCCACGGCACTAAAGACATTACTGAAGCCAGGCGTATGTATCATAAAGTGTTGGGATAAGCTATTCGTTTTAGAAAGGGCATAGTAGGGAAAAGTAGATATATCAAACCATTTCAGGTAGGAGGTTATTAAGGTGGGAAGATTGATTAAACGTTTGATTAAATATGGTCCGATGATTTATCCGATTATAAGAAAGTTCATGCGTAAACGCAGGGCTAAAAGATATTAATAAAGGCATGCCTCTCAATAGAAACGGGTTTACTTGTAAGGTGCAAAATGCTAAATAACAGGGGAAATTACAGAATTTTTCCCAGGATTGTCGCAAATACGTTTCACATTCTAAATCACAGTTAAAAAGGCTTGGAGAAATTTTATCTCTAAGCTTTTGTTTTTATGAAATTTCTTGTTCAACTAAATCCTCATTATATAAGTGGGAAGGATCACCGTACATCCAAGGAAAGCGAAACTTTTCCTTGATCCCATTCCTCTGTCTTTACTACGGAACTATTTTTTCCTTCTGTTCTTATGACAATTCACATAAGAGGTTTGTGAATTGCTTGTTTGCACCGCTGAAGTAACCCCCTCTATAGTCGCGTTTTTTGTAGATAGAATGATAAGATCTTGCATATAATTTTCATAACAGTGGATTCTTTCCAAGCTTAATTGTAGGGTGTATGAGCTTGTATTCAGGGATTATGCTAAAATACATAGTAGACTATTAAGGTAATTACAAGGGGGGAGATGTATGGAAAAATGGGAATCAACACCATTGATTAGGTTTTTTGGTGGTCGAAGCCTACTATACATATTAGCTGTTATTTTATTCATGGGTTTAAACGTTTTGGTCTATACGCAAGTTTCCTTTATTTTTCATCCAATTGTAATTTTCTTGGAAACGATTGCTTTGCCTGTGTTATTTACTGTCGTTGTGTACTACCTACTTCGTCCTTTTACTGGTTTATTAGAGCGTTTTGGATTGAAGCGAATTTGGGGAATATTGATTACGTTAGCCTTAGTCTCGGGTTTAATCACTTTGCTAATATTTCTAATCATTCCATTTCTGGAAAAACAGTTTATGAGCCTGGCCGACGAGTTACCTCAATATTTAATGGAATTAGCAAATTCCATTGATCAATGGTTAAGAAACTCTATGTTTGCTGGCTATTATAATAACTTGTTTCAAGATATAGAAGGAACACTTGGACAAGTATCGGATAATTTCTCATCTTATGCTGGTAGTACTGTAGAAGGTTTAACTAATTTTATCTCTACTGTTACAAATGTCATTATAGCTATTGTTACATTGCCATTTATTCTCTTTTACTTATTGAAAGATGGAGAGAAGCTTCCAAATATGGTTTTGAAAATTTTTCCTCCAAAGATGCGTCCCGAGTTATCTAGTGTGTTTAAAGGAATAGACCATCAATTGAGCGCTTATATTCAAGGGCAGATTATTGTAAGCTTTTGTATTGGAGTCATGATGTATATTGGATTTTTAATCATTGGACTGGATTATGCTTTATTACTTGCTGCGATTGCTAGTGTCACAAGCGTTGTACCTTATTTGGGACCTATGATTGCTATTCTCCCAGCGCTAATCATTTCAATTGTAACCTCGCCGTTTATGTTGTTAAAACTGGCTGTTGTTTGGACTGTAGTACAGCTATTAGAAGGGAAGTTTATTTCTCCGCAAATTATGGGGAAAAGGTTACATGTACACCCGGTTACTATAATATTTGTCCTACTTACAGCTGGCCACTTATTTGGGGTGGTTGGTGTAATTGTAGCTATCCCGGGCTATGCGATTATAAAAGTGATAGTAACTCATATATTTTACTGGTTTCAACGTAGATTTAATAAGCATTCAGAATCTGATAATCAATATGGAATATCAAAATCATAGAAAAAGTCTCCTAATTAATATTAAGTAGTTCTGTTTCGGTGGAGAAACTTACGAAGTAGCAGACCAAATCGCATATGATTTGGTCTCTTATTTTTCTGATTCAAGTGTTATGGGATGATAACACTTGAATTATCATACAAAATCACAATAGCTGTGGTCAACGTGCTAATTACTATGTTAATTGGTAAAAAATAATTGAAGAGTCGATTCCGAAATAAATGTGTGGAGAAAGAGGCGGTGGGGAAGGAGTCGCTTTCCGTGGGCGTGTGCTGAGCCTCCTCAGGCTGGCGCCTTCCGGGGTCTCATCTAACCCGCGTATCCCACAGGAGTCTCCCCCTTCCCCACCGCCCCTTGCCGTATGTTTCTATCGGAATCATACTGTTCTCCATTTTTGATAAAGTATGAGATATCTGTTATATCTATTGAGCCACTTAGAAAGTTGTTAAAAAACGGTGTGATGGTCTATTTAAATAAAGCCCACCTATTAAGGGCTTTGATATAAAGCCACTATGGTAATAATTTCAGTCCATAAACAGCGGTTAGGAACTTACCTGGTGTGTATGCCTACCATCACCAGCTCTTCTGAATTTATAGTACAGATCAATAGTACAGGATCTATTAATCGCACAAGTAGATCATTTCAATGGCAATATTCACAGCACCCCCGCTTTTCAAAAAAAGGGTTGCGTTCCATCCCCCATTCTTCGATGAAAAGCAACGGAACCGCCATTCTCTTTTATTAAACAATCTGGAGCTTAGTTTAACAAGAAAATATAAAAAAGAACGCTTGGGCATTTAAAAATCCAAGCGTTTTTGATTGTTATTTGTACTGATATTTATGGTGCTAAACATAGTGTGTTTTAGTATGTTATTTCACCTGTTATTTTAGAATTTTAGTTTTTCAGTGGCCTCTCGCTGTGAGCTTAAATTAATATCGGACACTATTTTCTATGGTTAAAAGTGTGACACCATCTAGGGGAAATTATTCTGGTTTGCTACTCGTATGAATGTATAAACCTCTAGCTGCCTAGTTATACAATAAAAGAGGTTGCGATTGCTAATAGAATTGATGTTAAGACTACAGCAATCACAGGTTTGAATGCCCGTTGACGTAAATCATGAAGACTGACATTAAGTCCTAGTCCAACCATAGCCATTGTTAAAATATAAGAGGTTACTATTGAAACCCCATCCATTACCGAATTAGAAACGGAGATGTACGTTCCTAATACAAAACTGCCTATAATACTCATTATTAAAAACCCAACTAAAAACCAAGGGAATGGAATCTTGTGGTCTGTCGTATTCTGTTTTTTTCGATTCATAATCCAAATTAAAATAATACTAAGAGGGATGAGGAGAAAGACGCGGCCTAGTTTTGCGAGTAAGGCCATTGCTAAAGCATTCTCACCCGCAGGTTTTCCCGCCAAAACAACATGAGCAACTTCGTGCAAGCTTAAGCCTGACCACATTCCATAGGCCACTGCTTCCATTGGAAGGATAGGGCGGATGATCGTATACCCAATGGCGAAGATGGTTCCTATTAACGATATAATTCCGGCACTTAAGGCTGTATCTTCTTCTTTTGCTTTTAAAATCGGTGAAACAGCAGCGATCGCAGAAGCTCCACATACACCAGTTCCAATTCCAAGTAATATCGAAAGTGATTGGTCAGCTTTTAACCACTTAGCGAGTAGCATCATGACCCCGATACTGAAAGCAACGACTAGAAGGTCACGTAGCATTAAAGGAAACCCCTCATCTAAAATCACGTTTATGTTTAGTTTTAAACCGAACAATATAATAGCCAACCGCAGTAAACGCTTTGCTGAAAATTGAATGCCTGCTCTGATTCTTTCGGGAAACCCAAGAAAATGTCTATATAATATAGCAAGAACAATAGCAACGGAAAGAGACCCAATTTGCTGAAATCCGGGTAAGGAAGCAAGTGAAAATCCAATACTCGCTATAATAAAAGTGAAAGCCACTCCAAGTAGAAGGGAGTAGTACTTACCTACTTTCTTTGTATGAGTCATGTTTAGCCTGCCTTTTTATTCTTCTATATCACACTATACGAGTGAGTCTAATATTAGTAAAATAAAAGTTTATAATAACAATCATTAATAATATTAATCAGGAGGTGGGTAAATGGACATAGAATCCTTGCAAACCTATGTAACAGTAATTGAACTGAAAAGCTTTACAAAAGCTGCCAAACAATTGAACTTATCACAACCAACAGTGAGTTTTCATATTAAAAGCCTGGAAAGTGAATTTCAAACTACTTTAATTGATCGTTCGCCAAAAAGGTTTCAAGTGACAAACACAGGGGACATTGTATATCGGCGTGCTCGACAAATGTTAGGTTTACTCAACAAGGCACAAACTGAAGTTCATGAATATCACCATCAACTAAGAGGAACGTTACGAATTGGTGCCAGTTATACGGTAGGAGAATATATACTCCCTGAAATGTTGAAATCTTTTGATGATTACTATCCTGAAATTGAACTAAAAGTAACAATTAATAACACTGAACAAATTAATCGAGGTGTTCAACTGCATGAGTACGACATTGGACTTGTAGAGGGGCAAGTAAATAAAAAGGAGTTAAGATCATTTCCTTTTATGGAGGATGAGATGGTTGTTGTGGTTCCGCTTCATCATTCTATTCGACGTCACAAGGAAATTGATTTTAATAATCTCCAGGATAAAACTTGGATATGTAGAGAACATGGATCTGGAACTCGGGCTGTCATGGAGTCTTTATTAGACAGTTATAATATTCGACCGGGAAAGATGGTTACAATAGGTAGCAATCATGGGGTTGTCCAGGGTGTAAAGCAAGGGCTCGGGCTATCGATTATTTCTAAAACGGTAGTAATACAATCAAATGCCGACGAACTTATGTATCCACTTCCTTATCTAAAGCCAGCCACGCGTTTTTTTTCATACGTTATTCCGGCAGATGAGAAAGAAATATCTAAAAATGTTTCGGTGTTTATTGATTTAGTTAAAGAGCTTCATCCTTTCTCATGAACAAATGTAAAATTTCTGTGTAAATATAACTAAAATTGAATATTACGAACAAATCTAGGGTATGGTTAGGTTAGAGAAAATGAAACAAACGAGGGTGGTCACTCGTAAATAATGAAATAAGTCACTTGAAGTTTCTAGTCCAATCTAAATTTATAATGAGGTGAAATCATGAAAAGCCTAGATCAGATTGTCGATTACTTTAAGGCGTTAGGGGTTGAAGTAGAGAAGGTTTATAAAGAAGCACCGGAAGAAGAAACAAGATAAATTGATATTTTTTAAATGAATAGAAAGTCACAAGGTATGTAAAGCACACATACCTTGTTGTTATGCAGTTTTTGAATGGGTTATTTTAATGTAAAGCGGATGTTTTGATTGGAAGAACGACCAAGCAATACCTAGACATATCGGTGCGAGTAGAGAGAGAAATACAAAATTAGCACCATTTGATTCGGCAACAAACCCAAATAAAGGTCCAGATAGGACGACAGCAGTTTGGTTACATAACATTCTGAAACTCGCCATTCTCCCATGATACTCCTTGGATGTAGCCATTTGTTGTACTGATTGTAATAATGCTCGCACGAACGAAGTTCCTAAACCGATAAGAAGAACACCGATAAAGGCAGAAATTACATGATGAGTAATTCCTAAAAGAAGAAGCCCTAGAGCTACTGCTGATAGTGAGTAGGTTGCCAGGTGGTTTTTCATGCGTTTCCACCACCAAGCACCTAAAATTCCGGCCGTAATTCCACCAATAGAAAAAGTCACGTCTAAAGCACCATACATAATAGCTGGCTTATTTAAATAATCACTTGTATAGACAGATAAAAACCCGAGGGTTGTATGAAATGTCAGTTGTCCAAGCATCATCATGACAAAAATACCATAAAGCATTCTATGGGAGTTTAAATAGGTGAAACCTGATCGTAATTCTGAAAAGAACGATGGTTTAGCAGATTGATGGTGAGTTATGGAAGGCTCATAAATTAAAGCTACTATGGCAAAAAATGCACCTATATATAGAAACATGACTAGAAAGATAGATAATTGAATAGATAGAAAACTGGAAAACACCCCTCCAAGCCCTGCACCCACAAGACTTCCAGAAATTGTAGCTGAACCTGAAAGCGAAAAGATCCTAGGAAGTTCCTCTTCTTTAAAAACTTCAGCTACAAGTGCTTGCAATGATGGTCGAAATAGTGAACCAGTTGTTTGTAGTACCATATGGGTGATAATCACCCACCAAGGATTAATCGATCCAAAAGCAAAGAAACTCCATAATACACCTAATACAAGAACACTTATTCCTCCAGCTATGTTGGCTAGTATTTTTCGGTTATATCGGTCCACGAGAACTCCGAAAATGACATTGGAAAACAAACCAGGCAAGAATCCAAAACTGATAAGAAACCCTGTATACATAGCGTCATTAGTCCACTTATATAAGAACCATGTGATGAGCACAAAATACATAGCTCTTCCGCATTCATATAAAAAATAGCCTGATAGTAACTTATTTGTATTCTTTTTATTCATTCGTGCCATCCTCCTAACTTGTTTCTGGGTCCCTATAAATAGCATACTCTTTTTCATGCACTTAAAATAATAGTGATTTATAATGGAAGGTGATAAGTATACTTTATCGGGGTGGTGGAACTATGAAAGTAGAAGATTATCGTCTAATCATTCAGCTTCAGCAATATAAAACGATTCGATCAACTGCCAAAAACGTATTAATTTCTCAGCCGGCTATTACTCAACGGTTAAAATACATAGAAGAATATTTCGGCGTTGAAATTTTTATACGTACACCGAAGCAGTTGGTGGTTACAGCCCAAGGAGAAACGATTTTACAACATGCTAAATCTTTGCTTTCTCAAGAAGAGGATTTATACAATGAACTGTCACGGACAAAAGGTGAGGTGTCTGGGACGTTATCGTTGGGAGTTTCCTCCTTGATCAGTCATCACTATTTACCGTTAATTTTACAAGAATATATAGAATTATATCCTCGTGTTAAGATCGACTTAGTGACAGGGGTAAGTGCGGAAATCAAACATGCGGCTGGGGAATACCACCTTGTTATTGTTCGGGGTGAATTGCTGCAAGGTTATGAAAACATTCACTTATTTAGTGACCCATTGTATTTGTTTGATACTGAACCGTTAGAAGGGGATAAGGAGCGTCCTTTTATAGAGTTCAAGACAGATGCAGATTATCAAAAGGTTGTAGAGAGTTGGATGATTCAACAAAATGATTTGAATGTTCGGCGAACAATAAAAGTGGACCATTTTGAGACGGCCAAACAACTAATGAAAACTGGACTAGGAATGACGGTTTTACCGAAGAGTCTTATAACTAAAGATTTACTAACATTACCGAATGTGCCCTTACAAATAAATGGGCAGCCTTTGAGCAGAGAAACATGGGCATGTATGAAGCGTGAAATCCGTACGTTGCCGCAAGTTGAAGCTTTTACTCAACTACTTGAGAGTAAGCTTTGGAAGGGGTGACCTTATGCAGGAACAGCATTTGATCAGAATCATGGAACAAACTAGTTTTCTTCAAGAAGTATTTCACACATGTGAAGGATATTTTGAACATTATTATGTTGGGGCGGGTTGTATTACTCAATCCGTATGGAATGTTTTATGTGGATATGAGCTGGGTTACGGTATTGGTGATATTGATATTGTATATTTTGATGATAGAGATCATCATGGAAGTGAAGAATCCCTTATAGAGAAAAACCTTGAGAAAGAACTTAAGCACTTGAATTTTTCGATTGATGTTACAAATGAAGCACGAGTACATCAATGGTATAAAGGAAAGTTCGGTAAAGAGATTTCGCCATATAGATCTGCTGAAGAAGCTATTGATACATGGCCTACCACTGCATCAGCTGTTGGAGTTAAAAAGAAAAATGGTGTGTACGAAGTTTATGCTCCTTATGGTTTAGATGACCTTTTTAAGATGATTGTTCGTCCTAACAAAAAGCTTATTCCAAAGGAAGTTTACGATCAGAAGTCTCTTAAATGGAAGAGAAGATGGCCGAAGTTGTCTATCGAACCGTGGTAAGTTGTTCTGTTAGTTTATAAAGATCCTGTATTATTATTTTTCTCTGAAAGGAGATCTTACATAATGGATAATAAATCCTTAGATAAACTAGAAGAGATACACCAAGATGAATTTATAAAAGCAGCGATCGATCATGTAGGAGCCGGGGTGGTTATATCTGACCCTGCACAAGATGATATGCCCATTATTTATGCTAATAAAGGGTTTGAAGAGATAACTGGATATGAGGCAAGTGAAATTATCGGACAAAATTGTCGTTTTTTACAAGGGGAAGATACGGATCCTCAATCAATTGAAAAAATTCGTGAAGCCTTACATCGAGTGCAATTTGTGCAGGTGGAATTATTAAATTACAAAAAGAATGGTATATCCTTTTGGAATGAATTACTAATTTATCCTGTATATATGGAAAAGATGAATCAAACGTTTTTTGTTGGTGTACAAAAAGACGTAACTCAAAGACGGGATGCAGAAAATCTTGTGGGTCATTATTCTTCTGAGATTAAGCGTTTGTCTACACCAATCGTACCAGTAGCAGATAATATTTCGGTGCTTCCATTGATTGGAACAGTTGATGAAGGGCGCATACAGCAGATGCTTGATGTTGTTAGCTTTCACGTTCAGGAAACGAAGGAAGATTTCTTAATACTTGATCTTTCCGCTGTTCACACATTTAATGAAAATATTCATATGGGTATTTATCAATTAAATCAACTGCTTAACTTAATGGGGACAACCCTTCTTCTTACAGGGGTGAAACCAAACTTTGCTATTCAAAGTGCATCTTATGCAGACTTCGGAAAATTATCTTTAAAAAGTTATTCATCTGTCAAGCAAGCTTTGCAAGATATTCGCTAACTGTTTACCTAGTGTATCGAAAGGCTGCCAGAGTCGTATGCTATTTACCTAGGGTAGGGAGGCGAAACAAACGAATCATTCGCTTAATCCCAACAGCTTTTGTATGATTTAAATGAAGGTTCCAAAGGGAGTGAATGTTATGAGTGATATGATACGTTCATGGTCAAGAAACGAGAGGCAGGAACGTCTGTTTGAAAAAGCATCGGTTATCGCAACAGAAGCTCGTGCTCATATAAAGGAAACGGACCGTGAGGCAGAATTCTCTCATCAAACGTTGAAAGTGATAAAACAAGAGGGGTATCCTTCTTTAAGTTTACCTGTACATTTTGGTGGAGAAGGCTTGTCTTTATATGAATTTTTACTATTACAAGAAAAAATTGCAGAAGGCGATGGGGCTGTTGCTTTATCAATCGGATGGCATATTGGAATAGTAATGGAATTAAGTGATGATAAGCCTTGGAGTAAGGATCACTTTGAACACTTAGCAAAAGAGATAGCTACCAAGCAAACCATTGTTAACCGTGCGGCTACCGAAGCTGCTACAGGAAGTCCAACTAGAGGTGGTATTCCCGAAACTAAGGCTGTAAGACAGAAAGATACTTATATAATTAACGGAAGGAAAACTTTTACATCAATGGCTGAGCATTTAGATTATTACATTGTTTCAGCTTACATCGATGACCTTAAAGACATCGGTTGGTTTTTAATTGATCGTCATCAACCAGGTATTCGTGTCGATAAGACTTGGGATACATTAGGCATGCGAGGCACAGCTAGTGATGACTTAGTTTTAGAGAATGTTGAGCTAAGTGTTAATGACTTAGTTGAAGTAAAAGGAAGAGAAAAGCCGTCGCCTAAAGGTTGGCTGTTGCATATCCCTGCTTGCTATTTAGGGATCGCTGTAGCCGCTCGGAATGATGCGATTGATTTTGCGAAATCATTTCAACCTAATAGTCTTGATACTCCAATATCAGAAGTCAATCATATTAGAGATAAAATCGGTGAAATGGAATGGAAACTGATGCAAGCTCATAACTTCTTGTATGCCACAGCGCGAAGATGGGATGAAGAGCCTGAGCTTCGCGAGAAAATGGGGCCAGAGTTAGCTGCGGTTAAATTGGCTGTTACAAACACTGCAGCTGAGGTTGTGGATCTTGCTATGCGAATTGCAGGAGGCCGTGGTTTATCCAAATCTTACTCTTTTGAAAAATATTACCGTGATGTTCGCGCAGGATTGCATAATCCACCGATGGACGATGCTGTGTTGAGGATGTTGGCAGGTAAAGCTTTGAACACATAAATGAAGCTTAGATCATACCTCGTATGATCTAAGCTTTTTTAAAATTAGTTATTGTGCTAATAAATCGGCAAAAGCTTTTGCGTATGGCGGAAGGTCAGGAGGACGACGAGCTGACACAATGTGACCGTCTAGTACAACAGCTTCATCTTGCCAAGTAGCTCCAGCATTCGTCATGTCATCTTTAATTCCAGGGGTGCTTGTGACTTGACGACCTTCCAAAATACCCGCAGAAATAAGTACCCAGCCGGCATGGCAAATTTGGCCAATAGGCTTTTTATTATCGTTCATATGACGAACCATATTCAGAACGCTGTCGTAACGACGTAGTTTATCAGGTGACCAGCCTCCTGGAACAAGAATGCCATCATAATCTTCAGGACTAATGTCATCGAAAGAATAATCAGCTGTAGCTGGAACACCATATTTACCAGGGTATTCTTTTCCTGCTTCTTCTCCAACTAAATGTACCGTTGCACCCTCTTCTTGTAGACGTAGAAGCGGGTACCATAATTCTAAATCCTCGAAATCCTTACTCACGAGGGCAATCACTTTTTTATTTTGTAAGCGCATATACAACCTCCTTAAATTCTTCATTAACTCTAGTGTATCAAATAGAAAGGAACTGATGCATTATTTTGATACTACAAGTACCCACCAAATAAGGAATGGCTGAAGAAGAGGTCTCAACCATAATACTAAGAAGTTAGTTTCTTCTGACCAAGGAGCAGGAGCCCCGATGATCGCAGCATAAATATTAGCAGGTAGGACAGCTGCCAAGAATATTGCAATAGCGATACCGGCAAGACGCCTTGTTTGGGGGAAAACAAGGAAAAGCGAGAGCATCCATTCAGTAATTCCGGTAATATAGACGATTTCAAGCTGTAAGGGAACGAAATCTGGAATCATGGTTGCATATCCTGCTTCATAGATAAAATGACTAACCCCCGCTAAGAAAAAGATGACGGCGAATAGATATAGTGCTACTGTTTTGATCGTATGCATAATGGAACTCCTTTGTTTGCTAAAAGTGAAACGTTTGGATCAACTTAAGCGTATATAGTTTTGTATGGAAAAATAATTTAGAGAGATGATGCCAAAGTAAATTAAACAGGTATAATAATAATTAAGTTTAACATAATCGTACATCAGTTTTGAATCTATTATAAGGGGTCGAAAATAATGAAAAAACAAGTTAATTTTCTATTACTTGCGTTATTACTAGTTGTTGGTTCTCTTCTTCCGCACGGTGTCCAAGCATCAACTGGCAATGAAGGAATCAATGAGAAATTAGGTTTACCGATTGTAGTATATGGAGAAGCTTTATCAGATTCTCAAAAGTCGAAAGTAACTGACCTGTTGGAAGTGGACCAACATGCAGAGGTTGATGAATTTACGGTTACAGGCGAGGATATCGCCAATTATATTGGGGGTAATCCAAATTCAAATATGTATTCTTCTGTGAAAATCCTCCACAAAGACAGTGAAGAAGGTTTAAATATCGAAATTGTCACACCAGATAATATAACAAAGGTTACTAAGGAAATGTACAGCAATGCGTTATTAACGGCTGGGGTGGAAAATGCTGATGTATTTGTTGCTTCTTCAGTCCAAGTAAGTGGACACTCTGCTTTAACTGGAATTTATAAAGCATATGATGCTAAGGGTGTGAAGTTAGATAATGAACGAATGGAAGTTGCTAGTGAAGAGTTAGATGTAGCCACTTCTCTTGCTGATAATGGGGTAGATGAAGCAGAGGTTAGTGAGCTTTTGACTGAAATTAAAAAATCTATAGCAGAACAAAACCCTGCTACCAAAGAAGAAGTTCAGCAAATTGTTGAAGAACAATTAAACAATTTGAATATTGAACTTAGTGAGGAAGACCGCCAACGGTTAATTGATTTGTTTGATCAAATGCGCGACTTGAATATTAATTTTGATGCTGTGAAAAATCAACTGGATGAATTGACTGGCGGTATTCAAGATATTATTAATGATGAAGGCTTTTGGAATAAAGTATCAAACGCTATGCAAAAGTTTTTTGACGGCTTAACTGATTTCTTCCGTTCTATTCTAAATTAAAAAGAACATCTCAGTATCCTTAAATTTCTAGGATCTGAGGTGTTCTTTTTATTAAACCGTATTGATTCTTTTAATATGAGCTATATAACAGTCTGCAGCTCGCTTATATTTACCGGTTTCATATAAATGATTCGCTAATTTTAAATACAAGGTTTCTAAGGGTTCTTGATCTGCGTCTTGTTCAAAGAAATAAATGCATTTTTCTAAGCTGGCTTTGTACATTTCATCATTATTTGTTTTTTTGTAATAGTCGAGAAAAGCTTCAAGTAAATAATAGGAATCAGCAGGATGGCTTACTTCAGTCTTTGCTTTCCTAAATAAATGGAGTGAATCTTCTAAGCGATCTAAACTTAGATAAGCCTTGCATAACGAATGATAGGTGATTTGCCTGCTGGCTAGGAGCCCCTCTGCTATCTTAAGATCAATAGCTTTTTCCAGGTACTTACATGCAGGTTCATCACAACCCGTTTTTCGCATGACCACTCCTTTATTATGAAAAATTTGAGTGAGCAAGCGTTGGTTTGGTAAACTTTCTGATCGATTTTCAGCTTCGGATAGATAGTCCATGGCTTGTTCGAATTTTTCCTGATTTAAGAAAATGACACCAATCAGGTTGTAGACCATTGTTACTTCATTTAGCTGGTGTAAGTTTTCATAATAAGTTAATGCTTCATGACTAAATGTAACCGCTTGGCTATAATGTTCCACCGCATTGGAAAGGACCGCAATGTTATAAGTTAAAGCTGCCTTGACAGACAGGGATTGATCATTTAGAGAAAATTGTTTGTAGTGCTCTAAACTGATTCGATAATCAGACATTTGGTAATGTCTAATTCCCTCACAATAATGGTAAGCATTTCTAATATAAGAGGGGGCTATTTTGATTTCTTTTTCATCTAAAAAAGGTTGAAGATAAGTTTGATATGTAGTTAATGCTTTTGCGTGGTCCTTATGTTTAAAGTAGTATGCACATTTTAATAAAAGATAGTAAATTTCTTGATGTACGTTCGATAAATAATGAAAGTAATTATCTTCTAAGGTTTCCACAAGAGATGTTGCTTTCTCTATATTTGTAATAATAAATTGTTCCAGCAGGGTGAGAACATGGTGGACCTCGGGGTCTTCATTTTCAAAGTCCTCAAAGAAAGTGGCTGGTAAATTTAGTGCGTTAGAAATTGATTGAAGTGTTGCTTTTCCAGGATTGCGATAGCCGTTCTCGATTTTACTAAGGTGTGCAAGCGAAATGGTATCACCCGAAAGATCTCTTAGTGTCATATTATTTAATTTCCGATAAAGATTAATTCTTCTTCCGATATTCAAGCCCATCTCCCCCATATTTTCTCATGTCTCCATCATACAGAACTTGTCTTCGGCTGAATAGTTCAAAAGAATCAGTTTAATGGATGTTTTGTTAAAAATTAGTCAAGTCATGCCTTAACACCTTTATTTTTCTGGAAAATTGCTAAAATTCATTCTCATAATAGTACAAAAACAAGATTTATATATACAGGGAATATTGTACGATAAATGAAAGCCTGAAAAACTAGGGATATATTGTAATGGAGTGGGCCGTGTGAGTGATATGAGTAGAGATCAAAGTATAAATAAAATTGTAGAAAATCATTACGCCTCCTTACTGCGAACAGCCCGTTGTTACGTAAAGGAAACAATGACAGCTGAAGATATGGTACAAGAGGCTTTGTTAAAAGCTTATGAAAGATTTGACTCTTTTAAAAAAGGCAATAGTATGAAGGCGTGGGTGTTCAGGATTATGATTAATCATTGCAAAGACTACTTGCGAAGTTACTCAAATCGCAATGTTACACCTTGGGAGGATCAGTGGCTTTTTAATACAGAGTCAAATGTTCAAAATCCTTTAGAGATTATAGTGGAAAAAGAGGAGTATGATCATATTCATGAAGCGATTGATCACTTAAAGCCTGATTATCATGAAGCTGTACATCTATACTATTTTAACGATTTATCTGTTAAACAAATGTCTCATGTGCTGCATATGAATGAAAACACTCTAAAAACAAGAATGAAACGGGCGCGTGATTATTTAGGAAATGAAATGAGAGAAACTGTTGTGGCTAACAGTTAATAAAAGGAGTACTTACCATTATAAGTAGTTCAGTTAAGGAAGACAAAAACGTAACTTGTACCTTTTAATAGAACAACTTTATATATATGAGCATGTAACAAAGTTGTTCTGTAAAGGATATATTGCATTAGAAAAAGCGAGCAAAGGTGCTCGCTTTTTCTGTATTGCGGGGACAAAGCCTGCTTATTGATTAGCCAAAATTTCGGCATGTTCAATGACCTTTTCATAGGGTACATTAGTGTCCCCTTTATAATGTTTCATGACTTCATTATTCTTATCCATAAGGAAAAAGGAAGAACCATGAGATACTTGGTCTGCTCCTTCAGGTTTTTGAGCTACGGTCTTGAAACTCTCTTGAGCGTACGTTTCAATCTCATCTTGAGAATATCCCGTTACAAAAGACCAGTTATCAAAGCTGGCGTCCTGTGCGGCGGCAAATTCCTCCAGTTTAGCTGGTGTATCAACTTCTGGGTCAACACTAAAAGAGACAATCTCTGCATTAATGCCTTCGTCTTCTAGTCTGTCCTGGATTTCTGCCATGTTTCTTGTCATCGGAGGACAAACAGTTTCACATGAAGTGAATATGAAATTAGCAAGCCATACCTCACCTTCCATATCATCAACTGAAAAGCTTTCTTCAGATTGTGTCGTGCCACTCAAATTATCAATTTCCCACTCTAAAGGATCCTCAAGCTCTTTTTCTCCACAAGCCGCTAAAAGCAGAGTAGTTGTAACAAATAAAAATAGTATAAGAAAACGATTGTATAACATGTGATACTCCCTCACTTTTAAGTATTTTAATTACAGTTTACGGCTGTGATAATCAAGGTGTCAATCTTGTAGCGGTTTCTGACTATTGTTCTTCACTTTTACATAAAACGTATGCTGGACTCTAAGAAGGAAATACTAAACGTCTAGAAGCAGAAAGTAGGGGATATTTATGCCTTTTTATACAAATGTGGATGGACAGCGAATATTTTATGAAGATCACGGAGTCGGTAATGTCATATTATTTATTCATCCGCCTGGTATGGGGCGGAAAGTCTTTGAACAGCAGCAAGAATTGGCTGAACATTACCGGATTATATTGCCCGATTTAAGTGGCCATGGGGATTCAGATACAGTGAAGTTATCGCCTGAAATTAGTGATTACACTCTTGAAATTCTTTCCTTAATTGACCACCTTCAGCTTGATCAGATTATATTGTTTGGATATTCAGCAGGAGGGGCTGTCGCTCAAGACTTCACCCTAAGTAATCCTAATAGGGTGAAGGGATTAATATTGTCAGGGGCTTTTCCTAAAGTCGATACTAAAATTTTAGCATTTCAATTCGAAATTGGTATGCAATGGGTGAGAGAAAACCCTGATTCTTTAGCTCAAGTACTCAGTCAGACCCACTTTCAAGATACGGTAACTAGAGAAGAACAAAGACATCATATGTTGAAATCAGACCCTATTGTTTGGTATGAGTTTTATAAACATTCCTCCCAATATGACTGTAGTAAGCAGCTAGAAAAGATTCAAGTGCCTATCTTGCTTTTATATGGTAAACGTTCATTTTGGGTTTACCACCATGCCCGCTTCTACAGAAGGTGTTCAAAAGCTTCACTCACTGTAGTCGACAATGCATTTCACCAATTGCCTGCTACCCAAGGACCAACTGTAAATCTGGCAGTAAGAGACTTTTTTAGTCGAACATTTGTTAAAAGAAAATAAGCAAGGGATACTAGCCCCTTGCTTATTTGGTCAATTCAATCTCTTCTTCAAGTTCGATCTCTTGTGATATGGATGTTTTGTCAAATTCAAACAATAGGCTTTCAGAATCCTCAATCAATCTAGGAGAAAGTGATATAATTGAATTTTCTTCATCAAATACCATTGATGGAGGGTGAGGAGCTTCTTCTCCATCAGAGAAGACCTTCAAATTTCGTCGGTAATCTTGGTTTGGAATGTGAATTGGTTCTGAACTTAAATGGATTGTATTATCTGAATGAGGTTCAAATGATAAACGCATTTCAGAGTTACCTGAAGGATCATAGACCTTTTCTTCTAAATAAACATCAGTGTTATAAAGTTCCGCTACTTTTTCGTCTACCTCGACTCTTTCGCGGCTCCAATCATCATCAATTACCTCTTCATAATCGCTCACGTCTACTTCAAATGAATACCCCTCTTCCGTTAGCATCGTTACTCTATCAATATCCAATTGTAAGGATTCTGGATTTTCAAAAAAAGGAAAGAATGAGGATTCGTACAATGCAGGGTTCTCCCTATTTTGAATAATAAACGCAATATCCCTGCTTGAGTCACCTTCGCTGATGGTTCCATGAAGGTTTGCAACTTCATACTCATCATGGGTGATTTCAAAAGTGATCCTATTATTTGTAATCCCTAGTTCAATTTGTTTAGGCTCAATTGACAGTCCATCTTTTTTGTACGTACTTTGTAGTTCAGCTGACTGCAGGATTTCTTGCCCTGATTCATATGTATATTTTATTGGTTGTTCCTCTGTTTTTTGAGTTTCACCAGCCATTTCTATCTGAAAAGAGGTTAAGGCTGTTTCGTTGATTTCAGTATCTTGATTCTGTTGACCTAATGGAGGCATCATAGTCAAACCGTAAAGTTTACCATCGTAGGTAATAAGGTGTTCCGAAGACTGTCCGGAATTAAATCCTGAATGGGACTGCGTTGGTAAGTCACCTTCTGAAGCAGTTAGGTTGATGTTGGAAATGTTAAATAACGACCTTGTTGAAAGATTGTCTTTTCCTTCAAATACGTGAAGGTCTACACTGTAATACATGAATACTTGATGTTGAGAATACCAAACTTCATCAATTGTAAGCTCTCCCTCATGTTCTGGGATCTCAAATGACTGGTTCGGGTTTATGATGAGTTCCATTTCCTTAGCCTTGGTATATCCTCGTGATCGACTTTCGAAAAACTTGTCAACATCTTCACGAGTTTCAGCTTGTTTAATATTGTCGGGCAGTCCTACTTCCTCTGCTGTAGGATTTTGAAACACTTCAAGTTTTTTTGTCGCATTATCTTCTTCTCCCATACTCCACTGAACAGCTAGGGTGAATCCTATAAGAATGACTGCTATTACCATCCACTTCACTTTCTTCATCTATAAGCGTCCCTTCTGAAAAAGATGAATTACTATGGTTAATGATAGCAGATTTTTGTTATTTTTAAAAAATTAAAACGCACAATCCCACTCTGGAGATTGTGCGTTTTATTGAGAGTCTCTATCTGAATAGTGACCTAAAATAGCATCAGACTCTTTCTCTTTATCTGGGTCCTTCTCTTGCTCAACATTAGTAAATGCTTTATTTACTTCAGAAGAGTGTGAGAAAAACTCGGCCGTTTGATTAGATGTGTCGGTTTTATTATGATTAGATTTTTTCTTCCTCATTTTATCTACCTCCTCAACTTTTAGTTTACCGTAAGATCAATTTTTTAAACGAGATTTTTATTAATTTCCTCGATTATTGTCGTTCTATGATAGACTAAGTATAATACTAAATTCGATGAGGAGAAATGAGTGAACGTATGGGAGAAATGCTGAAGATATTTAGCGATTGGTTGACGCCTATAGGGGAAAAAGACAGAGATGAAGTACATCGTGACGGAGATTGGCATGAGAGTTTTCATTGTTGGTTTTATAAACATAAAGAAAATCGAACGGCTATTTATTTTCAAAAGCGCTCAGGTATTAAAAAGGATTTCCCTTATCTTTACGATATAACGGCTGCGGGGCATATTGGCCTCTATGAAAGTCGCATTGAAGGCGGATTGAGGGAAATTGAGGAAGAGTTGGGACTTAAGCTTAGGGAGGAGAATATTATCTACTCTGGCTTTCATAAAGAACAACTAAAGATGAAGACTCTAAATGACAAAGAAATTTGCCATATTTACTTATACCCTTATAATAACGAATTAGAGTTTGCGATTAACGAAGAAGTGACGGACGTAGTAGAAATCGACTTAGAAGATTTCTTAAGTATGATATCGAAAAATCGTCAACACCTAATAGCGACCTCGGTATTAAGCGGGGATGAAATTACTTTATTACGCCATCACTTCTGTCCTCATGACTTTAATTATTACCAGCATGTTGTACAAGCGATTTTGAATGAGAGAGAATTATAATTCTTTGACAATAAGGGAGAATGTTATTATATACTATGAGGAATTAGAGTCTAAAAGGAGAGATCTCGATGTCAAAACGATCATTTAGTACACGTGTTGTACATAATAAGTTAAATCAAGATACAGCATTAAATAGCAAAGCTACTCCAATTTATCAAACATCTGCTTTCACCTTTCGTGATTTGGATCACTTGGAAAGCTATTATGCAGGAGAGGTGCCGTATTCCTATACGAGAGAGAATAACCCGAACACAGATGAATTAGGACAGACGGTTGCTAATTTGGAGGGTGCACCTTCAGGGGTAGCAGCTTCATCTGGCATTTCAGCAATTATGGCTGGAATTCTTTCGGTTGTTGAAGCAGGAGATCATATATTAGCTGCTGAAGACTTGTATGGTGGAACACATCAATTGATTACTAAGCAATTAGCGAGTTTTGGTATTGAATATACAATGGTTTCTTTTGCTGATGAACAGTCCATAGAAGCTGCAATTCGTCCGAATACGAAGTTGTTGTACACAGAATCCATTTCCAATCCTTTTCTACGAGTAGAAAATATTGAAAATCTTGTTAAATTGGGCAAACAACACGATTTGAGGACAATGGTGGATAATACATTTGCTACACCTTACTTACTACAGCCTTATACAAAGGGAATAGACATTGTGGCTCATAGCGCGACAAAGTATATCGGTGGCCATAGTGATGTTACTTCTGGCGTAGTAGTAGGGCATGAAGAACTGATTACAAAAGCAAAGCAGAGAATTATTGGTTTAGGCACAAACTTAAGTCCTTTTGAGGCATGGCTTACGCAGCGCGGCTCAAAAACTCTTGCATTACGAGTGAAACAGCAATCACATAACGCAGACCAGGTAGCTCAAATGTTAAACGAAGACGATGGAGTGGAACGCGTCTATTATCCGGAATATGTCTCTGAACGAGGAAAAGGAGCCATTGTAACGATTGAGTTAGCTGAAAAGGTTGATGTAGAAGCGTTTTTCAAATCATTAGGATGGATTAAGCTAGCACCGACGTTAGCAGGAGTTGAAACAACCGTATCCTATCCTGTACGTACTTCTCATCGGGCTTTAACTGTGGAAGAACGAAATAAAATTGGAATCAATGATTATGTGATTCGACTGTCTATTGGAATTGAAGAAGCGGAAGATATTGCTGCCCAGTTCAAGCAGGCAATCCATCAATCTATTAAATAAATATTCAAAAAATTATTGACTATAGTTAGTAAAGTGCCTATAATTGATAAGCATAGACAATTTAAATAATGCAAACTCTTATTAAGAGCGGCAGAGGGAATAGGCCCTGTGATGCCCGGCAACCTACAAATATTCAGTTTGAGAAGGTGCCAAATCCTACAGATCATTGATCTGAGAGATAAGAGGAGGACCCGTTTATAACAAACCCCTCTTCTTATCGAAGAGGGGTTTTTTGCATCTTTTTATCTCAGATTTGAAAAGTGAGGAATAAGTTTATTCAACAATCGGCCAATAACACGCTTGGGATAGCTGGCCGTTCCGTCACCAACACGAAAGGAAGGTGGTCGGGGAAATAGCTCGCTTTTCGGACCACCTTTCTTTAAATGCAGTAACCGAATCGTCTTCCCGCAATCGGAAGCTTTAACGGACTAAGATAAGCAACTTGCCTAATAAAGAAATCAATAGTTTTTGTAACAAAAATCAAGAACTAGATTTAAAACAGCCTAAAAGTAAACAATAAATTTTATTTATTCTAAGGGAGGATTTTATTATGACAAATTCATTTGAAAGCTATGATTTAGATACAATTTCTTTACACGGTGGACAGTCACCAGATCCGACGACAGGTTCTCGAGCCGTTCCAATCTATCAAACGACATCTTATGTTTTCCATGACACAGATCATGCACAAAGCCTATTTGCTCTAGATGAGCCTGGGAATATTTATTCACGAATTGGTAATCCAACGGTAGATGTTTTTGAAAAGAGAATGGCCTTACTTGAAAATGGGGTAGCTTCTGTGGCTACAGCTTCTGGAATGTCAGCTATTTCTCTATCCATTTTGAATATTGCTGGAGCAGGAGATGAGATTGTTGCTGCAGCAAACTTATATGGTGGTACTTATAACTTATTTGCTAATACTTTGCCGCGATATGGTATTAACGTAGTATTTGTTGATCCAGAAGATCCTGAAAACTTCCGAAAAGCGATTACTGATAAAACAAAAGCGGTTTTTGCTGAAACGATTGGAAATCCCAGCTTGCATGTACTAGATTTTGAGAAAGTATCCGGAATTGCTCATGATAATGGGGTTCCACTTATCGTTGATAATACATTCGCTACTCCTTACTCTTGTAAACCAATTGAATGGGGTGCAGATATTGTTGTTCACTCGGCGACGAAGTGGATAGGAGGTCATGGTACAACGATTGGTGGAGTTGTTGTTGACGGTGGCCGTTTTGACTGGACTAACGGTAAGTTCCCTGTCTTCACAGAGCCAGATCCAAGTTACAATGGCATTAAATATGCGGCTGATTTTGGAACATTAGCCTTTATTACAAAGCTGCGTGTTCAACTGCTTAGAGACATTGGGGCATGCTTAAGTCCGCAAAGTGCTTTTCAACTTATTCAAGGTCTAGAAACGTTACATCTACGTGTTGAGCGTCACAATGATAATGCTCTTGAATTAGCAGAATACTTGAAAGGACATCCAGATGTAGAGTGGGTCTCTTATCCAGGTTTAACAGAGCATCCAGCACATGACCTTGCCGGCAAGTACTTAGAAGGTGGATATGGTTCCATTGTGAACTTTGGAATTAAAGGTGGTCGTGATGCTGGCCGTGAAGTAATTAACAATATTTCACTATGGTCTCACGTTGCAAACGTAGGAGATGCGAAATCACTAATTATTCACCCAGCATCAACAACTCACCAACAGTTATCAGCAGAAGACTTAGTTGCAAGTGGGGTAACAGAAGAGCTAATTCGTTTATCTGTAGGTATTGAATCAGTGAAAGATTTAATTAATGACTTAAATCGCGCTATTGGTAAAGCTACTGGTCGCGAAGTAGCTTCTACGATTACAGAAAATGATGAAGGTGTTATTAAGTGGGCTTTAAGTTCAGCTCAAGTGAAGGAAGAAGTAGATGGTAAGGAAGTGACTCGACCGAAGAGGCTGGCTGTGGTTGGCTTAAGTGGAAAACCATCCCGTCCAAGTCACCGTTTAGCGCGTAAGATGCAGCGTTTAGGTTATCAAATTGTTCCTGTCAATCCTCGAGAAGATGAAGTGTTAGGTGAGAAAGCCTATCCAGACTTAAGTTCTATTCCGTTTAAAATAGATGTGGCACAAATTTTCCGCAGCCCTGAAGCCGCGGTGGAAATTGCGAAAGAGGCAGCTAATGTTCAGCCTGACGTTTTCTGGTTACAAGAAGGTGTTATTGCACCTGAGGCTGCGAAGATTGCCAGTGAGGCAGGACTTCAAGTTATTCACAATCGTTGCACGTACAAAGAAGCACAGCGGTTAAGAGGAACAATCGAAACTTATGCATGTGAAATTTAAATAGTTGGCATGATGTTTCAAGAACTAGGATTAATATTGTGATGGCACAGCGAAAAAACAGAAGCCTTTAAGCATCCTTTTTTAGCTGATCTTAAACAGAAGACTTTAAAGACAGATATTATGAAAGAGTAAGGAGGCTCATCGTATGACTACGAGAACCCTTCCACCTAAATGTGGAGCTTACAATGTAGCGGAAGAGTGGATGGAAGGCGAACCATTTAGTTGGGAACGTGTTCATCCGGTGTTTAGCTGGTATCAAACAGGAAATGTGAATATGGCTTATGAATGTGTAGATCGTCACGTGGAAGAAGGCAAGGGCGATAAGATCGCCCTTCACTATTTCACTGAAAGTGAGGAAGAAACGTACACGTATAAAGAACTTCAACAGGAAGTGAACCGCTGGAGCAATGTACTTAAGGCTCATGGAGTGAAAAAAGGGGACTTTGTTTTTGTCTTCTTACCTAAGCATCCGTATTGTCATATAGCAATGTTAGCTGCCATAAAAATTGGAGCCGTTGTGGGACCGCTGTTTGAAGCATTTATGGAAGAGGCGGTAAAGGATAGAATCAATGACTGTGATGGAGAATATCTCATTACAGACTTGAAATTTCTGGATCGTGTAAACAGAGATGAAATTCCAAGCTTGAAAACGGTATTTACAACAGACTTTGAACTAGCAGGGTCAGATGTTTCTATTACAAAAGAAGCAGCAGAAGCTGATGATACAGCAGATACTGTTTGGGTTGATCTTGATGATGGTTTGAATATCCATTACACAAGTGGATCAACGGGTAAGCCAAAAGGAATCATCCATGCCCACCGTAATATGATTCAACAGTACCAAACAGGCCGTTGGGTGCTTGATTTAAAAGAGGGTGACGTTTATTGGTGCACAGCTCACCCTGGATGGGTAACAGGTACAGTCTATGGTGTATTTGCGCCATTACTTAATGGCGTAACTACGGTTATCCATGGAAGCCGCTTTTCTGCAAAGTCCTGGTATCAAGTGCTGGAACAAGCTAAGGTTTCCGTATGGTATAGTGCTCCTACTGCCTATCGTATGTTAATGGCTGAAGGGGATAAAACGTTAAATAAATATAACTTGTATTCACTTCGTCACATCTTAAGTGTAGGAGAGCCTCTGAATCCAGAGGTTATTCACTGGGGGGAGAGAACACTTAATCTCCGCATCCATGATACGTGGTGGATGACAGAGACAGGAGCTCAACTTGTTGCAAATTTACCAACTAGAACAATTAAACCAGGCTCTATGGGGCGTCCTATCCCAGGAATTGAAGTTGCAGTTCTAGATGATAATGGTGAAATTCTACCTGCAGGGAAAACGGGGCATTTGGCGATTAAGTCGTCCTGGCCATCTTTAATGAAAGAAGTATGGAAAAATCAAGAAAAGTTCAATTCCTATTTTCCTTATGGTCCTGAGTGGTATATTGCTGGTGACCTTGCTTATCTAGATGAAGATGGTTATGTATTTTTCCAAGGTCGAAGTGATGACATGATTAATTCTTCAGGCGAGAGAATCGGACCATTTGAAGTCGAAAGCAAACTCATAGAGCATGAAGCCGTAAAGGAAGTTGGGGTTATAGGTAAGCCTGACCCGGTTCGAGGAGAGATCGTTAAAGCATTTATTGCTTTAAACCCTGGTTATGATGGAAGTGAAGAACTGTTAGAAGAGATTCGCTTATTTGTTCGGAAAGGGCTTGCTGCCCACGTAGCTCCTAAAGAGATCGAAGTTGTTGAAGAACTTCCTAAAACTCAAATCAGCGGAAAGGTTTTACGAAGAGAATTGAAAAAAAGAGACACTGAAAAAGCTGGATAGATAGTATTAATTAATTCAATTTTGAAATGCATTTGTAAAGGGAGCACTGAATTGCAGAACGATTCAGTGCTCCCTTTTTATTGTGTCTTATCAAGGTGTGACCGCTTGTAAGAGTTGACACAGTTTTTGCTTATTAAATGAAACATTTCTTTTATCGATATGATGCTCACGAAAAATGTAACATACTAATAGTTATGCACATTGACGAAGTTGTGCTTGTTGCGGTAACTGGCAGGATTGTTGAAGACTCGATTCTGAGATGATTGTGTGGAGAAAGGGGCGGTGGGGAAGGAGTCGCTTTCCGTGGGCGTGCGCTGAGCCTCCTCAGGCTGGCGCCTTCCGGGGTCTCATCTAACCCGCGTATCCCACAGGAGTCTCCACCTTCCCCACCGCCCCTTGCCGTATGTTTCTAGCGGACTCATGCCGTTCTACCGTTACTGTTAAAGTATGATGTATCTGCCTTTACTCCAAAACCATGAATTTCCGGATAGTCGGCATAATCATTCGGGAGTCGAAAGGATCGAATCCATAAATCCTAATGCGTGAAAATAATGGATTTCGTTCTCAAAAAGATGAAATTCCTGCCTGTACTAGCTAATTGACCATACCCTTGTTTTAAAAAGGAAACAACTTTCATGCATAGCTTGTTTGAAGATCGAGGTCTTGAATTGTAAGAATATAGCGCTCCATAAATGATGTAAGCTGTTTCTTTCAACAGTGTACATAGACTCAAGAATTTCAGGCTTGAATGTACTGGAACGATTCAAAAAGCCGGTTTCTTTAGCTGTTTGTCTTTCAGAATCCCGGCCAAGTGTGTTTCTTTTGATTCATAAAATCATCTTTATCTGGAAATTTATTCTTTCAGGGAAAGATGACGTTTATAAAAGGGATTACGAAAACGTAGCCATTGATATAACAGCATGTTTATCCTCTGATTTCATTATGGAGGAAGCCCACTATTCGGGTCCGTTTATGAAAAAGAAAGCAGGGAGGGCAGGGAAAACAGGGAGACTCCTGCGGGAAAAGCGGACTAGACGGATGACGTACAATAGTCTGTGTAAGTAAGTTTTAGGCTTAAAAAAACAAGGTGGGGTATCCT